>NZ_JBSFNM010000019.1:0-147005 GCF_053587085.1 Kitasatospora sp. NPDC003701
GAGGCCGGCCGGCGGGAAGGCGCACGCGCACTTTGGTGAGGACGGGGACGAACTGCGGGCTGTCGCCGGCCTGTCCCGCGGTCAGGACGAGCACCGGTGGACGGCACCTGCGGTCGGCGGCGAGATGGACCTTGCTGGTCAGCCCACCCCGTGACCTGCCGAGCAGGGCCTGCTTCAGACGAAGCTTGCGTCGCAATCGGACCCGTCTGCGTTCGCCCTGTCCGTTCTGTTCCTGCGACTCGCCCCCTTTTGCCGGGCCGCCTCCTGCTCGCGCGCGGCCTCCTCCAGGGCCTGCATGAGCTCCTCGTCCACGAGCATCCCGGCGGCGTCGTGGTGGGCGCGGACGGTCGTGGAGTCGACGCTGACCAGCGACAGGTCAGTCTTTCCCTCGCGCTCGGCCTCGGCGATCAGGCCTTCGAGCAGGGCGCTGAACACGCCGGCGTCCCGCCAGACCCGAAACCGGCCGAACACCGTGGACCAGGGACCCTCCCCGAGGACACCCATGCGCCCTGCCCGTTTCCAGCGGCTGCTCCTCGACGCGGCGGCCGGTGCCTGGTGCGGCGGCTCGGGCTCACTGCCGAAGGTTCCTCGACCAGTCACCCCGAAAGCGATAGGCACGGCCGTCATCGACCTGCTTGATCGCGCCGGGAACGACGTCCCCGTGGTAGGGATACTGTTCCGTCACCGCCGCCAGCAGGAACTCCAGGAACCCGCCCTCGAAGAGGTCCCACTCCCGCATCGAGTGGAACTTGGCGGCGACCGGCCACCGGTCCGGGTCCGGGCCCCGCATCAGCCAGAAGAAGTGGTCGGAGTTGTAGTTGTTGCCCCACTTCAGCAACCCTCCCTCGGCCGGGAACAGCGGATACGGGCACTCGTCGTAGTCCCCCTCCCGGTAGGCCTGGGCCAGCCAGGCACAGTAGCCGTAGGGGTCCGTCGTGCCGTACAGGAATCCGGCGAAGCCGGGTGGCTCCCCGGTCTTGGGACTGGGCGCTGCCGATGGCGTGTAGATGTGCAGCTCGTCGCTGATGCTGATCATCCCGTACCGGTCAGCGAACGCCCGGTAGTCCGCGGGCAGTTGAAAACCGAGCACCTCGGGTCCGAGCTCCCACGGGACGGGGACCACCCCGTCCGGAGGCGGCCCGATCACCGAGCCGAGCCGGTCCAGCATCTTCTCAATGCTCACGTCCACTCCCATCAGTCGTCCGTGCTCGCCCGAGGCTAGTTGCCCAGGTACACCAATCCGTTCGGGCCGTACCTGCGGTTGTCCACGAATGTCCGGGCGGAGTCCGTGGTCGACCCGGTGGTGGCGTCCCAGGCGTAGAGCGACATCGCCCACCCGTTCGGAACAGTGCTGCTGAGGCCGTTGTACTGCGGAAACACGTTGTACAGCACAGGGCCCCGGCCCATGACCTTCTCGGCTCTGGTCTCGAAGGTCCGCATGCTGTTGGTGATCGTGCCGCCGGTTCGCTGGTTGGTGTTGGCCCCCTGCTGGAAGCACGGCGTCAGGTTCCGCTGATCCGCTGTTCCGCCGGCCATGCGCGGTACGGAGTGGCAGCGGGCGATGTCAGAATCCGAAGTGAACCCGAGGGCGGCCGCCCGCGCCTTGGCATCGTTCCAGCCCGGGATGTCGCCTGCCGCGGCTTGCCCCCTGCTGGAGGCGGGCGTGCCTTTGAGACAGGCGTTGACTCCCTGGTTGCGGCCCTGACCGTCCGCCGGCACGTAGCTGACCCACCCGCCGCCGCTCAGGGATACAGCCCCCGGCGGCTCCAGATCCTCGCAGGTGGGGACGCGCCGGTTGGCGTCCTCCCCGGAGCCCGGGTTGCTGGGTACCGGAGCGGGCTCCGGGGAGGCGGGTACTTCCTGAACCGTCGTGATCCCGTCGAGGGTGACCGGTTCACCGTCGCGGTACGCGACGACCCCGCCGGATTCGAAGACCTCCGGGGCCAGAACGGGAGCCGGTACCGGGGCGGGAGCCGGAGCCGGAGCGGGAGCCGGGGCCGGTGCCGGGGTCGGTGCCGGGGATGCGGTAGTGGTGGGTGCCGGTGCCGGTGCCGGTGCCGGGGGTGCGGGCGCCTGGACCCGTAGTGCCGTGTAGTGCCCGCTGGGCTTGCGGGCCAGCCCGTCGAAGGTGACTGCGGGGCTCGTGAGCATGGCCGCCTGCGCGGCCGGCAGCCGCCTGACGGCTTCGGGCGTCAGGTACGCCGTCCCCGGCCGCGTGTCGACGGTCGTACCGGTCTGCCGGCCGTACTGCTTCATGGCGGAGGTCTGCGGCTGCCGATAGGGGCTGTCGGCAATGTCAGTACCCAGGCCCCGGGCCTCGTCATTGCGCTCCAGCGGCGCGGGCGCGTCGCCGCCCTGATCCATCGCCACCGCCGGATCGGGCGGGGTCCGGGCCAAGCTCTGGAAGACCTCCGCCATTTCCTGGAGCAGTTGCTGGGTCTGGAGCTGGAGCTGCTGGGTCCTGGCCCTGGCCGTGGAGGCCTTCTCTGCGTTGGTCCTGGAAGCGGCGTTGACCTGGGACTTACGCGAGTTGAGCTGCTCCTCCTGCTGCCTGACCTCGCCCTCCTGGCCCTGTAACTTGGCCTCCTCGGCCTGCACCTGGCTCTGTTCGGCCTCCAGCTGGGCAGCTTCGGCGTTGTAGCGGCCGACCGCAGCAGCCTGATCGGCAGGAGGCTTGGCCGCGTTGTGGGCGTCGATCTTGCCGCTCAGCGTCCTCGCGCGCGCGTTGTGGGCGTCGATCTCCCTGTTCACCGCAGCGGCCTTGGCCGAGAGCGCGGCATCGGCGCTCTCCACCTCGGCGGATTCCTTGGTGATCCGCTCGGCCTCGGCAACCACCTCCCTCACCATCTGCTCGATTTCGGCTTCCGTCCGCTTCTGTGCCTCGACCTTCTGGGCGAGTGCCGGGGCGACGGCCGCGACGTCCCTGGACTGGGACAGGGCGGCCACGGTGTCGGGCGGGGCCATGACCGGCGTGTCGGCGGCAGCCCTCGTCGCTGCCGCCGTGCCGACGACCGGCAGCAGGAGCGCCAGCACCAGGGCGACGGCACGCCCCACAGCCCGCCGGGGGCGGGCAGCCGGCCTGAACGGGTGCGCGGTCATCCGGTCACCTTCTTGGTGAGCTCGTCGGCCACCTTCCAACTGGTCGCCTCGCCGTCACCCGCCTGGCACACGGAGACCTGCACCAGGCTCGTGCCTTTCACCCACGCCTGGTGATAGCAGGCCCAGCCCGCGCTACCGTCCTGCGCCGCGGTCCACGCCACGGCGACCTCAGTGGTGGGGCGCACCGTGTAGACCCACTTCGAGCTGCGGCCGGCCTGACCGGTGACCGTGGCCGACGGGCACTTGGCCAGGCCCTCGGTGAGCGTCTGGAAAGCGGCGCCGGCCTTCTCAGCCTCCGGGAAGACGCCGAGCACCTGGTTCACGGTGTACCCGCCGGTGCGCGCGGAGTCCTGGTCGGTCGCCGACAGGAACGCCTTCCACGCCTGCCCGTAGACCGCCTGCGTCGTCGGCCCCGCCGCGACGGCGCACTCCGACGGCGCCGCGTCGAGCGGGGCGTGGGGCCGGTCCGACCGGGGGCCGGCGACCACCGTCGTCCCGGCCAGCCGGCTGACGCTGTCAGCGCTGAGGAGCTGCGCCTGGACCGTCCCAGCGGCCACGTGCGGCGCAAGTCCCGTGGGCTGCTGCGGCCACACCCACCACCCGATGCCGGCCAGCACGAGGCAGGGGAGGAACGCGGCCACGAGCAGCGGCCAGTGGCGCAGCACCCCGCCTCCCCGACGTGCTGCCCGCACCCCGGACGGCGCCGCCGCCCCCGATGGAGGCTGCGCGCCCGGCCCGGCACCCGGTTGCGCAGCAGCCGACGGGGGTTGCGGTGTGCCCCGGCCCGGCGGTTGCGCCGGCGGCGCGAGGGCGGACGGCGCCACGGCAGAGGACGTGGCGGACGCCGATCCGACCGGGGCTGATGGCGCGGCACCGCTGTGGCCGGGCCGTGGCGGCACCGCGCGTGGCGTCTGCGACCAGTCGGGCGGTGTCGGCGTAGCGGGGTCCTGGTTCCCGTCGTGGTCCGTCATGGTGTCCTTTTCGTCACGGGGTTCGGGTCGGCGCTGTTCATCGGTGGCACGAGACGGGGAGGGGAGCACCGCGACCATCACGGCGGTAGCGCTCGGACCGGATGCCCGGCACGGCCGGCCGGAGCTCGGCCGCGACCATCGGCTCCGCCCGCGGTCCCTCGCACAGCGACGCCACCTTGTCCCCCAGCTGTCGCCGGTCCGGCGCAAGCCCGACTCGTCGGCCACCACGTCGCCCGGCAGCAGGACCGCCATCGGACTTCCCCTCCCTCACGTCCGCGCACGGAGGTCGCGAACGGGGCAGCCCGGCCGACCGCGCACAGCGACGCCGGGGCTGCGGAACCGGTCGTCCGCTGTCGATGCTGACGTGCCGCGGGACAACTGCACAGGTCAGAGCACCGGCCATGTATGGCCGGTTGTCAGGGCGTGGTCGCCGCCTTTCACGGGCACGACCACCGGCTAGCCCTCCGCGACTGCCGCGCGCAGGGCGACGGCCCTGCACCGCGCCGTGCAGGCCGTCGACCATCTGCACGACCTCACCCGAGCGACGCGAACCGGCAGGTCGGACCAGACTCCGGCCTGCCCACCCACAAGGCCTCCTGCGCGTGCTTCAGGCCCGGATCCTCCCCGCCAGGGGAAGGTGGTCGCTGGCCGTGGCAGGCAGGGTCCAGGTGGTGGCGGACAGATCGCGGGTCAGGACGTGGTCGATGCGGGCGAGCGGGAGGGCAGCGGGCCAGGTGAAGCCGAAGCCGCCGCGGGCAAGGGTCAGCCGGTCGGTGAGCGGGGCCAGGGCGTGGTCGTCGGTGGCGGCGTTGAGGTCTCCCAGCAGCAGCACCCGGCGCAGGGGCTCCGCGTCCAGGGCACTGCCGAGCGCCGCGAGGTTGCGGTCGCGGTGGGAGGTGGCGAAACCCGTGAAGGTCGGCCGGACCGACCCGAGGTGGGCCACGTAGACCGCCAACGGGCCGATCGGGGAGAGGACTTCGGCCCGCAGTGAGCGGTTCCAGCCCGGGTCGATGACCAGCCGCCCGGCCTCCGCCAGCGGGTAGCGGCTCCACAGGCCGACGGTGCCGGAGCGGATGTGGTGGGGCAGCTCGGCGCCGAGCACGTCCTGGTACGCGGACCACGCCGTCGTGCTCACCTCCTCCAGCGCGACCAGGTCCGGGTGGGCGGCCAGCAGGGCGCGGGCGGTACCGGCCGGATCCCGGTTGTCGGCGTGCACGTTGTGGGTCACCACCGTCAGGCCGTCCCCGGCCTGCCGGCCCTCACCCGCCATCAGCAGCGGGCCGAACAGTACCGCCCAGACCGCCACCAGCACCCCGCCGGCGCAGGCCGCCACCGGGGCCCGGCGCACGGCCGACCAGAGCAGCAGGCCCGCCGCCGGCACCGCGCTCCACGGCAGCAGGCTCTCCCACAGGCTCCGCAGGCCGATGCCCAGGTCGGGCAGCTGCCGGTGCCCGGCGAGGGCGAGCGCGGCCAGGAGTCCGAGCCCGGCCGGACCCCGTCCCCGCCGCCAACCGGCCTTCGGCGTCGTGGGTTTGGGCATGCCGGCCTCAGGGGCGTCGGTGTCAGGGGCGTCGGTGTCAGGGGCGTCGGCCTCAGGGGCGTCGGCGTCAGGGGCTCCAGCCCCGGAGACGTCGGCCTCAGGGACGTCGACCCCAGGGGCGTCGACCCCGGGGACGTCGGCCGTCCGGGTGAGCACCGGGACCGGGTCCGCCGTCATCCGGCCGCGTCCGGCAGCTGCGCCGGGCAGGTCCCGCCCGGGGTGGTGAGCAGCTCGTAGTGCCAGACCTCGTTGGAGTACACCTGACACAGCCCGTACCGGGGGCCGTACTGAGCCATCCAGTACGCCGCGTCCGTCGGGCCTACGTCCACCGCCTTGCCCGCCACGTGGGTGGAGGCGTCCGGCACGTTGACGAACCGCCGGGCCCGCTCCAGAGTCCCGTGCTCGACCACCGCGCGGTCCAGCAGCTCCTGTTGGTAGTCCCGGCTGCGCCAGCCGGAGGTGACGGTGATCTCGATGCCCTTGGCGCGGGCGTCGACGGTGGCCTGCTGCAGGGCCGCCAGAAGCTGAGCGTCGAGCTTGCGGACGGCCGGGGCGTCGGTGTCGAAGGGGCTCAGCCTCGTCCCCCCGGGGATCGCCCCGTCCTCCGCCCCCGGCCCCTCACCGTTGATCATCGCCGTGATCCCGCGCAGACCGGCCGTCCCCGAGCCGGCCGCCCACACCGCCGCCGGGACCAGCACCGCGACCGCGACGGCGCCCGTGACCAGCCGCCCGCGGCGCCGCCGCCGGCCGACCGCCGGCCCCTCCGTGCGCTCCGCCAGCTCCCTGAGCTCCCTGAGCTCCGCGTCCATCCCAGCCTCCCGTTGTCGTCGGTGCGTTGCCGGGAGCCATTCGAAGGGGGGCGATGTTGCGAGCGTGTTCGCGCGGGCCGATACGTTTTCGATACGCCCGATGGGGTCCAATGGGGGACGAACGACCGCCGTCGGCGGACGTGAGGGGGCACAGACGGGAGAACGGCACGTGCGGGTCCTGGTGGTGGAGGACGAGATCTACCTCGCCGAGGCGGTCCAGGCCGGACTGCGGCTGGAGGCGATCGCCGCCGACGTGGTGGGCGACGGCGATGCCGCGCTCGAGCGGCTCGCCGTCCACACGTACGACGTCGTCGTCCTCGACCGGGACATCCCCGGCACGCACGGGGACGAGGTCTGCCGGACCATCGTCGAGCGCGGGCTCGGCTGCCGGGTCCTGATGCTCACCGCCGCCGCCCGCCTGGGCGACAAGGTCGACGGCTTCGAGCTCGGCGCCGACGACTACCTGACCAAGCCCTTCGACCTCGCCGAACTCGTCGTCCGGCTGCGCGCCCTGGCCCGCCGCCCGGCGCAGTCCGCCCCGCCGGTCCTGGAGCAGGCCGGCCTGCGACTGGACCCGTTCCGCCGCGAGGTCTACCGCGACGGGCGCTACGTGGCGCTCTCCCGCAAGCAGTTCGCCGTCCTGGAGGTCCTGATGGCCGCGCGCGGCGGCGTCATCAGCGCCGAGGAGCTGCTGGAACGGGCCTGGGACGAGAACGCCGACCCCTTCACCAACGCCGTCCGGATCACCATCTCCAGCCTGCGCAAACGCCTCGGCGACCCGTGGGTCATCCACACCGTCCCCGGCGTCGGCTACCGCTTCGGCGAGCCGGCCCCCGAAGACGGGGGCACCCGGTGAACCCGCCCGCCGGCGGCCGGCCCCGGCCGCGGCGCCTGACGGCCCGGATGCGGCTGACGCTCAGCTACACGCTCTTCACGCTGGCCGCCGGGGCGCTGTCGCTGGCCGTGATCTACGTCGCCATGAAATACGTCCCCAACTACCCGCTGACCTCCTCCAACCCGCGCTACCGCTCGGACGCACCGTCGCGCCAGGAGATCCTCGACTCCCTCCTCCGGGCGGGTGGCTTCGCCCTGGCCCTGATGACGGCCGTCGGCCTCACCGGCGGCTGGTTCATCGCCGGGCGCGTCCTGCAGCCGCTCCAGGACCTCACCGGTGCCGCGCGGCGGGCCGCCGACGGGGCCCTGGAGCACCGGGTCGCGCTGCGCGGGCCCCGGGACGAGTTCACCGAGCTCTCCGACGCCTTCGACGACATGCTGGAACGCCTCCAGCGCTCCTTCGAGGCGCAGCAGCGGTTCGCCGCCAACGCCTCCCACGAGCTGCGCACCCCGCTGGCCATCACCCGCACCATGCTCCAGGTCGCCGCCGCCGACCCGGCCGGCCAGGACTGGGGCCGCCTGGTCACCCGCCTCCAGGACACCAACCAGCGCGGCATCGAGATCAGCGAGGCCCTGCTCCAACTCGCCGCCCTCGACCAGACCCCGCCCGAGCTCGTCCCGACCGACCTGGCCGCCGCCACCCGGGAGGCCCTGGCCACCGTCCGGGACGAGGCCCGCACCCACGGCACCACCGTCACCGCCTCGCTCGGCCCCGCGCCCACCACCGGCAATCCGGTCCTCCTCCGCCAGGCCGCGCTCAACCTCCTCCACAACGCCCTCCGCCACAACCACCCCACCGGCGGCACCGTCACCGTCACCACCGGCCCCCACCCCGACCGCCCCGACCGCGTCCGGCTCACCGTCACCAACACCGGCCCCCTGCTCACCCCCGGGACCGTCGCCACCCTCACCGAGCCCTTCCTCCGCGCCCGGGGCCGCACCGCCAGCACCGACCCCACCCGCCGCGGCCACGGTCTCGGCCTCACCATCGTCACCGCCGTCACCACCGCCCACCACGGCGAACTCCGGCTCTCCCCCGGCCCGGACGGCGGCCTCACCGTGACCCTCGACCTCCCCGGAGGCCGGAGCGTGACACCACAGACCCGCACCCGGTGAGGTGATCCGACACCGTGTCGCCGACCTGCGGAGCCTGCGGGGCCTGCGGAAGCCGACCTCCGGCTCCTGCTCGCTATCGGCGGCCGGGCGCCACGGCGCGGGCGGATGCGCCCGCACCCCGTCGCCCGCACCCCGTTGACCACCCCCAGCTCGGCACGCGGCCGTGGTCACCGCCCGCCCGGCGGGGGTGCGCCCCTGACGGCAACTGAACTCGTCCGCCTGCCGGTGGCGCGGGCACTCCTCGGCCGCCACTCCGAGGCCCGCCGGCCGCGCTCCGCACGCGGGTGCCTGTGCGGCCTGTTCCCGTATCCGCTCGGCGCGCGGGCGGGTCCGCGTACCCTCGCGTCCGCGGACCCTCGCGCCTGCGGACCCTCGCGCCTGCGGGCCCGGGTCACCGCGCGGTGGCCCGGGCCCGGGTGCCTGCGTCAGGTGCCGGCCGGCTCAGCCCTCCCAGGGGCCGTCGGAACCCTCCCCGTGCTGCGGGTCGCAGTCGATGAGGATCTCCAGGCAGTGCTCCTGCTCAACGTTCTGGGCGTGGTCGTCCGAGCGGTACCCGACCTCGTGGCGGCCGTCGCCGCTGACCGTGAACGGCCCGGTGTAGCGGGTCCATTCGCCGCCGTCGACGCGGTAGTCGGTCATCGCGACACCGCTGATGTCGTCGGTGGCGTCGAGGGTGACCAGGACGTCCGAGTGGTAGACGCCGTGCCGGTCGGGGCGCGGTCGGGTGCTCGCGGTGGTGACCGGCGGCAGGACGTCGAGCGGCAGTTCCATCTCGGCCTCCTCGGCGGTGATCTCGTTCTCCTCGGTGGGCGCCGGAACCCCGGCCGCGCCCGAGTGGGCGATCGAGCCGCCGCGCAGCTGGATGCTGCCCCAGTCGTCGTGGCCGTTCAGCGCGGTCTGCAGCCCGTCGTTGTTGGTGTCGAACGCGACGTTGTTCGGGGCGATCATGCCGTCACAGTTCCAGTCGACCTGGCCGGCGCCCGCCTGGACGGTGACGAAGCGGGATCCCTGCTTGGTGTTCGGGCACCAGTGCATGACGTCGTAGCCGGCGCTGCTGGCCGGGAACCGGCGCTCGTTCAGCGCCGGCTCGTTCAGCGAGCCCGCCGCCCGCGAGTAGTCCAGGACTCCGGTGGTGGTGCCGATCGACAGACCGCCGAGCTGGTAGGAGTAGTTCATCACGCTGAAGTACTGGGGCTGGTGGTTGGGCGTGTCGGCGTTGCCGGCGTGCTTCAGCCCCAGGTCGTGCCCCAGCTCGTGCATCAGCGTGCCGGCCTGCTGGTTGGTGTTGCCGACCCGGTTGTCGAAGCTCCCCAGGCTGATGATGAAGTCGCTGCCCGGCACCCCGGCCGCGATGCCGCTGTACGTGACGCCGGGCTGGAGGTTGTGCGCCGCGATCGCGTAGTGGAAGATCGAGCTCCGCCCGGTGCTGACGAAGCCGCCCTTGGCCGTCTTGATCTTGTTGAAGTCGTTCCACAGGTAGCGCCCGGCGGCGTCCACCGTGCCGAGGTTGGCGGCCTCGGTCTGCTTCTTCGCCTTGCTGAGCGCCCCCCAAGTGGTGTTCTTGGTGAAGTCGAGGAGGCTGTCCGGCCCGGCGTCGACGTGCAGGTTGATGCCGGTGGTGGGGCTGTGGCGGTTGAACGGGGAGTTCTTGAAGGCGTCGACGACCTTCCTGATCGCGTCGTTGGTGATCGCGTGGCTGTGGGTGTCGTCGGCCATCCAGTCGACCTGGACGAAGATGTCCGGCTTGTTCACGTCGGCGCCCATCGCCTTGAGGTCGATGAACTGGTCGGGGCTGCCGTCGCCGGGCTTGATCGTGACGCCGTTGCGCTTCCAGTCGTCCGGAATCCCGTCGCAGGTGGTGGAGTTGCAGTCGACCGTGAAGGTGACGGGGTCGAAGCTGCTGGCGCCGCCGGTGTGGCTCGCCACATAGCCGGTGGGCGCGGTCTCGGTGAAGGTGTTCGGCTGGTCGAGCGGGGCCGGGACGTTCCAGCCGAACGTGATCACGGTGCCCTGGCTCTCACCCCCCACCTGGTAGCTGACGGTTCCCGACGCGCCGTTGGATCCCTCGCACACGCCGACGTTGAACTGTCCGGTCCCGCCGAGGGCGCCGAGCCTGGTCGGCGGATCGGTGTAGGCACACCCGTCGGTGACCTGGAGCCCATTCAAGGTCAGGTCACGGTCGCTGCTGTTGACGAGGTTCACTCCGAGCAGGCCACCTGCCCGGCGCGCGGCCGCGGCGGGGGTGATGGCGGCGACGAGGGTGAGCAGGGCGAGGGCCAGCACGAACAGTGGCGCCAGGCCGCGGTGCCGGTCGAGCCGCGGGGGCGCGGCGACATCGGGAGAACGATGTGTGGTCATCCGATCACGCTACGTGTCGCCTCGCCGCGAACCTGTCATGACCCGTCGAACAGTCACCCCGTCGGAGGCGCGCCACTGGAGCCACACCGCCGGAGCAGCACCGTATCGGGGGGTCCTGTCCTGGATCCGCCGTCGGCACCGGACGGGGGCGGCCGCGACGGACTGTTGCAGGCCGAGGGAACCGGTCCGATGCGGATCACCCCGCGGGTGTCCGGGGCGAGGCCTGCGCGATCACCGAGCGCACCGTGGCGACGCGGTGCGCCAGGTCGCCGGCAGGGATGTCGATGAGCTCGTAGGTGCGGATCCGCTGGTCGGCAGCGCGATTGGTGGCGCCGAGCAGCGGCGGGATCCGCTGCCACCCCTGACACCGGCCGCCCTGCCCAATGGCCCGCCCCTGACCGGGTGTCTGCCCGCGGCTCCCGTCCGGGGCCGCGGGCAGACCCGTGGTGCGTCAGGTCAGACGGCGACCGCGATGGCCTCCATCGGGCGAGCCTGGCCCGTGGTGCCGACCTGGATGTACGAGCTGGTCACCGTGCCCTGCCAACCGATGTCGCGCAGGTGCGCGTTGGCCGACACCGTGCCGGTACCGATCTTGATCTCGATCGCCTCGATCGGCGCGTTCCGGCCGGTGGTGCCGATGTACACGTCGACGCCGTCCGGCTTGCAGTCCCAGCCCATCCAGCCGATGTTCCGCACATGGGCACGGGCGCACAGGCCGCCCGTGCCGGAAGTCGCGAGGTTCAGCGCTTCGAGGTTCTTCGCCAGACCGGTGGTCCCGGCGACCCCGCCGTTGCAGGCCACGAAGTTCTGCCAGCCGATGTCCTGGACATGGGCCCGGTAACAGATCG
This sequence comes from Kitasatospora sp. NPDC003701, assembly GCF_053587085.1. Classification (NCBI taxonomy): domain Bacteria; kingdom Bacillati; phylum Actinomycetota; class Actinomycetes; order Kitasatosporales; family Streptomycetaceae; genus Kitasatospora; species Kitasatospora sp. NPDC003701. The sequence continues at coordinate 11,636 of NZ_JBSFNM010000019.1, forward strand.
AGCGGCCGCTCACGCTCTGCGCGGCCCGTGCGACGTCGGTGCCGGAGGTGGTGGCGGCGGCCGCCGAGCCCACGCCGGCCAGCGATCCGCCGACGGCCAGCGCCGTAGCGGCCAGGGTCATGGACAGTGCCTTGCGCATGAAGAGTTCCCCTCCCGGATCGACCAAGGTCCCCCGCCCGCACGGACGGGCCGCGCGGGCGGTTCATCGTGCGGACCCGGCTCCGGGAGCGTCAACAGCCCGTGCACCGCTCCGCACCGGGCCGGTACGGACATCTCCCGGTAAATCCGGGTGCCCGGCCGCCCGTCTCGGCCACCCCCGACACGGGATTGGCCCGATCGGACCGGGGTCACGCACCGGCGGGCAGCCGCGGCTCTGTGAGCGCGTGCCCGCTGCCGGGCCGGTGGGGCTCGGGCCTCGGTCCATTTCGCCCCCCTGGTCGGTCTGGCCGGCGGTGGGCCGGGCCGGGCCCGCGCGCGTGGGCCCGGCGCGGGGTGCCGGTGGGGCGATGTGTGTGCCGGCCGTTCGGGTGTCGGGCGGTCGGACGGTCGGGCCGTAGGTCACTCCCGGTACATGACGGCCGCCAGGGCGCGCTCGCGGACGTCCGCCGAGGGGTGGCGGCGCAGGTCGCGCAGGAGGGACCGCCACTCCTGGGGCCAGCCGAGGCGGTCCCCGAACGCCTCCGTCAGCGCCGTGGCGAACAGCCCGGCGGCCGGGCCGGTGTCACCGTCCCGGCGGGCAGTGCGCGCCAGCGCGTCAGGCGTCCCCGGTGGCGGCAGCGGGCCGGAGGCGTGCTCGTGCAGCAGTGCGAGCGCGGTGAGCGCGGCGGCCGCCGGCCGGCCCCGGTGGACGTCGGCGAGCGCGCCGAGCGCGGCCGTCAGTGCCTGGGGCCCGGCCGTCGGGTCCACCAGCCGGCGCAGTGCGGCCGTCCTGATGCCCGCCAGGTCGGGTTCGTCCGCGAGCAGGTCGGCGGCGGCGGCGAGCAGCGGCCGGTGGCGGTCGTCGGCGGGGAGGTCGGTGAGGTGGGCCAGCCTGCGGCGGGCGGGCAGGTCCCGGTCGGGCCCGGCGTCGGGGTCGTCCGTCCTTGTGGCGGCGGCGAGTTCGGCGAGGGTGCGGTGCAGCAGGCTGCCGGGGGCGGCGCCGCCGAGCGGGTGCGCCAGCCCGGAGGCGGCGAGGGCGCGGACGGCGTCCGCGGCCTCCCGCCAGGCGCCGCGGTTCGCCGGGTCGGTGACGGCCCGTCGGGCCACGTCGGCGGTCTCCGGGGCCCAGGCGGCCCACCGCGGCAACGCGGCGAGGGCGGGCGCGGCGACCTCCGGGTCCGGCGAGGCGGCGACGGTGGCCACCAGGTGGGCGTAGCGGGCCCGGTGGGCCTTGGGAAGGTGCACCGGGTCGGCCCGCAGTACGGCGCGGCGTACGGAGGGCGGAGCCTCCCCGGCGGCCTCGGTGAGCAGGTCCCAGACGGGTTCGGCGTCCAGCAGGGCGGTCGCGGAGGCGACGACCGCGGCGCGTACGTCGTGGTGCTGGCCTTCGACGCGGTACGCGGCGACCAGCAGGTCGGCGGCGGTCCGCGGCGGCAGGTGCTCGGCGGCCAGCCGGACGGCCTCCTTGCGGCTGGTCACCTTGCTGCCCTGTGCGCGGGACAGCAGCTCGCCGAGCCGTTCGGCGAGCTCGTCCGGCGGGGCGAACCGGGCGGCGCGGGTGGCCGCGTACACCGCGACGCGGGCGCGGTCGCCGCCCGCGTGGGCCAGCAGGTCGCCCAGCGCGTCGGCGGGCCGGTCCGTCCGGGCCGAGGCGGCGAGCGCCGCCTCGGCGAGCACCACCTCGGCGCAGTCCAGCTGGGCGCGGACGACCGCCCGGCCGTGCTCCGGGATCGCGGCGGCGGCGTGGACGGCCGCGGCACGCCCGTGCAGCGGCAGGGTGGGGTCGCTCGCCGTCGCGGCGGCCAGGCGGGCGGCGGCCCGCCACTGGCGCGGCGTCCAGCGGCTCGCCGACCAGGTGGGCGGCAGGGGCGCGCGCTGCGGCCGCTTGAGGAACCGTCCGTAGGGCGGGGTGGGGGCGAGCAGCGGGTCGAGCAGGTCGGTGCGCCGCTCGGCCAGGACGGCCCGCACCGGCACCAGGACGGCGGCGGAGGGTTCGAGTTCGAGGATCTCGGCGACCCGGGCGCCGCGGGTGCGCGGGTCGTCCAGCCACAGGGCGGCGGCCGTCGTGAACGCGTCGTCCGGTCCGAACCGGAGGGCGTGCAGGAGGAGTTCCTGCAGTTCGGGGACGCCGCGGGCCCGTCGGCCGAGCGAACGGGCGAGGGTGAACAGCAGCCAGTACTGCGCGGTGTCGGCCATGGTGTCCAGCCACGGCCGCAGGGTCGCGAACACGGCGTGCTCCTGGCCCCGCCGCAGCCGGTGCTCCAGCCCGCCGAGCTCGACCGTGCCGGTCTGCCCGGCGATCTTCCGCAGGCTCCGCAGTGCCCACTCGACCAGGTCGGCGCCGCCGGCGACGGCGTGCTCGCGCAGCACCTCGGCGACCAGCCGCTGGAGGGCGGCGCGGGTCGCGTACGAGCAGTCCCGGGCGTCGACCGCGTCCTGCACGGCGGCGTCCAGGACGGGCACCGCCGCCGGGGTCAGCAGCCGGGCGGGCACCTGGGCGAGCGCGGTCAGCGCCGCGAAGCGGACCGGGTCCTGCTCGTTGCGCAGCCTCGGCAGCAGCGCGAGCGCGTCCTGGACGGCGGCCCGGTCGTCGGAGGCGGCCGCGTTGGCGAACAGGGCCGCCCAGGCGGCGCAGCGGTCGTCGGTGTCCGGGCGGGCGAGCGCGGCCCGCAGCTGCGGCTGGGCCTCCTCGGTCGGCAGGTACGCCAGGGCGGGGGCGGTCTGCACCCAGGGGCGGCCCTCCGCCCGGCGTGCGGCGACCAGGCGCCGGGCCTCGCCGTGGCGGCGCGCGTGCGGGAACAGCGGCAACAGGAGAGACAGTTCGCCCTCTCTCGGGAGGGCGTCGGCGTACACGAGGTCGAGGAACGCGTGGCGCCGACCGGGAGGAAGGGCGCGCAGCAGGGCGGCGAGGCAGCGGGGCGCGGCCAGCCAGTGACGGCCGAGGGCGGGGAGCGAGGGCGGGTCGGCGTGCACCAGCCGGCGCAGCGTGCCGCCGGTGGGCGGCACGGTGTACGGCCCTGCCGCGCCGCGTCGCGGGTCGGCGAGGAGGCGGACGGTGCGTTCGGCGTCCGCGGCGGCCAGCGACGGCAGCTGATCACGGCGCAGCGGGAGGTCCGGGCCGAATCGCTCCAGCAGGTCGAGGACCCGTTCGGGGCGGGTCCGCGCGAGGGTGCCGAGGGCGTCGGCGAGGGCGGGCCACTGCCCGAGCCGCAGCGTCTCGGGGTGCTTGGCGAGGACCCGCTCCAGGTGGTCCAGGACCTCGTCCGGGAAGCGCGCGGCGAGGGGTGCGAGCGGCGCGGCGTGCGCGAGGTCGGGCAGGGGCCGGCCGACGAACGCGGGGCTGCAGGCGGACAGCAGCCGGGCGGCCTCGGCGTCGCCCCATTCGGCGCGCAGACGGCCCACCAGTCGCTCGGCGAGCCGCTGCCGGCGGCCGTGCCGGACGACCCGGGCGAGCTGTCGGCGCAGGGTGCAGGAGGCGCCGGTGAAGGCCGCCTCGATCGCCTCGTCCGGGAAGCCCTGGGTGCGGGCGGCGCGCAGGGCGTACCCGCGGACCACCGGGTCGGGGTCGGTCAGCCGCTCGGTGAGGTAGCCGGTGGCGCGGCCGACCGAGGCGGCGAGCGCGGCCAGCCGTCGGCCGTACACACCGGAGCGCTCCAGATCGACCAGGAGCCCGGGGAGCCCGCCGTCGACGGCACGTTCCCGGGCCCGGCGGGCGACGAACCGTAGCCGCTCCGGGTGGGAGAGCGGGTCGAGGTCGGCGAGCAACTGATCGGCTTCGTGTGGCATGCGGCCATTGTGGCCGGGCGCAGCGGGTGCCTCCCACTGGATTTCCGCCGGCGGGCGTGGGGCTCCCGGTCGGAAGGCGCATGCCACCGGGACACCGTCCCCGGTGGCATGCGCCGACGGCACGTACTCCGCGCCGTTGCCCCGAAACCGCTCCGGGCCGTTGCCCGGGGTCAGCGAGGGCTGAGGAGGCAGAACTCGTTGCCCTCCGGGTCGGCCAGGATCGTCCAGGAGATCGCGGACTGGTCGATACCGGGGTCCGTGGCGCCCAGGGCGCGCAGTCGGGCTTCCTCTTCCGCCGGGTCGTCACCGCGGTAGGGACTGACGTCGAGGTGGACGCGGTTCCACACGCTCTTGGTGTCGGGCGTGCGGAGGAACTTCAGGTAGGGGCCGACGCCCTTGGCGGACCGCATGGTCGCGTGGTCGTCGGTGACCTCGTGCAGCGTCCAGTCCATCGCCTCGTCCCAGAACCGGGCCATCTCCCGTGGGTCGGTGCAGTCGACCACCACCGCGGCGATCGGCCCGGTGTCCTGGTGGACCGGACGGGGCTCCAGGACGCAGAACTCGTTGCCCTCCGGGTCGGCCATGACCGTCCAGGGGACGTCACCCTGACCCACGTCGGCGAGCGTCGCGCCGAGGTCCTTCAGGCGCGCGACCAACTCCGCCTGATGGGCGGTCGAGGTGGTGGCCAGATCGATGTGCACCCGGTTCTTCACCGTTTTGGGTTCCGGGCGGGTGATGATGTCGATGCAGACGGCCACGGGGTCGGGGTAGGAGAAGCCCACGGGTTCGAGGTTGGTGACGCCCGGTCCCTCGCTGTCGATACCCCAGCCGAGCACCTCCGCCCAGAACCGGCCGAGCACGGAGTCGTCCTGGGCCTTCATATTGATCTGCACAAGTCGTGTTGCCATACCGCACATCCTAGAAGCCGCCGCCGACCCGTCCCACCCCGATCCGACATGCGCTCACCGGCCCTGACCACGGCCGCAGTGGAACGGAGTCCTGGCTCCGACGTCTCGCTGACGCCCGCTCACCGGTCGAATCCCGCTCAAGCCCCGTGCCGGCCGCCTCGGCCCGCGACTTCGGTCGTGCAGGAGTACTTGGACAGGATCCCTCCGGAAGGATCGGACACCTGGTGGTCATGGCCCGAAGGGGTTGTGCCGTCCTGCTCTTCGAGCCCAACGCGATCAGCGGCCAGGACGTGTCCAGGGCGTGGTTCGTCGACGCAGGCAGCCTCGCCGAGTGGCTCGGGACGTGGCTGGACGGCCGAGGCTGGTACGAAGAAGACGCCGTCAATGGAGGCTTTCCCCGGGCCCGCTGGGCGGGCGTGGCCTCGCGACTGCAGTCGGCCCGGCTCAGGGACGGGTGAGGATCCGGATCCTCAGCAGCCGGCACGAGGCGCGACCGTACCCGGCTCGCCTGGGCGCCCTGACGCGGTTGGCGTGGCTTCGACGATGCCGGAGCTCCGTTCGAGGGTGAGGCCGGCGGCAACCGCGTCGAGGTCCTGGCGGCGGAGGCCGGCAGAGCTGCGGACCCGACAGGGCCACCGGCCCTGATCTGCTTGGATACCCTGGTGACCAACCTGACCGCGACCTCTCCGTGCCCCTGTCTGCTCTGCGATCCCGCCGCCTCCGCGACCCTCCGCGCCCGGCGGCAACGGACGAAGCACTGGGCCTCCGAGATGGCGCACGTCCGCGAGCACGGCTGGCACGTGGTGGGCGTGGGTGGCGGCGGGGAAGTCCCCGACTGGGCCTTCACCGTCGGCCTGTGGCACTCGTACCGGATTCCGGAGGTCGCCATGTTCGGCCTGGAGGTACACGGGCTGATGCACTGGATCGGCGCTGCCGCCGCCCGGCTGCGCGACGGCGCGTCCACGGAACCGGGCACCCTGCTCCCCGACGTCATCGAGGGGTACGAGCTCCGGCTCCAGCCGGTGGACGCCGGCTGGCACCGTCCCCTGTTCGGTACGGCGGTCGGCTTCTACCGGCAGACCCCGGTCCCGTTCGTCCAGTTGGTCTGGCCCGACCGGGAGCACCGCTGGCCCTCGGACGAGCGGGCCAGCCCGGGCTGCCGCGCCCAGCCCAGCCTGCGACTCTCCGTCGACGAGCACCCGAAGGGCATCTGGACCGAGGAAGCCGCCGCCTGAGTGGCGGACACCGGAGCGTTCGGGATCCGTCGCCCGGCGCGGCTTGTCGTGCGTGATCTCCGACGGAGGGTGCTGTGTTCCCGTCCCCGCCGGGCGTCCCGGGGATGACGGTGCGTGGGTTGTGACGCCCGGCTCCGGGTGTGGTGGGAAGACGTGTGGGGCTGTGCGGGACGGGATCGTCGGAGGGCGACGAGGCCCGTCGACCGGCCGGGAGCACAGGAGGGTGTGCCGTCCGGCCGGCCCCCGCCGGCCGGACGGCGTCGCCGCCGTGGTGCCGCCCGAGGCGCCGCGGCACAGGCCCGGCACGCCCGGCCGCCACCTCCTCGGCGAGTCGGGGGCGGGCCGCCCTACCCTGCGGCGACGGGCCCGGAAGCCGCAGCCGCGCTCGGCGCGTGGGTGAGGTCGTAGGCGCTCTCCGCGTGCAGGTGGACGTCGACGCCCTCCTGCTCCACCTCGGGGCGGACCCGCAGGCCCATCGTCTTGTCGAGGGCCTTGGCGATCAGCCAGGTCACGCCGAAGGAGTACGCCAGTACGGCCAGGGCTCCGACCGCCTGCTTCCCGAGGAGTCCGAGGCCGCCGCCGTAGAGCAGGCCGTCGACGGCGTTGGGGGCGTCGGCCGTGGCCAGGACGCCGACCAGCAGGGTGCCGGTGAGACCGCCGACGAGGTGGATGCCGACGACGTCGAGCGAGTCGTCGTAGCCGAACGTGTACTTCAGGCCCACCGCGAGGGCGCACACCGCGCCGCCGACGGCGCCGAGGGCGAGGGCGCCGAGCGGGGAGACCGCGCCGCAGGACGGTGTGATCGCGACGAGGCCGGCGATCGCTCCGGACGCGGCGCCGAGGCTGGTGGGGTGGCCGTAGCGGAGCTTCTCGACGAGGAGCCAGCCGAGCATCGCGGAGCAGGTGGCGATGAAGGTGTTCAGCACGGCGACGGAGGCGGTGTTGCCGGAGGTCAGCGCGGAGCCGCCGTTGAAGCCGAACCAGCCGAACCACAGCAGGCCCGCGCCGAGCATCACCAGGGGGAGGTTGTGCGGCCGCGTCTGACCTCCCTTCTTCTGCCAGCCGATGCGTCTACCGAGGACGAGGATCACGGCCAGGGCCGCGGCGCCCGAATTGATGTGGACGGCCGTACCGCCCGCGAAGTCGACGGCGCCGAGCCTGTTGACGATCCAGCCGCCCACGACGTCCTTCCCGTCGAAGGCGAAGACCCAGTGGGCGACGGGCAGGTAGACCAGCGTCACCCAGATGCCGGCGAAGACCATCCAGGCGCCGAACTTGATGCGGTCGGCGATCGCGCCGCAGATCAGGGCGGCGGTGAGGGCCGCGAAGAGGGCCTGGAAGGCGGCGAAGACCGACAGCGGGACGGCGGCGTCCGGGTCGTCCGCCGTCACTCCGCTCAGGCCGGCGTACTCGGTGACGTCGCCGAGGATCCCGGCGCCGGCGACCGAGTCGCCGAAGGAGGCCGAGAAGCCGTAGAGCACCCAGATGCAGCCCACCAGGGCGACGGACCCGAAGGTCATCATGATCATGTTCAGGATGCTCTTGGCGGCGACCATGCCCCCGTAGAAGAGCGCGAGGCCAGGCACCATCAGACAGACGAGTGCCGTGCTCGCGAGCATCCAGGCGGTACTTCCGGTGTCCATGCGCACGCTCCCCAGAGAGGTCCAGCGGAAAGAAACTATGTTTCACCGCAGTAGACACACCGTGCGTTACGAATCCCCCCGCGGCCGATTAAGGCCGGGTTTCAGTGCTGGGGGCTGTCCCCGAAGGCCGTCACCGTCAGGAACCGGATCGGGAGCTCGACCAGCCGTTCCGGGCCGTGCGGGGCCTCGCCGTCGAACTGGAGGGCGTCGCCGGGGCGCAGGGTGTAGCTGGACTTCCCGTGGCCGTAGACCATGACGCCTTCGAGCATGTAGATGATCTCGGTCCCGGCGTGCTGGAAGAGCGGGAAGACCTCGCTGGACTCCGTGAGGGTGACCAGCAGGGCGTCCATCCGCTTGTGCGCGCCCCGCAGGGAGCCGAGTTGGGCGTACTCGTGGCCGATGCGGGTGCCGCGCCGGACGATGCGGGCTCCGTGCCCGGCGGGGACGAAGACGGCCTCGCGTTCGTCGTCCATGCCGCGGAAGAGGGCGGTGACCGGGACGTCGAGACCGCGCGCGAGCCGGGAGAGGGTGGTGAGGCTGCACGCGGTCTGAGCGTTCTCGATCTTCGACAGCATGGCCTTGGAGATGCCGACCCGCTGCGCCATCTCGGCGACCGACAGCCCGGCCGCCTGCCGGTACCCGCGGGCCCGGACCGCGATGATGCGTTCCAGGGCCGTGTCGTCGGAGTCCGCTGCGGGTTCGGAGTCCGCTGCGGGTTCGGCGTGTTCGGGGTGTTCGGGGTGTTCGGGGTGTTCGGCGCGCTCGGTCACCGAGGCATCCTATGCCGCGCGGTCCATCCGGAAGCGGGGGTGGGGCCGGGTGCGGCCGGTGGCCAGGTCGGCGGCCATCGCGCCGATCAGCGGGGCGAACTTCGCGCCGTGACCGGAGCACGCGGAGACGATGACGAGGGGGCCGTGCCGGTCCAGCACGAAGTCCTCGTCCTCGGTGGTGGTGTAGAGGCAGGTCGCCCCGGCCACCGGCTCGGGGTCCAGCCCGGGCAGCCGGTCACGGACGAACCCGCTCACCCGGGCGCGCGAGGACCGGTCGACGACGCCGGTGCGGGTGGTCGCCGTGGTGCGGGTGCCGCGGTCGTGCTCGGCGACCTTGAACGCGGGCACCGGTCCGCCGTCGCCACCGGAGGGCAGGCCGAACACCTGCATCGACGCGTCCTTGGCGACCAGGACCGGCCAGGCCGCGGACGGCTCCCGCTGCCGGAAGTGGAAGACCTGCTGCTGGGTCACCTTGAGCGGCGGCAGCCTGACGGGCAGTCCGAGGCCGGGCAGCCACGCACCGGCGGCGATCACGGCGGTGTCGGCGGTGAGTTCACGTCCGTCGTCCGTGTGCAGCACCACCGCGTCCCGTACGTCGACGCCCGTGACGCGCACACCGGGCCGGATGTCCGCGCCGTGCTCGCCCGCCCTGCGCACACAGGCCGCGACGCTCCGGTCGGCGTCGATGACCCCCGCGTCCGGGTGGTGGAGCACCGGACCCGTGAAGCGGATGTGGGGCCAGCGCTCGGCTGCGGCCGGCGCGCCGAGGAGTTCGCAGCGCACCCCGGCCGCGCCCAGCACGGCGGCCAGGCCCTGCGGGTCACGCCCCGGCCCGAAGTCGAGACCGCCCGTGCGGCGCAGCAGCGCGGTCGCGCTGTCGTGTTCCAGTTCGCGCCACTGGTCGGCCGCCCTGCCGGTCAGGCCGACGTAGAAGGGGTCGGCGTAGGCGCGTCGGAAGATCCGGGAAGTGCCGTGCGAACTGCCGTGCTGGTGGCCGATGTGGTAGGCCTCGATCAGGGTGACCCGGTGGCCGCGGCGGGCCAGGTGCCAGGCCGTGGCGGCGCCCATCAGGCCCGCGCCGACGACGGCGATCACAGGCCCTCCCCGGGGATCCACCCGGTGCCCGCGAGTGGCACGCGGGCCATTGCGGCGGCTTCGACGGTGAGGGCGACCAGGTCCTCGGGTTCGAGGTGGAGCAGGTGTGACTTGCCGCAGGCGCGGGCGAGGACCTGGGCCTCCATCGTCATCACGCGCAGGTAGTTGGCGAGTCGGCGGCCGGCCTCCACCGGGTCCAGGCGGGCGGCGAGTTCCTCGTCCTGGGTGGAGATGCCGGCGGGGTCGCGACCGTCCTGGTAGTCGTCGTAGTAGCCGGCGGCGGAGCCGAGCCGGCGGTACTCGGCGTCGTACTTCGGATGGTTGTCGCCCAGGGCGATCAGGGCGGCCGTGCCGATGGCGACGGCGTCCGCGCCCAGGGCGAGCGCCTTGGCGAGGTCGGCGCCGCTGCGGATGCCGCCGGAGACGATCAGCTGGACCTCGCGGTGCACGCCCATCTCCTGGAGGGCCCGGACGGCTTGGGGCAGGGCGGCCAGGACGGGGATGCCGACGTGTTCGATGAAGACGTCCTGGGTGGCGGCCGTGCCGCCCTGCATGCCGTCGACGACCACCACGTCGGCGCCGGCCTGGACGGCGAGCCTGACGTCGTAGTACGTCCGGGTCGCGCCGATCTTCACATAGACCGGCTTCTCCCAGTCGGTGATCTCGCGCAGTTCGAGGATCTTGATGGCGAGGTCGTCGGGGCCGGTCCAGTCGGGGTGGCGGCAGGCGCTGCGCTGGTCGACGCCGACGGGCAGCGTCCGCATGCCGGCGACCCGTTCGGTGATCTTCTGGCCGAGCAGCATGCCCCCGCCGCCGGGCTTGGCGCCCTGGCCGAGGACGACCTCGATGGCGTCGGCGGCGCGCAGGTCGTCGGGGTTCATGCCGTAGCGGGAGGGCAGGTACTGGTACACCAGGTGTTCGGAGTGGCCGCGTTCCTCCGGGGTCATGCCGCCGTCGCCGGTGGTCGTCGAGGTGCCCACCTCGCTGGCACCGCGGCCGAGGGCCTCCTTGGCCTGGGCGGACAACGCCCCGAAGCTCATGCCGGCGATGGTGACGGGCGTCCTCAGTCGCAACGGGGACGCGGCGTGCCGGCCGCCGAGGGCGACGTCCGTGCCACAGCGTTCGCGGTATCCCTCCAGCGGATAGCGGGACATGGACGCGCCGAGCAGCAGCAGGTCGTCGAAGTGCGGGAGCCTGCGCTTGGCGCCCCCGCCGCGGATGTCGTAGACGCCGGTCTCGGCGGCTCGCTGGATGGCGTGGATGGTGGCGCGGTCGAAGGTCGCGGACTCGCGCAGGGCGTGCGGTGCGGGTTCCATGATTCCTCGAACTCCCTCAGTACGCTGCCGTGTTGTCGACCTTGAAGTGGTACAGCTCGCGGGCCGACCCGTAGCGGCGGAAGTCGGCCGGGTCCTCCTCCCGCTCGGCCGCGATGAGCAACTCGGCCAGTTCGGCGTGGTGTTCGGGCCGCATCTCCTTCTCCCGGCAGTCCGCGCCCAGCGACTTGACCGTCCCGCGGACGTAGATGCGCGCCTCGTAGAGGGAGTCCCCCAGGGAGTCGCCCGCGTCGCCGCAGACCACCAACCGCCCGGCCTGGCCCATGAACGCGCTCATGTGGCCGACGTTTCCGCCCACCACGATGTCCACGCCCTTCATGGAGATCCCGCACCGGGCGGCGGCGTCCTGGTCGATCACCAGGAGGCCCCCGTGGGCGGTCGCGCCGGCGGACTGGGAGGCGTTGCCGCGCACGCGCACCGTGCCGGACATCATGTTCTCGGCGACTCCGGTCCCGGCGTTCCCGTGGACGGTGACCCTGGCACGCTGGTTCATTCCCGCGCAGTAGTAGCCGACGTGGCCTTCGACGTCCACGCCGAGCTCCTCCCGGATGCCGCAGGCCACGGCGTGGGCGCCACGCGGGTTGAGGATGCGCCAGGCCGTGGTCGTGGGGGTGTGCAGGGCCCGGTTGAGCTCGCGCACCGGGGTCTCGGCCAGGTCGATCAGCGTCGCCACAGGTACACCTCTTCCGGTTCGGGTTCGAAGATGCGGGCGTTCTCGATACCGGGAAGGACGTCCAGCGCCCGGTACTCGGAGGCCATCGCGACCCACCCGTCGGTCTCGGCGACGAGGGCCGGCTTGCAGGCGATGGCGTCACGGACGACGGCGAAGGAGTCGCTCGTGGACACCAGCAGGGTGTAGAAGCCGTCGAACCGCTCGCACAGCCGCCGCAGCGCCCGCTCCAGGTCGACGCCTTCGGAGAGCTGGTGCGCGATGAAGCGGGCACCCACCTCGGAGTCGTTCTCGCTGTCGAACACCATGCCGTGGGCGCGCAGTTCACGGCGGATGGTGGCGTGGTTGGCGAACGAGCCGTTGTGCACCAGGCACTGGCCGGGGCCGACCGAGAACGGGAGCGCGCCCTCGGGCGTCACGGCGGACTCGGTGGCCATCCGGGTGTGACCGACGCCCTGCCGGCCGGTGACCGACGCGAGCCCGAAGGACTCGGCCAGCCGCACCGGATCCCCGGTGCCCTTGAGCACGGCCATGCCGGTGCCGGAGCCGATGACGGTCGCCCGCGGCAGCGCGTCCGCGACGGACGCGAGCAGCCCGGCGACGGAGAGGTCCGCGTGGACCACCGTGGTGGCGTCGGCCGCGAGGGCCACCGCGTCCGGCAGCGCGGCCCGTGCCTCGGCCGGTGTGACACCGAGCAGCGAGACGACGGCCCGCCCGGGCGGGGACAGGCGCGGGTCACCGTAGACCGCGACACCGGCCGAGTCCGGCCCGCGCTCGACGACCTGCCCCAGCATCGCGGTCAGCAGCTCGCCGAGCCGGGGTTCGAGTGAGGGCTCGCGCAGATGGAGCCCCACGATTCCGCACATCTCAGGTCCCTTCAGGGGGCGGCAGAAACGGAGGACGGACAGAAGACGGACAGAAGACGGTTCGAACGCGGTCAGAAGGCGGTCAGGTAGCGGTCGAGCTCCCAGGGGCCGACCGTGGCGTGCCAGTCGAAGAACTCCTCCCGCTTGAGATCGGCGAAGTACCGGCTCACCCCGGCGCCGGCCGCGTCCAGGGCGCCGCTCACCACGTCGTCCGCCTGCAGGGCCTCCACGGCGTGCAGCAGGGTCGGCGGGAGCTCGGGCCCCTTCGCGGCCGCTCCCGGCTCGCCCGGCTCGCCGGGGTCGAGGCCGCGCTCGATGCCGTCGAGGCCGGCGGCCAGGGCGACGGCGGCGGCGAGGTACGGGTTGGCGGCGCCGTCCCCGCCGCGCAGCTCGATGCGGTTGCCGTCGGGCACGCGGACGAAGCGGGTCCGGTCGTTGCCGCCGTACCCCGCCAGGCGCGGTGTCCAGGTGGCGCCGGAACGGCTGGACAGCGCACCGGTGCGCTTGTAGGAGTTGACCGTCGGCGCGATGACGGCCTGGAGCGCCCGCGCGTGCTCGACGATCCCGGCGACGAAGGAGTAGGCGAGCGGGGAGAGGCCGAGGCCGCGCCGGTCGGTGGCGTCGGGGAACGCGGGGTCCCCGCCCCGCCACAGCGACAGGTGCAGGTGCATGCCGGTGCCGGTGCGGTCGGCGAAGGGCTTCGGCATGAACGTGGCGGTCATGCCGCGCCGTTCGGCCAGGACCGACACCAGGTACCGCAGGGTGACGACCCGGTCGGCGGTGACGAGGGCGTCGGCATGGCGGAAGTTCTGCTCGAACTGGCCGTTGCCGTCCTCGTGGTCGTTGGCATAGTTGCCCCAGCCGAGGGCGTTCATGGCCGTGGACACCGCGGTGAGATGGTCGTACATCCGGGTCAGCCCGTGTGCGTCGTAGCAGGGCCGGGTGGCCGTGTCCCGCGCATCGGCGACGTGCAGCACGCCGTGCGCGTCCCGGTTCACCAGGAAGTACTCGACCTCCGCACCCACCGAGAGGGTCAGCCCCCGCCCCGCGGCCCGCTCCAGCAGCCTGCGCAGAATGACCCGCGGAGCGTACGGCCAGGGCTCCCCCTCCACATGGGGATCGCAGTGGACCAGCGCGAGACCGGGCTTCACGAACGGAATCGGCGTGTACGAGGAGGCGTCCGGCCGCGCGACGACGTCCGGATCACCGGGCTGCTGGCCGAGCGCACCGGCCGCGTACCCGGCGAAGCCGACACCCACGTCACGCAGTTCCTCCACGGCCTGGGCCGGGACGAGTTTGGCGCACGGCTTCCCGGTCAGGTCGACGAAGACGGCGAGCACGAATTCGACGCCGTCGGCGCGGACACGCTCGGCGAGATCGGGGGCGGCGGGCGCCATGGGTCCTCCCGGGGGGTCTACTGCGGTGAATCACCGTTGCCTGCTAGTAGACGCCCTTGGTATTACGGGGGGATTTCCCCCAGGAAAGCTCCCGGTAAGCCCGAAGCCGGGCGTTGCGGCCCTGCGCGGGCGGCCGTCCCGGTCACCAGACGGCCGACGCTGCGGTCCTCGTTCAGAGCACCTCGGCCAGGAAGGCCCGGGTGCACTCGTACTGCGGGTCGGTCAGCACCTCACGCGGGTCACCGGACTCGACGGCCACGCCGTCGTCCATGAAGACCAGCGCGTCGCCGACCTCGCGGGCGAAGCCCATCTCGTGAGTGACCACGACCATGGTCATGCCGTCCTCGGCCAGGCCGCGCATGACGTCGAGAACGTCACCGACCAGCTCCGGGTCGAGCGCCGAGATCGGCTCGTCGAAGAGCATCGGCTTCGGCTCCATCGCCAGCGCGCGGGCGATCGCCACCCGCTGCTGCCGGCCGCCGGAGAGCTGCGAGGGGCAGGTGCCGGCCTTCCCCTGGTGGCCGACCGGCTCGCCGTCGACGTACAGACGCCCGGCGTCGATCTTCCTCAGGTGGTTGATGCGGCGCGGGACGGTCGACCAGCACCGAGACGGTCCCGTTGCCCGGCGTTCGGGGCGGTTTCGGCCGTGCCGGTGACCCGGGGGTCCGGTCACGGGAGGGTCCTCATCCGGTGGGGGTGACTACGCGCAGGTTCCGCACCTGGGGGTCGCAGGCTCCGCGGACGTGACCGCCGGGGGTACGGGCGGTGTTCTGCAGGAAGGAGACGAGCTCGGCGGTGATGACCTCGCCGGGCAGGACGTTGGGGATGCCGGGCGGGTAGGCGGCCAAGGTACTCGCCGACACCCGGCCGACGGCCTCGTCGGCCGGGATGCTGCGGCTGGGAGCGAAGAAGGCCTCCCGCGCCGTCATCCGCACCTCGCCCGGGGCGGGGAGCTTGGGACGCCCGGGGTCCGGGCCCGGTGACACCGTGACGGGGAGGGCGTGCAGGGCGTCCACGAAGCGTGCCACGTCCGGGGCGGAGCCCGCGCCGACGACCGCGACGACGGCCGAGTCCGTCGCGACCTCGACCAGCACCTGATGATCGGCCATCAGCCGCCGGCGGGCCTCGTGGCCGCTGATGCCGCCGGCGCGGGTGTCGACGGGGATCCTCAGCGGGTCGGCGGCGACGATGTCGGGGAACTCCCCGAACCCGTCGCCGACCACGGCGAAGCGTCCACGGGCGCGGATCCGTTCGCGCATCAGGTCGGCCGCGCGCAGCGAGTGCCCGAGGGCGTCCGCCCCGGTGGCCAGGCGACGCCGGGTGAGGTCGAGGGAGCCGAGCAGCAGCGCGCTCTCGCTGGTGGACTGGGTGAGCTGGAACACCCGCTCCACCACGGGTTCGAGCCGGTCGGCGAAGGGTCCGTCGCCGAGGTGCAGCATGGCCGACTGGGTGAGGCTGCCCCCCAGCTTGTGCGTACTGGAGACCACCACGTCCGCACCGAGTGCGAGGGCGTTCCGCGGGAGCCCGGGATGGAAGCCGAAGTGGGCGCCCCACGCCTCGTCCACGACCAGCGGGACCCCGGCGGCGTGGGCGGTGTCGGCCAGGGCCCGGACGTCGGCGACCGCGCCGAAGTAGCTGGGCGTCACCACGTAGGCGGCTGCGGCGTCCGGGTTCTCGGCCAGGGCGACGGCGAGGTCGTGGGCGGTGACACCGTGCGCGATCCCGAGCGTGTAGTCCACACCCGGCTGCACGAACGCGGCCCGCAGACCGGACAGCACCAGGCCGTCGACCACGCTGGAGTGCACACTGCGCTGCACGACCAGGCACTCGCCCAGCGACCGCAGCGCCATCACGGCGAGGCGGTTGCCCTGGGACGCGCCGTTGGTGAGGAACCACGTGCGCCGCGCGCCCCACGCCTCGGCGGCGAGCCGCAGCGCCGTCGCCCGCGCACTGTCCGGCCCCAGGTCGATGCCGTCGAGCAGCGGCGGGACGTCCAGGCGCAGCTGGGCGTCGCCGGTGAAGGCAGCCAGGTCGGCGAAGGCGTCCGGGTCCGCGGCGTGGCCGGGAACGTTCAGCCGCAGCCAGGGTTCCCGCGCGTGGGCGGCCAGCGCGTCGGCGTAGGGGGCACAGGACTGGGACAGGGAGGGGTTTCGAGTGAGCACGGTTCGAGGATGACGCCGGGCGATGACAAGAGGAATACTGGAATCCTCTTGTGGTCTCCATAGAAAGTATGGTGATGGGCGTGCTGGAGCTCCGCCAGTTCCAGGTGCTGCGGGCAATCGCCCGCGAGGGCTCGCTGGCGGCGGCCGCACGGTCGCTGCACCACAGCCAGCCGACCATCGCGCACCACCTCGCCGCGATCGAGTCGCACTTCGGCGCGCCCCTGGTGCACCGCGGGCCGCGCGGCGTCCACCTCACCGAGGTCGGGCGGCTGGTGCTGCCCCACGCCGAAGCCGTCCTGGGCCGGGTGGGCCTGGTCGAGCAGGAGGTCCGCGCTCTGATCGAACAGGGCGCCAAATCACTTCGCGCCGCCACGTTCCCCACCGCCGGCGCGCTCCTGCTCCCGCCGGCCCTGCGGCAGTTGGCCCGGGAGGGAGTCAAGGTCTCGCTCGTGGAGGGCGAGCTTCCCACCGTGGTGGAGGCCCTCCGCACCGGGAGCGTGCAGATCGCCCTGGTCTACTCCCAGCCGGGAGAACCCCTCGACCTGGACGAGGAGTTCGTCCTGCACCCCCTGCTCGACGACCCGCTGCTCCTCGCGCTCCCCGCCGACCACCCGCTGGCCGGCCTGGACCGCGTCCCCCTCGGCCGGCTCCGTGACGCCGGCTGGATCATGGGCGCCAGCGACTGGGACCCCTGCGACCGCGTGCTCACCTGGGCCTGCGCGCGGGAGGGCTTCGAACCCGTCCGGGTCATGCGCACCGACGACTACGGCATGCTCAAGGGTTTCGTGGCCGCCGGCATCGCGGTCGCGCTCATCCCGCGCCTCGCCCTCACCGGCCACGAGTCCGAACTCGACATCGCCGTCCGCCCCGTCGACGGCCCTCCCCTGGCCCGGCGGATCAGCGTGGCCACGCTCCGCTCCACCGTCTCCGACTCCGCCGACACCCTGCGCGAAGCGCTCGCTGCGCAGGCGCGGAGGATCACCGAGGCCTGGAGCGAAAGCCCCTCCTGAGGACGCCCCGGGCGCCGCGGGCCCGACTGCCGCGAGATCGCCATACCCGGTATGGACACCGGCAGAGGATCTCGGCATTCCTCTTCGCCGGGACCGCTGCCACGCTGTGGACATGAACCCGCGCTCCTCCTCCCTCACCGTCTACCGCGGCCCCGCCGGGGACCACAACGACCGCGCCATGAGCGCCGTCGCCCTGCTCGGCGAGGCACTCACCCGTCGTCTCGGCATCTCCCCGGTCTCCGTCGGCTCCCCGGAGCCGGCGCGGCCGACCGGCTGGGACGGGGAGTTGCGTCGCGCCCTGCCCACCCTGCGGCGCATGGCCGGGCGCGTAGACCAGGTCATGTCCGCCGGACAGCGTCCGATCAGCGCCATCACCCGGTGCGCCGTCGCCCTGGCCACCCAGCCGGTCGTGCTCCGTCACCGTCCCGACGCGGTCGTGGTGTGGTTCGACGCCCACGGGGACATCAACGTCCCCGCCGACACCACCACCGGATACCTCGGCGGCCTGGCCCTCGCCGGCCCGCTGGGCTGGTGGGACTCCGGTCTCGGCGCCGGCCTCCCCGAGCAGCAGGCCGTCCTGGTCGGCGCCCGCGACCTCGACCCCGCCGAGGTCCGGCACGTCACCGCCGGCCGGGTGGCCCTCGTGCCCCCGGGCCACGGCCTCGCCGAGCGCCTCGCGGACGTCCTCCAGGGCCGCCCCGCCTACCTGCACATCGACTGCGACGTCATGGAACCGGGGCTGTTCACGACCGACTACAGCGTCCCGGGCGGCCTCGGCCTGGAAGACCTCCACGCCTGCGCGAAGGTCCTCGCCGCCAGCGCGCCCGTCGGCGCCGAGATCGCCGAGTTCGAGGGCGACGGCTCCGCGACGGCCGACGACCTCGTCGCCGCGCTCGAACCCCTCCTCACCGAACTCCACCGCTGAGCGCGGCCATACGTCCACCCCGGTTGACGCTCTGCGCCACCCCGTGCCCCAGCAGGCGCTGACAAGCCTCTGCCGGCCCGAACAGAGCGGTCCGCGCCCCGCAGCCGTGAGGACACCGACCCCACGGCTGGGGTGTGGAGGCCGACGCGGGCAAGGAGCGGCCAGGAGGTGGGGTACGAGGGACGACGGCGTTGGGGCATCGGTGCCGCCGTGCGTACCGGATGAGGCCCGGGGCGACACGAACGACGGCATCGGGGTCGCGGACCTTGCGGCGCCCCAGCCCGGTCGTCAGCCGCTTGACGCCGATCCTCCGCAGGGCGGCCGGGGTCTGGTACTCGGTCAGCATGACGACAGGCCCTTGGCCGTGGAGTGGTCGAAGGCCCGCTCCCGGGGCCGGGCAGCTGCCGACCAGCAGGTCAGGCAGCCGGTTGATCAACGGGACCCGGTCGGCGATCAAGTCGGCCCGGTCGTCGGTCAGGATCCGGGGTGTGCTGACCAGCGCGGGTGGAGTGTCCAGCCGGCGATGAACCCGAAGAAGCAGGCCGCACAACCCTTGCGAGCCAGTTCGTATATCAGATACGTTCACCTCATCGCTGAAGCCCTTTCGGCGGCGCTCCCACCCGCGCCGCCGGCCAGCCGCGCGAGCACCGGAACGCCGAGCCGCGGCATGTCGCGCTCACCCCTTCACATCGCCGTCGCCGGCCGACGCCGGCCCCAGGACCGAACCCGCCCGGCAACGGCGCGCATCCGCTCCCGTGCCGACGGACCGACCGGGTGCCGCCCCACCCGAACGTCGTCCCGCCACCCCCGGGCCCGATCACTCCCCCGGTGATCCCGGAGCCGGACGCGGGTTCGGCTCCGACCACCTCCAGCCCCACCGCCGCCCCCACGGAGGCAGAACATGACCAGACCCGAGCCGCACGGCATCAGCCGCCGCGCCATCCTGCGCGGCGCGGCCGTCGCGGGCGCCGGAGCGGCGATCTCGCCGCTGCTCAACCTCTCCACCGCCCGTGCCGCCACCACCGGCAACTACACCATCCGCTTCGACAAGGCCGCCAAGCAGACCATCCTCGGCCTCGGCTTCGAGATCCAGTCCGACTCGATCGGCTCGGGCAACAACGGCCTGCCCGCCACGGTCTCCGGCGTGCCCTACGACCTGACGCCCGCCGAACGGACCCGCTTCTACCAGCAGATGCTCATGGGCGGCCGCAGCGACCGGGGCTTCCGCTACTGCCGGCTCGCACTCGGCCTCTACCACCGCGGCCTGGACTCCACCCGCAAGCACGTCATCGACCGCTACGACGGGCAGACCGCCCTGCTCGCCGACATGATCCAGCGGGCCCGCATCGAGGGCGTGTCGGCCGAGTACTGGTCTCCCGCCCCGGGCTGGAAGAGCAACAACTCCTACATCGCGGGCAAGCTCGCGTCCTTCGAGCCCGCCTTCCTCGACCAGCTGGGCGACGCCATGGTCGGCGACCTCGACTACCTCGCCACACGCGGCGTCCCGATCTCCATGTGGGGCCTGCAGAACGAGCCGTCCGAGAAGACCTCGTACTCCTCCTGCCAGTACACGGCCGACGAGTACCTCAAGACCTTCAAGGCGGTGGCGCCCAAGGTCAAGGCCCGCTACCCGGGCACCATGATCCACGCCGACAGCCTGGACGGCTGGAGGGGTGTCTGGGGCCAGGCCATCACCGCCGACCCGACGGCCCTGTCCTACGTGGACGCCTGGACCTTCCACCGTGTCGGAAAGACCAGCAACGAGCAGATCAACACGAACTTCCGTGCCGGCGCATCGGGAAAGCCCGTCTTCAACAACGAGTTCGAGTACCTCGACAACTCGACCAGCGACCTGAAGACGCTCAACACCGCCCAGTCCATCATGAACTGGATGACGTTCCAGGACTCCCCCACCTGGTTCTGGCTGCACGCCCTCAAGCCCACCACCAACGCCGAGTCCCCCGGCTACTCCCTCGGCTTCTGGCGGCCCCCGAGCGACACCGACTTCAGCCCCAACCACTTCCCCAACCTCCCGGTCGGCCACTGGACCTGGAACCCCCAGAACTGGAACGCCATCGCCGGCTTCGTCAAGTACCTGCCGTGGAACTCCGTGCGCTACCACGTCGACGAGTCCGCGGTCCAGAACGACCAGCGGATCATGGCGTGGAAGACCCCGGACGGCAAGCCCATCTTCGCCATCACCAACCGCTCCACCACCGAATCGTTCACCTACACCATCGACACCCAGACAACCGCCTCCTTCCAGGGCCACCGCTACGGACCGGCCACCACCAACCAGAGCATCGCCGCCCGCACCGGACCCGCCCTCACCCTCACCGTCCCACCGCTGTCGATCGAGTTCTGGGTCCGCACGCCCTGAGCCCGCCGTATCACGGAAGGCACACCCGGGAACGTCTCCCGACTCGCAGGCCGACGGACCGCGGGCCCGACCGGGATACGTTCACGAATCCAGCGGTGCCGTCCGGGCGGGTGGCGATCCGCGCCAACTGAACCGCCGCGACACGAACCGGCCGGTCGCCCTCCTCCCCTCCCGGCGGGATGAGGGCGACCCGCCGCGCGACCAAGGCCTTCAGCACAACAGCGCCCCCGCGGGTGACGGACCCGGCGGCAAGGCCACCGGCCCAGGGAGGATCCACCGCCCTCGGGCGGGTGTCCGCTCAGCGCCGGGGTACGACGGCGGGCCGGGGTACGACGGCGGGCCGGGGTACGGCGGCGGCCACCGCCACCGCCAGCGCGCCGGCGAGAGCGGCGTCCCGGGCCACCGTGGCCACCACCCAGGGCGGCGCGTGCGGCCGGGACCCCTTCTGCGGCCGGACCTCGTTCACGGGGTCGACGGTGAGGGTCACCGGTGCGCCGACGGCCGGCCGCTGTTCGGCGGCCGCCGTCCAGAAGTCCCAGCGCGAGCCGTCGGGCCCGACCACGTCGTAGTAGTAGAACGGCCCCGGATCGAGGCCGGCGCCGTCCCCGACCCGCCAGTGCCGACCCACGGCGCCGGCCACCGTCACCCCCCGGTCGTGAAGCACCTGCTGGTCCCACCAGACCAAGGTCAGCACGCCGAAGGTCGGACCGCCGAGGAGCACCGCGGCCCCTGCGAGATTCAGGGCCATGCCCACCGTGGCCGGCATCACCACGTCGCGAACGGCCCAGACCACGCTCCAGAGGAGCGCGCCCAGGAACGCCACCGTGACCATGAACAGCACCGGCGGGTTCCCGCCGCTCAGCCGGTCGGCCTCCACCAGCGCCCACGCCCCGCCCAGCACCAACCCGACCTGCACGCCAAGGCTCAGCACGAAGCGAACCACGGTGCCGAGCACTCCGCCGCCCCGGACATCGAACTCCCCCGCCATGGCACCAACGGTGACCAGAACACCACGAACGGTCAAGACCTCCGCGGCCTTGACTAATGGTCAAGAAGTGTTGACCATTAGCGGCATGCCTACCGACGATCTTCCCGAGACGTTCCACGTCACCACGGACGAGCAGCTGCGCGCCGTTTCCAATCTCACGCGTCACCGGATCATGGCCGTGCTCCGCTTCGAGCCCGCGACGATCACGCAGATCGCCGAGCGGGTCGGCCTCGCGAAGGGGAGTTCCAGCTACCACGTGCGACTGCTGGAGCGGGCGGGCCTGGTGACGGTGGTACGAACGCGGAAGGTCCGGGGGGTCACCGAGCGGTACTACGCCATGGCCGCGCAAGCGATCGTGCTGCCGGATCCCGGCGAGGGAGGTCCCGACGTGCTGATGCGGCACGCGGTGGCCGACCTGGAGGCCTCACCGGCGGACGGCGAACGGCACGTACGGATGGCGCACCTGCGGCTCACCGACGAGCAGTTCGCGGAGCTCGGGGCGCGGCTGCAGGCGCTGGCGGACGAGTACCGGGAGCTGTCCGATCCGTCGCTGCCGGACGCGTCACTCGTCTTCGCACTGTTCCACCCGACCCAGCGCGCGCAGGCCGAAGGGGATGCCAAGTGACCTCGGACGTTCGGAAGTTGCCGACCGGGTTCGGACGGCTGTGGACCGCGCAGACGGTCTCCTCGCTCGGTGACGGGGTGTCGCACGCCGCGCTGCCCCTGCTGGCGCTGACGTTGACGCGGGATCCGATGGCGCTCGCCGTCGTCACGGCCACCGGAACGCTGCCGTGGCTGCTCTTCGGCGTGCTCGGCGGTGCGCTGGTGGACCGCTGGGACCGTCGGCGCACGATGTGGGTCACGGACGCGGCACGGGCGGTGCTGCTCGCGATACCTGCGGCGGCGGCCGCGCTCGACCTGCTGAGCATCCCCCTGCTCGCGACCGTCGCCTTCCTGCTCGGCCTCGGCGGACTCTTCTTCGACACGGCCGCCACGGCCTACCTGCCGGATCTGCTCGGCCGCGACCCCGCGCTCCTGGAGCGCGCCAACTCCCGCCTGCGCGGCGCCCAGACCGCCGCGTCCGGCTTCGCGGGGCCGCCCGCCGGCAGCGCCCTGCTCGCGCTCGGACGGGCGGTTCCGCTGCTCGCCGACGCGGTGTCGTTCGCGCTCTCCGCACTGCTCGTACGGTCGCTGCCCGCCGCGCCCAAGCCCGTACCGCAGGCCCGTGAGTCACTGCTGCGACAGGCGCGGGCCGGCGCCTCGTACGTATTCCGGGACCGGTTGCTGCTCGGGCTCGCGCTGCGGCCGGCGGTCGGGAACATCGCCTTCCTCGCCGTGGAGACCGTCCTCGCCCTCTTCGCGCACGACCGCCTCGGCACCGGCACCTACGGCTTCGGCCTGCTCCTCACGGCGGAGGCCACCGGCGGTCTGCTCGGCGCGGGCATCGCCTCCTTCCTCGGCCGACGACTCGGCACCGGCACCGCGCTGACCTGCACGGCCGCCGTCGAGGGACTCGCCGTCCTCGGTCTTGCCGCAGCCCCGAACGCGTATCTCGCCGGCCTCGCGCTCGCCGTCTGCGGAGCGGGCATGGGCGCCACGATGGTGCTCGGCCCCTCCCTCCGACAGGCGATCGTCCCCGCCCACCTGATGGGCCGGGTCGCCTCCACCTCCCGCATGCTCTCCATGTGCGCTGCCCCGTTCGGCGCCTTCCTCGGCGGCTGGCTGGCCACCACCTACGACGTCCGCGCCCCCCTCTACGCCGCCGCCGGCCTGCTCCTGACCATGACGGCCGTCACCGCGACCATGACCAGCAACCGCCGCGTCGAGGCGGCGCTGCTCGCCGCCGCCCCGGCCTTCGAACCGGAGCACCCCGAATCCCGGGACCTCGTTCAGGAAGGTGCCCGGTAGGCGCTGAGGGCTTCGCCGCGGGCGGGCTCCTGGTGACGGCGCGACTCGGCAGGCCGCTGGGTGCCGACGGTGTCCTGACCCGGAGCCTGTTCGACCACCACGGTGTGGCCGTTGCCGACCATCGAGAGCGAGAGCGGCGACGCTCCGACATCCGTGCCACCCTGCGCGTGCGACCACGTCCGAACGGCGCCGCAGTCGTCGACGGCGGGAAGTTCCGCCGGCTTGACGGCGCTGGGGATGACCGCGGTGGCGCCCGGATCTCCACGCTCGGGGTCGTAGCGGGCGCTGAGTTCCGGCCCGCCGCTCCCCCCTGCCCCCTGCAGTGCCCAGTACGTGGTGCCGGCGCCCACCAGGGCCATCACGCACACCACGGCCACCAGCAGGCGCAGAGGCCGTTTCGGCCCCGCCAGGAGCGAGACGATGCCCCCGTGATCACGTTGCCGTAGACGGTGCTGTCGATGATCTCGTTCTGCGTATCGCGCTGATCGCCCGAACCACCCACCCCGCCTGACGGATCCGCGCCGACCACAGTGCGGCTCCGCACCGGAAAAGGGAAGCCCTCCGGGTCGCCGGAGGGCAAGGATCACCGCCTCTCCGGGTAACCCTGCGGTCGGGTCACGGATCGCGACGGCCCGGTTGTTCAGCGGCGTGGCGGACGCGGGTGGGTGGGTCCCCGCAGGCGCAGCGGTCAGCCGGGGCTCGCGCTCGACCGTGCGGGGTGGGGACAGCCCCCGTGTCACCGCGGGCGCCAGCAGGATGGGCAGCCGGTCTGGCGGCCCGGCAGGCTGGGACTCGAACAGCACAGGCATCAGAGAACAGGAGTACCCGGGTGAAGGCACGCATGGGGGCCGCAGCAGTGTGGGTGGGGATCTGCGCGGTGGCGGTATCAGGGATCGTCCCGGCGGCCGCGGCGGAGCGGGCGCCGGCCTCGCCGCCCGCCGGCCTCAGGGAGGCGATCGAGCAGACGGTCGCGGACGGATTCCCGGGTGTCGTGGCGTACGCCAGGCGCGGGGAGCGGGAGTCACGGCTGGCGGCCGGGGTCGCCGACACCGCGACCGGGGAGCGGGCCCGGCCGGACCACCGGTTCCGGATTGCCAGTAACACCAAGTCGTTCGTGTCGACGGTGCTGCTGCAGTTGGAGGGCGAAGGACGGCTCTCGCTCGACGACAGTGTGGAGAAGTGGCTGCCCGGCGTGGTCCAGGGCGACGGCAACGACGGCAGCGCCGTCACCGTCCGGCAACTCCTCAACCACACCTCGGGCATCTACGACCCCACCAACGAGCCGGAGTTCTTCGCCCCCTACCTGGAGCGCCACGACTGGGCCTACGTCTACACCCCGCGGGAGGTGATCGCCCGCGCCGTCCGGCACCGGCCGCTGTTCGCGCCCGGCACCGGCTGGAACTACTCCAACACCAACTACCTCCTCGCCGGCCTGGTCATCGAAGCGGCCACCCATCGCAGCGCGCCCTCCGAGATCCAACGGCGCATCCTCACTCCCCTCGGGCTCAAGGACACCTCCTTTCCGGTGACCGACCCGGCCGTCCACGGTCCCCACCTGCACGGCTACGACCTCACGGGACGCGACGTGACCCGATTCAGCCCGTCCTACGACTGGACTGCCGGCGCCATGATCTCCACCGTCGACGACCTCGCCCGATTCCACCGCGCCCTGTTCACCGGCGAACTGCTGCGCCCCGCCCAGCAGCGCGAACTCCTGACCACGGTGCAGTTCCCCGACGAGCCGGCCTACGGACTCGGCGTGCAGCGCGAGGACGTGTCCTGCGGCTCGGGGCCGGACGCCGGCCGGATCAGTACCTGGTCGACCGACGGGGCCGGACCCGGGTACACCAGCGTGTCCCTCACCACCGCCGACGGTGAGCGGCAGCTGGTCCTCGCCGTCAACGTCTACGACCTCGGCGCGGAACTGAGGAAGGAGAGGCCCGTCCCTCGCAGCACCGGGCTGTCGAAGGCACAGACGGCAGCCCTGTGCGGCTGATCCGCGCGCCGCGCTGTCCGAGCGAGCCGCCGAGACCGGACAGGAACAGCCCGCCGCCGGTGCGGTAGCGGCGGCGGGCTGACTTCGCGCCGTGGTCCGGCGACCTCGCAGCAGGGGAAGGCCGCCATCAGTCGGCAGCACGCCGGAAGGTGGCGCGGTAGTCCCTCGGGCGCCGTCCGGTGTGCTTGGCGAAGAGAGCGGCGAAGGTTCCGGAGTCCGTGTACCCGACCGCGGTGGAGATGCTGGCGACGGTTCGGTCCGTGGTCTCAAGGAGGTGGCGGGCGCGACGGACACGCGACGACTGCAGGTACTCCAGCGGACTCTGCCCGGTCTCGTCCGCGAAGCGCCGCAGCAGCGTCCGAGTGCTCACCCTGAAGGCGTCCGCCAACGCGGCGAGGTCGTACCGGGCGGCGAGGTTCTGGTCGAGGCGCCGCATGACCCTGCGGGAGAACCCGTTTCCGGGCTGCGGAAGAAGTCGCACGTCGACGTAGGGACTCTGGGACGACCGGGCATCGTCGACGAGCGCCATCCTCGCGGTTGTCCGCGCCACGGCGGCACTGCTGTGTCGGCGGATCAGTTCCAGCGCGAAGTCGTACATGGCACTGAAGGCCGCCGTCGTCGTGACCCCCTTGTCGGTGACGACCAGACATTCGGGTCGGACCTCGGTCTCCGGACAGCGTCGAGCCAGTTCGTCGGCGAAGAGCCAGGCCGTCGTAGCCCGGCGTCGATTGAGAAGCCCTGCCTCGGCGAGCAGGAACGCACCGACACAGATCGAGACGACGGCGCCACCCGCAACGGCGTGTGAGCGGATCGCCGCAATCTCAGGGGCGAGGGCCGCAAGCCTCGCGTCCACGTCGAGGCCCGGCACAAGCTCGAACCCCGGCACGACAAGAACGTCGACCTCGCGCAGCGGGGACACGGCCAACACCACGCCACCCGATGCGGCGACGCGACGACGGGGCGAGACAACCGACACCTCGTAGCCGGCGCGGTCCGGACCGGCAACGTGCGTGGCCATCGTCAACAGATCGGGTACGCCGAACACCTCGGACGCGAAGCAGCCCGGATAGGCCAGGACACCGACCCGCAGTGCGCTCACGCTCGCCTCCTGAGCACCCATGCCCATGGCGACATCACCCCTCTACATGGCGATCCAGCCTATCGCCTCGTGCGGGTGCATCAGGCCACTCTGTCGTCATGAGCACTCCCAGCGGACGTCTTGACGACCCGATCACGGACTTCTCCCGCCGGCTGGTGGAGGTGGACGGGGTGGTGAAGACGGTGCATGTCGCGGGTTCCGGGCCGGCCGTCGTGTTGATGCCGGAGATGCCCGGCATCAGTCCTGACGTCCTTCGGCTGGCGCGGTGGGTGCGGGATGCGGGCTTCACCGTCCACGTCCCCTCACTCTTCGGTGTCGACGGCGCCTGTCCGACGGTCGAGGGCGGTGAGGAGGTCATCCGTCGGGTGTGTGTCAGTGCCGAGTTTCGCGCCCTCGCCGGGGGCGGTACCAGCCCCGTCGTGGCGTGGCTGCGCGGACTGGCACGCCAAGCCCACGCCGAGTGCGGCGGTCCGGGAGTCGGTGCGATCGGCCTGTGCTTCACCGGCAACTTCGCACTCACCATGGCGATCGAGCCGGCTGTCATCGCGCCAGTGGTCAACCACCCGTCACTGCCGCTGGACGATCCCGCCGGACTCGAGATGGGCGAGGAGGACGCGCTCGCGGTCCGGAACCGCATCGCGCGCGACGGGCTGAAGATCCTCGCCTACCGCTTCGACAACGACCGCTGGTGCACCGGGCAGCGCTTCGCCGCGTACCGGGCACTCCTCGGCGACGCCTTCGACGGCCGCGTCCTTTCGGGCGGTTCCGCGAACACGAACCCGCCCCCGTTCTTCCGCGACCTGGTCGGGTCGCCGCACAGCGTTGTCACCGCCCACCTCATCGACGAGGACGGACATCCCACGCTCAAGGCCAAGGACGAGATCCTCGCCTTCCTGACCGACCGCTTGAGCCGGTCCGGCCCCGGTGGGGGCAGTTGCACCAACGACCCGGCCCGGTGAGACGCCACCGGACGACACGACGGTGCGAGCGGTGACCCGCGGACCAGCTGATGAACTCCCAGGCGAGCCCACCATTCAATCGTGCACGGCCGGATCTGGTGGGCGAACAATGGTTCGGTCACCATCGGAGTTTCGGCCGCTGACGTTCGCCGTCGAACAAGCCGCCACTCCGGCCGACCCCTGGCGCCCCATCCAAACCATCGCTCCGGCCAGGACCGGTCCGCTCGAATTCCTGCGCGGACCCCGACCGGGGTGCACTGTTCCACCGACTCGCCCCGCGCGGTGGCCCAGGCGCCTGTTTCCGCCATTTCTTCGCATGCACAACTATTCACGGTTATCGCGGGTAATTCTGAGACGGTACCCGCCGAGTGACGGGTATCGACC
This sequence comes from Kitasatospora sp. NPDC003701, assembly GCF_053587085.1. Lineage (NCBI taxonomy): Bacteria > Bacillati > Actinomycetota > Actinomycetes > Kitasatosporales > Streptomycetaceae > Kitasatospora > Kitasatospora sp. NPDC003701. The sequence goes on from NZ_JBSFNM010000019.1 coordinate 39,289, forward strand.
GGACCGGAGCGTCAAGGCGCGCTCTCGCTGTCCCCCACCCGTTCCCCCGGACGCGTTCCGATCGAAGGAGACCTCATGCCCATCGTCCGCAGGGTGCTGCTCACGACCGCGGTCGTCGCCGCCACCGTGGTCGTCGCCCCCTCCTCCTCCGCCCAGTCCCTCGCCCCCACGGCCTCCCCCGCCAGCGGCACCGTGGCCCGCCAGCCCAGCTTCCACGCCTTCACCGGCACCCACTTCTCGGGCGCGGACACCTGGTTCTACGGCAACCAGGGCCAGTGCACGTACGTCGGCGACAACTGGAACGACCGGATCCGGTCCGCCCGCACCGAGGGCGGCGACCGGGTCGAACTGTGGGACAACTACGACTGCACCGGAGGCTCGATCACCATCGACGCCTCCGGCTACAGCAGCATCGGCGGCTGGGTCAGCGCCTACCGCGCCTACCTGGGCTAGGGCGTCCATTCGATTCTGATCGACGGGCGGGGCCGGTCGGGTAGGTGATCCGGATCGTCGCGCCCCGATGGCGGAGGCCGGCGAGGGGCTCGCAGGGGTCGTGTCGCAGCGGGCGGCGACACCTCGCCAGGCCTTCACTCTGATGGTTGGACAGGCCGCTGGGACGCCACGGGACCGCAAGGCCTGGGGGGTACTCGGGCGCAGCCTTGTAAGGTCGGTGCCCATGACGCTGAAGAGGTGGACCTCCCGTGTCCTTCTGATCGACGAGCGTGATCGCCTTCTTCTGCTGTGCGGCCGGGATCCCCGCAGGCCGGGCGGCCGGTGGTGGTTCACCGTCGGCGGCGGGGTCGAGGACGGCGAGGACTACGTCCAGGCCGCGGTGCGCGAGGTACGGGAGGAGACCGCGTTGTCCCTGCCCGCCGAGCGGCTGAGTGCGGTTCTCTGGACGCGGCAGTCACTCCTCACCGTCGACGGCCAGCGCTTCGACCAGTACGAGGAGTACCGCCTGGCCCGCATCACCGCCGCAGAGGCGAGCGCGATCAGGATCGACACGGCCGAGGCGCGCTACGGGCACCGCTGGTGGGCGGCGGAGGAACTGGCAGCCACCTCCGAAACGATCCGCCCCAAAGGCATGGCCACCCATCTGACCAGGGCGTTGACGGCAGCCGGCGGGCCCCACCAGGAGCCCGTGCTGCAGCTGGGAATCTTCGACGAGGACACCGACCCCGAGTAGGAGCCGGGCCCGCCCGCCCCGGACGCCGGCGGGCCGCTGCAGAAGGCAGACGGCGCGGGCGGCGTGGGCGGCGTTGCGGGCGCCGACCCCGGCCCGAACTCCGCTCTCACCGAGGCGATCTGGCGGTCCGTCAGAGGCAGATGTAATGTCACACTTCATGACGATCACCCGCTACGCCCTGGTCACGAGCCTTGTCGGCGCGCTCGCCGTACCCCTGTTCCCGGCAGTAGCGACGGCCCAGGGCCGGCCCGCCTGCCGCACCGCCCCCGCCGCACAGCCCGACGCCGAGCAGGCCCGCCTGGCGGACCCGAGGACGGCCGCCTTCACCGAACGGGCCGACCTCGGTGACTTCGTCACCCGCTTCCCCGCCGCGTTGTGCTCCGCCCGCAACGCCGCCGAGGCCCGGGCCCTGGTGGACACCTGGGGCCGGGCGCTCTGGCGGGCCGCGGTGGACCGCGCGCAGGAGCGGCGCCCCGGCGGCGACCTGCCCGCCCGGGACGACCGCCCCCTCTACTGGACCCGGCTCGCCATGACCGTCCGCCTCGCCCAGTGGCGGCCCGCGTTCCCCGCCGACACCGACGCCCTCCGGGCCCGGTTCGAGGACGCCTCCCGCGGGCTGCTGGACAACGAGTTCAGCGGGACGCCAGGCCTGCGGCGGGTGTTCGTCAGCGGCTTCGACCCCTTCGGCCTCGACGGCGAGCTCCGCCGCGCCAATCCCTCCGGCGCCGCGGCCCTGCGGCTGAACGGTCTGCGGATCACCCTGGCCGACGGCACCCGGGCCGAGATCAGGGCCGTCCTGCTCCCCGTCCGCTACGCCGACTTCGACCACGGCATCGTCGAGCGCGCCTTCGGCCCGCGCCTGTCCCCCGGCCCCCGTTCCGCCGACCAGATCACCACCATCAGCCAGGGCTACCCCGGGCTGTTCACCGTGGAGGCCTGGGCCGGCCGTGCCCGCTCCGCCGACCCGTACCCCGACAACACCGGTGCGCTCTCCGGCGGCACCCGGGAGCACCCGGTGACCGCTCCGGGTCTCGGCCCCGGCCCCGAGTTCATCCCGACCACCCTGCCCGCCTCGGCCATGACCGCCGTTCAACAGCCGTACCCCGTGGCGCTCAACACCGCCGTCACCGAGATCCCCGCCGGCGCGGACGCGCCGGTCGACCGCGAGGACGGGCCCACCCCCGGCTCCCGGGCCGTCGAAGGCGGTGGCGGCGGGTACCTGTCCAACGAGGTGGCCTACCGCTCCAACCGGCTGCGGCTCGAACTCGCCCCGCAGCTGCCCGGCGGACACCTCCACACTCCCGTTCTCACCGGTCTCCCCGCGAGCTCCGACCAGCTCACCGGCCCGGATCTGGAGCGGAACGAGGCCGCGATCACCGATGAGGTCCTCGACGTCCTCCGCCACGCCACTCCCTGAGGCCCCGCCCGCGCGGCGCGGCGGCGGCCTGGGACCGCTCCGGCACACGGACCACCGGCCGGAACACCCGCGCTCCGCTCGACGACACCGCCGTGATCAGAGCCCCCCGTTGATCGCGGCCGCCTGGGCCGCGCCCGCGCTGACATCCCACTTCGCGAGGATCGTGTCGTACGCGCCGTTGCGCATCAGCTCGTCCAGGCCCTTCACCAGCGCGTCGCGCAGCGCCGTGTCGCTCTTGTTCACCGCGATCCCGTACGGGCTGGACTGCGACTGCGTGCCCGCCACCTCGAAGCGGTTGCCGCCGTCGGTGGTCCTGGCCGCGTACGCCGCCGCCGGAAGGTCGTTGAGATCGGCGACCGCCGTACCGGCCGCCACCTCGGCGAGGGCCTGGGCGTCGTCGTCGAAGCGGTGCACCTGCAGTGACTTGCCCTGCCGGACGCAGGCGGGGACCTGGTGGCTGACGATGTCGTCCTGGGTGGTGGCGCGCTGCACCGCGATCGTCTGGCCGCAGAGGTCGTCCAGCGTCCGGATCCCCTTCGGGTTGCCCTTCCGCACGATGATCGAGGTGCCGGCCATGAAGTAGTCCACGAAGTCCACGCCGGGCCCACCGGTCGGTAGGCCACTCTCACCGAGCGCGTTGCGACGCTTGGGCGTGTCGCTGATCGCCGACATCGCCACGTCGAACCGCCCGGCGTTGAGATCCGGTATCAGCTTGTCGAACGGCGTGTCGACGATCTCGATCCGCAGACCGAGGACCTTCCCCAGCGCATCGGCCAGGTCGGGGTCGAGGCCGTCCGGCCTGCCGTCCGCACCGCGGAACTCCATCGGCGGATAGTTCAGGTCGGAGCCGATCCGCAGCACCCCCGCGGCCCGCTGCGCCTCCGGCACGGCCGCCCGGGCCTTGTCGTCGGCACTCTTCGGGGAGTTGTTCGAGGCGGCGCAGGCGGTGAGCAGCAGGGCCGACGCGGCGGTGAGGGCCGCGGCCGGCAGGGCCCGGCGACGGGGAGACGGACAGGACAGATGGCGCATGGGGGCGCTCCTCGGTGGGGCAAGGCGGTGCGACCGACGACCGCGGCCGGGACCGGAAGCGACCGGGAACGGGATCCTCCCATCAGGCTCCGGTGTCACGGGGCTACGGGCGTGTCACGATCCGCTATCGGTTGACCCGTGCTCGCGGCACCGCGCCCCGCCGTGGGAGACCGACGGCCGGTGCGCGAGGCGGCGACGGGCGGCGCGGGAGCGAACACGGCGGCGCCCGACACACGATCACGGGCCCGCGCTCCGGTGCCCCGTTCGACCGCGCAGCAGCCCCGGCGGGGCTGCCGGGCCGGTGGGCCTGCGACTGCCCGGCCGCCGCACCAGCCGCACCGGGTGGAGCGGCGGAATTGTCGAGCGGCTCACGCGGTCATGACGGCGACCCACCGCACGATCACCGGGCGGGCCCGTCCAGGTCTGCGCGGCCGAGGAGCCCGGGTCCGTACGCCGACACCCAGGTCTCCAGCGCGGTCCGGCAGGTGTGGTCGAGGTGGCGCACTCGCCGTCACCACAGCCCTGCTGGTGACCGACGCCCCGATGGTCGCCGCCCAGGAAGCGCCCCCGCACCTGCGGCGGGGCCCTCCTGGCCCGGGAGGCGGGCCTCCTGGCTTCCTGCGGGCCGGCAGCGATCCACCGCTCGGCGTCGTTGCCACGACGCGCGGGGCTGTGGTGGCCGATGGCCTTCGGTGATGCCGCCGCCCGCTTGAGCACCACCCGGGCCGTCGCGTCCGACCGCAGCGGCCCGCACCGCCGCGTCGTCCACCGCACGACCCACCGGGTCCGACCCCGCGGCGGCGGACCCGCGCGGGTGAACACCGCGCCCGTGGCGCAGCGGTGACCGGGCGGACCGGTGCCGGCCTGCTAGAAGCGGATCATGAACTGCCGACAGCGATGCGCGCCGGGCCCGGAAGGGCGGCGGGAATGATCGTCGAGGACGTCCGGTGCGAACCGGTCGCCGCCGGCCGGCGGTTGTCGGCAGCGGTCCGGGCCGGGGCGGAACTCCCCTCGGCCCGGCTCCACTTCACCGTGCCCGACGGCGAGGGCGACTGGCTGCCCGAGCGCGGCGACGCCTTCCTCGCCGTGCTGCTGATGCCGGCGATGAGCCTCGGCGAGGAGCTGGTGGTCGACGCCCCCGTCTCCGGCCGGCTGCTGCGCTCGGCGCGGACCGTGATGGAGATCTACGCGGCCTGGTGGGCCCGGCTGCGCGAGGTCCGGGTGACGGCGGGCGAACTCGTCGGGGCCGAGCGCGGACAGGACGGCGCGGGGCTGTTCTTCACCCTGGGCGTGGACTCCTTCTACAGTCTGCTCAGGGACCGCGAGCACCGTTCGGACCCCGCCCACCGGCCGGTCTCCGAGCTGCTGTTCGTGAACTTCGAGCAGCACGCCGGGCCGGAGTACGACCGCCTGCTCGACCGGGTCCGGCTGGTGGCCGAACGCAGCGGCTGCCGGGCCGTCCCGGTGGAGACCAACGTGCGCGCCTTCACGGCCCCGCTGGTCCGCTGGGAGGACTTCCACGGAGCGGCGCTCGCCGGTACCGCGCTGGCGCTGCAGGGCCTGCTCGGCCGCTGCCTGATCGCGGCCAGCTTCGAGTACCGCCACCTGCCCCCGTACGGCTCGCACCCGGTGCTGGACCACCTGTGGTCCACCGAGGCGCTGGACGTCGTGCACGACGGCGCCGAGGCCACCAGGGCGCAGAAGGTGGCACGCCGGATCGCCCGCTCCGACCTCGCCCTCCAGCACCTGGCGGTGTGCTGGCGCGGCCGCCCCGGGCAGAACTGCGGGGCGTGCGAGAAGTGCCTGCGGACCATGGTCACCCTTGAGCTGGCCGGGGTGCTCGGGCGCTGCGCGACGCTGCCCGGCGTGCTCGACCTCGACCGGCTGCGCACCGTCCCGATGAGTTCGGCGGAGGCCCGCGAGGCCATGCGCGAGGTCGGGTTCGACGCCCGGGCCGGCGGCCGTCCCGACCTCGCGGAGGCGGCCGAGCTGGCGGCGGACCGCTACGGGCCCGTCCCCCCGCCGACGGTGACGCGGTGACCGGGTTGGGGCGGTGGGCCGGCCTCGGACGCCGGCTCGGCGACGTGCTCGGTGCCCTGCTCGCGCCGTCGAGCCGCTGCGCGCTGCTGGGCTTCCCCGACTACGGCAACGTCGGCGACAGCGCCATCTGGCTGGGGGCGCGCACGTTGCTGACCGAGCTGGGCGCCGAGGTCGTCTACACCGCCGGTCACCACGACTTCCACCCGGCGGCCCTGGCCGAGCGGCTGCCGAGCGGCACCATCCTGCTCACCGGCGGCGGCAATCTGGGTGACCTGTGGCCGAGCCACCAGCGCATGCGCGAGGACGTGATCGGCGCCTTCCCTGGGCACCGGATCATCCAGCTGCCGCAGTCCGTCCACTTCGGCGACCCGGCCGCCCTCGCCCGGGCCCGGGCGGTCTTCGACGCGCACCCCGATCTGATCCTGCTGCTGCGCGACGGCCCGAGCCTGCGCGCGGCCCGCCGGGCCTTCCGCGCCCCGTCCCTGCTCGCCCCGGACTGCGCCTTCGCGATGAACGGGATGCCCCGTCTCGGCCGGCCCGAACGGGGGATCCTGTGGCTGCGGCGCGCCGACCACGAGTCGGCCGCCCAGGCGGAGCCGGACCCGGACGGCGGGGTGTACCGGACCGACTGGGTCGGCCAGGAGGGCGCCGACGCGGCCTGGGCCGCGGCGGCCCTGGCCGTCCGGCAGCGGATCGCGGCGGCCTCGTCGGACGTCCGCCGCACGGCGGGCGGCGGGGCGGTCGCCGAGCTCGCCGAGGCCCAGGACCGCCATGCCGAGCTCCAGCTCCGGCGCGGCTGCCGGCTGCTCGGCAGCGCCGAGGCGGTGGTCACCGACCGGCTGCACGGCCACCTGCTGAGCCTGCTGCTCGGCCTGCCGCACGTCGTCATCGACGACCGGCACGGCAAGGTCGGCGGCTACTGGCGGACCTGGGGGCACGACCGGCACCGGTCCGTCACCCGGCGGGCGCCGGACGTCGACCGGGCGCTTCGGACGGCCGCCGCCCTGCTCGCCGACCCTGACACGCCCCGGCCGGACCGGGGCGGCTGAGCGGCGGCGAGGGCGACGGCGAGAGCGACGGCCCGGCGCTGCTCAGCGCGACCGGTCGAGCGCCAGCAGCGCCGCGCCGATCGCGCCGGCGAGGTCGGCGAAGCCCGCCGCCAGCACGGGCACCGGCGGGCGGTCGCCGGGCGCGTAGAGTCGGCGGGCGAACTCGGCGCGCGCCGGAGCGAGCAGCAGGTCACCGGCGGAGACCGGACCGCCTCCGACGATCACGACGGCGGGGTCGAACAGGTTGGCGAGGGCGGCCAGGCCGACGCCGGTGAGCGTACCGATCCGGTCCAGGATCTCCAGTGCCCGGCCGTCGCCGCCGCGCGCGGCCTCGGTGACGGCCGTTCCGGCGTCCGGCCGGCCCGCGCCGATCAGGCGGCCGAGCGGCGAGGCCGGGAGGTCCGTCGCGGCCTGTCGGCCGAGTTTCTCGATGGCGGCTCCGGACGCCGCCACACCCCAGCACCCGCGCTGTCCGCACTCGCACCACGGTCCCCCGGGATCGACGGTCAGGTGGCTGGCCTCGGTGGCGAAGCCGTGCGCGCCGTGCAGCAGTCGCCCGCCGACGACCACCCCGCACCCCAGCCCCGTGCCCAGCGTCACCAGCACCAGGTGCTCGTGCCCGCGCCCGGCACCGAGCCGGTACTCGGCCCACGCGGCGACGTTGGCGTCGTTGTCCGTCACCACCGGCAGTCCCACCGCGTCCGCGATCAGCTCCCGCAGCGGTGCCCGCGCGAACTCCAGGCCCGGCGCGAAGGCCAGCGCCCCGGTCCGGGCGTCGACCATCCCCGGCAGCCCGACGCCGACGGCGGCGACCCGCTCGCCGCGCACCCGCGCCACCAGGCCGGCGACGGCGGCGACCAGCTCCGCCGCCGTCCGGCGCGGCGTGGCGCAGCGGGCCCGCGCCGACACCGCGCCGTCGGCCGCCACGCGCACCGCCGCGATCTTGGTGGCGCCGACGTCGACGCCGACCGCCTCGGCCGGGGAGCCGTTCATACCGCCTCCTGCAGGGTCACGCGGGCCTCGCCGGGCCCCGCGGCGGTTCGCACCTCGAAGCCGCCGGCTCCGCGTAGGGCGGACAGGTCGCACGGCCGGTCGGAGGTCAGCAGATCACCGCCCACCCGGACCCGGACCGGCAGCCGGGCAGCGGTCCTCTCGTTCAGTCCCTTCACGTAGCACGCGCCGAGCCGTCCGTGCGACACCTGGACGACGGCGCAGCCGCCGCCGACCAGGTCGGTGGTGACGAGGTGCTCGCCGCACGCGGTGCGGGCCCGCAGGGGGGAGCCGGTGCGGTTGAAGAGGAAGACGAACACCTCCTCGGGGTCGGCGGCGCTCGTGCGCAGTTCGAGCCACGGCCCCGGTCTCGCCCGCACGCGGACGTCGTGGCTCCCACCGAGCCAGTCCTCGACGGCCGTTGCGAGTAGCCGCTCGTCGAGGGCCACCGTGCGCACCCGGCCGCCGCCGTGCCGGCGAACCGCGTCGGCCAGTTCGGTGCAGGGCCGCAAGTCCTCGTCCAGCAGGGGAAGTTCACCCATCAGGAGGAGCGAGCCGCCCTGCTCGGCGAACCGTGCGAGCCGTCGTTGCACGGCCCGTTCCAGGAACCGGCCCGACGCGGTGACCATCGGCCCTGACGCGGGATCGAGTTCCGCCCGGCCGGTGAGTTCCGCCAGCCGGAAGGGCAGGTTCTGCCCCAGGCAGTGGGCGACGAAGGGCACCAGGGTGCGGGCGGCCGAGGGCACGGGGCGCTCGCCGTCGGCCGTCCCCGCCCAGGCGCCGATCGCCGCGTACGGCGGATGGACGCCCCAGCACACGCCGGGCTCCGGGCGGGAGAGGGCCAGCGGCTCCTGCCGTCCGGCCAGGAAGTGGGTCAGCACCCGCAGCGCGGCGAAGGCGCGGCCGGGGCCGGCGTCGAGCCGGATCGGGGCGGCGTCCCCGTACGGCGGGTCGAACTGCGCGGGGTCGCCTGCCGGTTCGGGGAGCCGGGCGCGGTCCACCGCGAGGTGCGGGCCCCAGCCGTCGGTGGCGCAGGCCGGGTAGACGCTGATGCCGGTCGCCCCGCAGGCGACGCCCAGCAGGGTGTGGTGGATCGGCACCACCGGGAAGGCGCAGCCGGGTTCCGCCCAGCGCAGCCCCCAGTTCTCCTCGATGTTGGGGCCGGGCCCGCCTTTGGCCGCCAGGACGTAGTTGACCAGGGCCTCGTCGTCGGAGAGCACCGGGCCGGTCCAGCTGGTGTAGGCGCGGGGCAGCGCGGGGGGTGCGCCGATCCGGTTCCTGGCCAGCCAGGCGTCGTGGCGTCCGGCGGCACGGGCGGGGACGCGATCCGCCCTGGCCGGTGGCGCGTAGGTGGTGAAGACGGGGAGGTCCGTGCCGAACGCCTCGGCCAGTCGCGTCATCCCCTTGGTGAGTGACTCGGCCGACCATCGGCCCCAGGTCACCAGGGAGCGCAGTCCTTCGGCGGACGGCCGGTCCTGCGCGCCGGTGGGTGCGGCCACGCCGGGGGCGAAGGCGGCGAAAGCGTCGGCCGCCGGCTGCGAGTAGTCGAGCGCGTCGAGCGGCAGCGCGCTCTCCCCGTAGTGCCCCTCGTTGCCGATCTGGGCGGCGACGAGGGGCCCGTGCGGGTGCGCGAACGGCCGCAGGAAGAGGCCGACGGCGCGCAGCCAGTCCGTCGCGTCGGTGAGGAACCGCGGGTCCAGGGCCGAGGGCAGCGTGAACCGGTGACAGGGCAGCGGTCGGCCGTCGGCGGACCGGGCGGCGGTCCGCCCGGGGTCGAGCGTCGGGCTGAGTCGGTCGGGCAGCCCGCCGAAGGGCAGTTCGGCGTGCACGTAGGGGCCGGGCTTGAGCACCGCGAGCAGGCCGGTCGCCGCGACCAGGTCCAGGAAGCCGGCCAGATCGCGGTTGCCGTCGCCGTCGAAGCACCATTGTCGGCCGTCGTCCCGGGTGATCTCGTGGTGGCGCCAGGGGACGTAGCTGGTCACCACCTCGAGGCCGGCCTCGCGCATGGCCCGCAGCTTGGCCGCCCAACGTCCGGGGTGGTCCCGGTAGTAGGGGTACTCGCCGGTGATCAGGAACCGGGGCCGGCCGTCCAGCCAGAGCGTTCCGTCCAGGAAGCGGGGTCTCATGGGGCGGGGCTCCCGTCCGTGGCGAGCAGGACCTTCATGGCGCGGTACCCGTCGGTCTCCGGTCGGGCCGGCCCGGCCGGTGCGACGGCCAGCAGGGCGAGGGCCTCGGCGTACCGTTCGAGTGGCAGGACATGGGTCACCAGGGCTTCGAGTGGCAGCTCCCGGGCGAGGGCCACCGCCCGGGCGAAGTCCGCGGGCCGGTAGGGTCCCGCTCCCACCAGGCGGATTCCCCTGGTCACCAGGGCCCTCAGCGGGACGGTGGCGACGCCGGTCTCCTTCTCGCCCATCACCACGACGGTGCCGCCGGCCGCCACCGTGCCGAGCACGTCCCCGGGCAGCGACCCGGTGGTGTCGATGGCGATGTCGGGCGCGCCGGCTCCGGCCGCCTCCTGTGCGGCCAGGACCCGGACCGTGCGCGGCAGCAGGAGACGGGCGAGTTCCACCCGGGCCGGATCGCGCTCGGCCAGTGTGACCCTGGTGCCGCGGCCGGCCAGGACCAGCGCGCACAGCGCGCCGATGGGGCCGGCGCCGACCACGAGCACCCGGTCGTCCCAACGCGGCCGGGCCGCCGCCAGGTTGTTGAGCACGCAGGCGAGCGGTTCCACCAGCGCCCCGCGTCGGTAGGGCACCGAGTCGGGCAGCCGGTGGACGAAGCGCTCGGGTACGACGGCGAAGCCCGCCATCGTGCCGTCCCGGTCGACGCCGATCTCCCGGCCCGCCTTGGCCCCGCAGTGGGCCGGCATCCCGCGCCGGCAGGGGCGGCACCGGTCGCAGTGGTAGGTCGGGTTGATCACCACCCGGTCGCCCGGCGCCACGGCGGCGACGCCGGCGCCGACCGCGGCCACCGCGCCGACCGCCTCGTGCCCCAGCACCACACCCCGGCGTGCGGGGAACTCGCCCAGCAGGATCGCCCGGTCCGTTCCGCAGATGCCGGTGACCGCCACCTTGACCAGGACCTCGTCCGCCTCGAAGGAGGGGACCGCACGATCGTGGATGCCGGGCAGGCCCACGCCCTCGAACACGACGGCCTTCATCGCAGCCTCCCAGCGGTTCGTGTCCCAACAGTGTCATAGGGTGTCCGGTATGAACCGCTATGGGCGTCCGGACGGGTGGGAAGCGCCTCGGGAACCACCTGCCGACTCCCGCCCGAGGATCCTGCTGCTCGGTGCGTCGGGGTTCGTGGGCGGCGGCCTCTGGCACCGGTGGGCCCCCCGTCACGCGGTGGTCGGCACGTACGCCACCCGGCCGGCCCCAGGCCTGGTCCGGCTGGACCTGCGCGACGAGGCCCGGCTCGCGGCGCTCGCGGCCGACGGCTTCGACCTCGTCGTCCACGCGGCCGGCCTGGTTCCCCTGGAGGCGGCCGAGGCCGACCCCGCCCTGGCCCACCGCCTCAACGTCCGCCCGGTCGAGGTGCTGCTGGACGCCCTGCGCGGCTCGGCCGCGAAGCTGGTCCTGCTCTCCAGCGACAACGTCTTCGACGGCACCCGCCCCCGGTACACCGAGGCCGACCCGCGCTCCCCGGTCAACGTCTACGGGCGGACCAAGGTGGCGGCCGAGGACCTGCTGCTCGCCGAGGGCGGGCACCTGATCGTCCGGATCCCCCTCGTCTTCGGGCGCGGCCCCTGGGCGAACACCTTCCTGTCCCGCCTCGCCGCGCCGACCACGCCCGCCCGCACCGACCTGGTCTGCGCCCCGGTCTACCTGCCCAGCATCGCCCCGGCCCTGGCCCGACTCTGGCACCACACGGGTGTCGTGCACTACGGCGGCGCCGACGTGGTGACCCGCTTCGAGCTGATGTCCCGGGTCCAGCAGGCCCTGGACCTGCCCACCCGGGTGGTGCCCACCCAGGGGACGGCGGCCGGTTCCGGTTGCCGCCGCCCGCCGCGGCTGGTGCTGCGCAGCACCCGGCACCGCCTGCTGGGCCCCACCCTGGACTCCGCGCTCGCGCACCTGGCGGCCACGTTCTAGGGCAGGTGGTCGGCCACCAGGGCGAGGTGGCTCGTGGGGTCCACGCCGCCGGGGCGGGCGAGTTGGGCGGCGAGGTCGTTGATCAGCAGGGTGCCGAGGAGGTAGTGGCCGAGGGCGAGTTCGACGGGGGTGGAGTTGCGGCCCCGCAGGTCGGGCTTGGGCTTGCGGTCGGAGAGGCGGCAGGGTGCCTCCGCCAGGACGTGCAGGTCGTGGGTCAGCAGCAGCCGCTCCCACCAGCGGGGATCGTCGTGGAACAGCCCCGACAGGCCCTCGTGGGCGGCCAGCCGGGGCAGGAAGGCGTGGATCGCCGCGCGGTAGCCCGGGAACACCGGCTGCCGGAAGCCCACCTGGTAGGCGTGCCCCGGCCCGCCGGACACCGCGAAGCCCGTGCGCAGCGCGGGATCCCACACGCTGAGGCTGAACAGGGTCTTGGCCAGGTCGTAGACCGGGTCCCAGGGCTCGACGCAGCCGCGCGGGTCGATGAGGCGGAAGTCCGCGGCGGCCGCGCCGGGGCGGGTGGACACCAGGACGTTGCGGGTGTTCGCGTCGCCGTGGGCGGGGGCCATCAGGCGGGCGGGAGCCAGGCGGGCCAACCGGCCGGCCAGCCGTTCCAGGACCAGCTGCGGGGCCTCGCACGGCACGCCGTTGACGGTCAGGCGTTCGGCGCCCATCAGGTCTTGCGGCAGGGCCCGGCGCAGCACCGGCAGCCGCCGCAGGAAGCGGCCCACCACGACGTCCGCCAGGTGGGCGGCCGGGGCGGGGTGGGAACGCGCGGCGTAGCCGTCCAGCACCAGGGCCTGGAGGAGGGCCGGGTAGCGGCGGAAGAACTCCCGGGTGCCCTGCGGCGACTCCCGCAGGGGCGCCGCCAGGTCCGCCGAGGCGTAGAACGGCGTCGTGCAGGCCGCCCAGCCGTCGCCGTCGAGGACGTGCGCGACCGGCAGGTAGTGCGCCGCCAACCGCGGGGCCACGGCGCGCAGCAGCTCGATCTGGCGCAGCTTGTGACGGAAGGACACCAGGTCGTGCCCGTCGACGGCGCCCGGTGCGGGCACCAGGACCTTGACCACCAGCTCCTCACCGGCCCGGCCGGTGGCCCGGTGGACCCGGGCCGGTGAGCCGCCCTCCAGGATCTCGGCCCCGACCGTGAGGCCGAGGGTGTCGGCGACGGCCGCCAGGGCCGCCTCGTCGGTCCACCCGCCGGGCGGGCGGGCACGGGTCACGTGCCGGTGTTCGGTCACCGCAGCGGCCTCCTCGGTGTCTCCTACCAGCGGATCGAGTCGATCAGGGCCGCGTGCAGCCGGGGGGTGCAGGCGGCGATGCACGAGCGCTGGTTCAGCGGATCGATGTCCAGCAGCAGGGTGTCGTGCAGCGACTTGCCGTAGGCGTCAGTGATGGTGACCCCGGCGCGTTCCGCGAGGTACACCGAGGCCGCGATGTCGTACGGGAACAGGTGCAGGATGCTCCCGTGCCCGACCCGTCGGAAGTCCGCCTCGGTGGCGGGGCGGTCGCGCAGCAGCCGGTTGCCGATGTCGACGTAGGCGTCCATCTGGCCGGTGATGATGCGGGAGATGGAGAAGGAGGCGCTGTTGAACACGTACACGCCGCCGGTGTTGGCCGAGGCGTCGATCAGGTGGCCGTAGGCCCCGGTCATCAGCTCCGCCGGGTGGCCGTTGAACTCCAGCGACCAGAACATCCGCTCGGGCTCGGTGGTGGCGGACAAGTGGGGTACCGGCACGGGGTAGCCGCAGGACTCGATCCCGGTGCCGTGGGCGTCGGCGTACAGCCAGTGGCCGGTCTTGATCTCCTGGAGCATCGCGTACCGGATGTCGCCGATGGTGGGCTCCTCGCCGAAGGGGGCCGCGGCGATGGAGACGCAGGCCATCTCCAGGTCGGCGGCGGCGCCGCGGGTGCCGTCGATCGGGTCGATGATCAGCACGTGCTCGGGCGCCCGGCCGATCGTGCGCAGCCCCTCGCTCTCGGTGTAGACGGCCACGGGCTCGCCGCGCTCCCGCAGGAAGTCCCAGGCGGCCCGTTCCGCGAGCACGTCGACCGGGAACTCGGCGTCCCCGCCCTTCGCCGTCCCCGCCACGTAGCGGCTTCCGACCTCGTGCAGACCCTCGCGCACGGCCGTCCGGATCCGATCGGACAGGTCCTGGACGAGGCCCCTCATGAGAGGGCCGAGAGGAAGAGTCGTTCCAGCAGATCGCACATCTCGTCCGCCTCCTGACGGGTCATGACCAGCGCCGGACGGACCTTCAGCACGTTGCCGTGTCCGTACAGCGAGGTCCGCAGCAGCAGTCCGCAGTCCAGGCCGCGTTCGGCGAGGTGGTTGGTGAGCGCGGGGTCGGGGCGGCCGTCGCGGTCCACGATGTCGATGCCGATCATCAGTCCGACGCCGCGGACCTCCTGGACGAACGGCACCTTGGTGGCGAGGTCGCGCAGCCGGTCGAGCACGTGGGCGCCGACGTCGCGCACGTTCTCCAGGAAGCCGGGGCGGCCGATGACCTCGACGGTCTTCAGGGCGGCCGCGGCGGCCAGCACGTTGCCGCCGAAGGTCGAGTTGATGTGGTGTCCTTCCACCCCGGTCAGCCGCTCCTCGGTCAGGATCCCGGCGATGGGCATCCCCGCGCCGCCGAGTCCCTTGCCGAAGGTCATCATGTGCGGGGCGACGCCGAAGTGGTCGGCGGCGAACATCCGGCCGGTGCGCCCGAAGCCGGTCTGGATCTCGTCGAAGACCAGCAGGATGCCGCGCTCCTCGCAGAGGTCCTTGAGCGCCTGCAGATAGCCGTCCGGCGGCACGACGTTGCCGCCGTTGCCGCTGATCGGCTCCAGCACCACGCAGGCCACCCGGCCGGTGCTCGCGTAGTCGATGAAGTCGTTGATCCGCTCGACGCACAGCAGGCCGCAGGTGGCCCGCTCCTGACGGTAGAAGCAGCGCAGGCAGTGCGGGTCGGGGACGTGCACGACACCGGGCAGGTGCGAGGGGAAGGGGGTGCGCCGGAAGGCGGCGCCGGAGGCACCGATCATGCCGAGGGTCTGGCCGAGGTGGCCGCGGAAGAGCGTGATCACGTCGGACTTCCCGGTGTGCACCTGGGCGATCTTGACGGCGCTCTCGTTGGCGTCGGACCCGCTCGCCGACTTCAGGTGCACCCGGGTGAGGTTCGGCGGCGAGACCTCGGCCAGCTTCGACACCAGGGCGTTCAGCGGCTCCGTCTGGAACTTGGAGGTGACGTGGATCAGCCGGCCGGCCTGTTCGCGGACCACCTCCACGATCTCGGGGTGGGCGTAGCCCAGGCTCAGGTTGAACGTCCCCGAGGAGCAGTCGAGATAGCGCCGGCCGTCGTCGGCGTAGAGGTACACGCCCTCTCCCCCGACCACCCGGAGGTCGTCCGGCAGGCAGTAGTAGTGCTGGAGCGCCGGTCCGGCCGCCCCGCCGGACGGAGCCTTCGGTGCGGCGGTGCGGGCCGCGGTCCTCGCCTGTTGCATCGGCTTTCCTCCGATAATTCCTGGCAGATCGATCTGCTCGAACGATTCGAACCGTAGATCCGCCTCATCGAGATCGAGCGCGGCGGTCATCGCGTTCGGAATTGCCACACATCGGATTCCGGCCCTTTTCGCGGCGCGTACGCCGCTGGGGGAATCCTCGAACGCCACCGCCCGCTCGGCGGGAATTCCCAGCGAGGCCAGCGCCGCGACGTAGAGACCCGGCTCCGGTTTCGCGCTCGCCCGGTCCCCGTCGGCGCACTGTATGGTGCTCCATCCGTCGGCCAGACCGCACTGCCGCGCATATCTGGTGACCCATTCCCGGGTGGAGTTGCTGACGATCCCCCGGGAGATCCCCAGGGCGTCGACCGCCCCGAGGACCCGGTGCACGCCGGGCCTGCCGACCAGTGTGCCGAGCAGCTCGCGCTGCCGCCAGCGGACCCGTTCCTGCAGTTCACGGCGGTCCGCCGTGCATCCGGTGGCCCGTTCGAGCCGCGTCCACAGGTCGGAGCCGATGGTGCCGACGAGCGACGACCACACCTCGACCGGGAGCCGGTGGCCGAATTCCAGGAAGACCTCCGCGTGCGCGCGGAATATCTCGGACTCCGGGTCCCACAGTGTCCCGTCGAAATCGAAGAAAAACGCGTCCACGTCCTTCATTCGCGTACACCTCCGTCGAGCGGCGGACGGCCGCGCGGCCAGTGGTTTGATACCGGGAGCCAAGGCCCCAAGCGTCCATCATCGCCGAGCCCGGCCGGTCCCGCCATTCATAGTTCGTCGACGCACCCACGATCGGCGGACAGAACAGTGCGTACACGAGAAGGTGCTGATCGCCTTGGAGTGGCACCGGCGAAGGGCCGGTGCGAGAGTCGAGGGACGATGGACGAGAACACCCGCCCCGCCGGTACGGCGGCTCCCCCGGGCGGACCGAAGGTCGCCGTGGTGGGACACGTCGAATGGACCACGATCGCCGGTCTCGACGCGGTCCCCGCCGCCGGCGAGGTGACCCACGCCGACCGGCTCTGGCAGGGCCCGGCCGGCGGTGGCGCGGTCGCGGCCGTCCGGCTCGCCGAACTGGCCGGCACCTGCACCTTCTTCACCGCCCTCGGCGACGACCACGCCGGGCGGCGCTCCCGCGCCGAACTCGAACACCGCGGCGTACGGGTCCTGGCCGCGGCCAGGACCGGCCCCACCCGCACGGCGGTGAGCATGGTCGACCGCTGCGGTGAGCGCACCACCGTCACCCTCGGCGAACGCCTGCAGCCGGCCGCGGCCGATCCCGTCGACTGGGGACAATTGGCCTCCTACGACGCGGTGTTCTTCACCGCCGGGGACGCCGCCCTGCTGCGCCGGGCGCGCCGGGCCGGAGTACTCGTGGTGACCGCGCGGGAGTTCGGCACCGTGCGGGAATCCGGCGTCAGGGTCGACGCGCTGGTCGGCAGCGGCTGCGACCCGGCCGAGCGCTGCGACCCGGCGCTGCTGCGCCGGCCGCCGGACCTGGTGGTCAGCACCGAAGGCCGGCGCGGCGGCGTGTTCACCCGCTGCGACCGTCCCCCTCGGCGCTACCGGCCCGCCCGCGCACCGGGCCCCGTGGTCGACACCTACGGAGTCGGGGACAACTTCGCGGCCGTCCTCACCTACGCGCTCGCCACCGGCGCGACCGCGGCCGACGCACTCGACCTCGCCGCCCGGCACGGCGCGGCCTGCACCACGCAACGGGGCCCGTTCACCGCCCGGCCCACCGCCCGGCGACCGGCGGTCAGGGTATGACCCGCGATCAGCCCGCGAGGACGGGCGACCGGGGCGAGCCGGCGGAACTCCGGGGCGGGGCGCGGATCCTCCTGCTGTGGGACATCGACGGCACGCTGATCGACGGCGGTCACGTCGTCGAGTCGATCTACCCGCTCGCCTTCGAACGGCTCACCGGCCGGCCCGCCCGCCACCGCGTCAGCATCGCGGGCCGGACCGAACTCGACATCATGGACGAGCTGTTCGCCCGGCACGACGTCGGCGCCATCGAACCGGACCGGGTCACCGCCGAGCTCACCGCCGAGCTGCGCCGGCGGGCCGGCGACCTGCGGAGCGCCGGCCGGGCGCTGCCCGGCGCCGCCGAGGCCCTTCGAGTGCTGGGAAACCGGGACGACGTGGCCCAGTCCGTGCTGACCGGGAACCTGCGGGACAACGCCGCGCTCAAGCTGGGGCTGTTCGCACTGGCGGAGTTCCTGGACCCCGCCATCGGCGCGTACGGCGACGACGCCCGTGAGCGCGCCGCGCTCCTCCCGGTCGCCCGGCGGCGCGCGGCGGCCGCCCACGGGTCCGACTTCGCCGCCGGGGCCACCGTCCTGATCGGCGACACCCCGCGCGACGTGCACACGGGGCGCAGCGGCGGAGCGCGGGTGGTCGCCGTCGCCACCGGCGCGAGCAGCGCCGAGGTGCTGCGGAAGGCGGGCGCGGACGTGGTGCTGGCGGACCTGCGCGACACCGCCGCCGTGGTCCGTGCCGTCCGGGCGCCGGGGTCGCTCACCCGGGACCCGGAATGAACGGGACCCGCCGCCCCGTCGGCCTGGTCTCGGTCGTCATACCCGCGCGCAACGCCGAGACGACGCTGCCCGCGCAGCTGGAGGCCCTGTGCGCGCAGACCTATCCGGATCCGTGGGAGGTCATCGTCGTCGAGAACGGATCCAGCGACGGCACCCGCGCGCTGCTGCGGCGCTGGGAAGGGCGGATGCCGCGGCTGCGGGTGACCGTCACCGACGCGCCCGGCGTCAACCACGCCCGCAACCTCGGCTGCCGGCGGGCCGGTGGTGAGTTCGTGCTGCTCTGCGACGCGGACGACGTGGCGGCTCCCGGATGGGTGACCGGCCTGGTCGACGCCCTGCGCACCGACCCGGCCGTGGGCGGCGCCCTGGAGCGCCGCCTGCTCAACGGCACGGTCGCACTCGCCGCGCGCCCGCCGAAGAAGTCCGCCGCCCTGCTCGACACCTTCGGCTTCCTGCCCTACCCGGCGGGCGCCAACTGCGGCTTCCACAAAGAGCTCTGGCACCAGCTGGGCGGCTTCGACGAGAGTTACCAGGGCGGCGGCGACGACACCGAGTTCTTCTGGCGCGCCCAACTGGCCGGCTACCGGCTGGCCTTCGCGCCCCACGCCGTCATGCACTACCGGCACCGCGGCGACACGCGGACCATCGCCCGGCAGTCCTACGGCTACGGGCGCTCACACCCCAGGCTCTACCGCGACTTCGCCGCCCACGGCATGCCGCCCGCACGACCGGGCGACGCCGCCCGCGCCTGGTGGGCACTCCTGCTCCACTCCCCCGACCTGCTCGGCCCCACCGACCGACGCGCCGCCCTCCTGGCACAACTCGCCCTGCGCACGGGCCGCGTCGTCGGCAGCGCCCGACACCGACGCTGCTACCTGTGACCCACCGCGAACCCGTCGACCCGGGAAGCGCCCAGGGACTCGGGCACCGACCGCGATGGTGTGCGCGGTGCGGGCCGGCCACTCGGGGCGCGGCCGTGCTGCTCCGCAGCCCTTCCAAGGGGGTGGTGGGGCTGCTGCGACCGGAATGCCGGCCCCGCCGGACCGCAGCGAGAAGGCCTGTGACCTGCTGTCTTTCGGGCGCGAGCATGCCAGCCGGCGGCCACGGCCGGCCCCCGTCGACCGGCGGCCACGGCCGGCCGCCGCCACGGACGCGTCATCGCGGCGGCTACGTGCACCAGAACAGGAACGGGGTGCAGGTGGCTGTCGGCTTCGGGCCGGCGGTGCCCGAGGGCCGCGGGGAGGCCGTCGGGGGTTGCCCGGTGGTGGGCGCGGCCGTGGTCGGCGCGGACGGGGCCGGCGCCGCCGACTCCGGGGCGCGGCTGTTCGTCGCCGTGGCGGGGACGGTGCTCCTGGTCGGGACGGTGGCGGAGGTGGAGGCAGCGACCGACCCGCTGGGGGTCGGGCCGGTGCGCTGCGAGGTCGTCCTGACCGGGGCCGTGGTCACGCCCGTTGCGGTGGCCTGCGCGGCGGGGGGCGTGGCGCTCGGCGACGGCGTCGCGGCCGGTCCGTCGGCGACGGGTGGGGGCGGCGCGCCCTCCGTACCGTTGGCGGCCAGCGCCGCGACGCCGAGCCCCGCGACGACCAGGCCGGCGACGGAGAGCACGAACACGCCCGGCCGCCGTGCGGACCGGCGCCCGGCCCGCCGGGAGCCGACCGGCGGGGCGGACCAGCTCGGCAGCGGAATCGGCGAGCCGACGGCCGACGGCGGCGGCACGGCGGCCTCCGGCGGCGGCGCGGCGGCCTCCGGCGGCGTCTCCCGGGTGTCCGCGAGTGCCCCGCAGCCGGGGCAGGTCATCGCGCCGTTCAGGTGACGGCGGCAGGGCGTGCAGTAGTCCATGTGATCTTCCCGTGCTGCCGGGGTCGCCGGCACACACCGGTCGTCGTCGGCCGGCTCCGCGCGCGTCGTCGCGCACGTGCGGAGCCTAGGCGGCTCGACTGTGAGGGTTCCAGACCTCGCCGTGGCGCTTTCGCGAAGATTGCGCACCCTTCTGAGCCACCGGAACGCACTGGTGGTGGGCCGCACAACCGGCGGCCCACCATCGTTCGACGAGCTGGAGAAAGCCGATCGAGGAGTCGAGAGCCGATCCAGGAGGCGAGGGCCTCGATCTCCCGGCCGCGCGGCGGTAGCCGCTGATCCGACTTCGCCGCTCCTCCTTCCGTCCACCGCCTGCATGATGCCGAGGTCTCGGTCGGCCCGAGCGAGCGGGAGCCGGACGCGGTGGAGGCGCGGGTTCGGCTTCCGGTTCGTGGCCGACCACCGGGTCCTCCTGACTGCCGGGCCGCCCCTGGGTAGTTGCCGGCCGGCCCGCGTCTTCTCCGTGCGGCATCGTCACTCCCCCTGGTGACCCGCGGGCACAGCCCGCTGGCGCCCGTCCGGGCGGACGGCCAGGATGGGTGGATGCGACGAGATCTCGTTGTGGTGGGCGCGCCGACCAGTGCGGGCAGCTACGCACCCGGCCAGGAGGCCGCACCAAGCGTGTTGCGCGAGCTGGGCCTGATCGACGGCCTCAGAGCGACGGGCCGCCGGGTACGAGATGCAGGGAACGGACCGCTGCAGGTGTGGGCTCCTGACCCGCAGCACCCGCGGGCCCAGAACCTCACGGCAGTGGTCCAAGCCGTCAGGGCGGTCGCCGACCACGTCGCCGCAGCGTTGGAGGAGGACGCGGACGTTCTGGTCATCGGCGGCAACTGCACCGTCGCACTGGGCGTGATGGCAGCTCTCACGGATCGCGACCCGGACGCAGGCCTCCTCTACATCGACCGGCACTTCGACCTCAACACACCCGCGAGCACCCGCGAGGGCGCCCTCGACTGGATGGGGCTCGCCCACGGACTGGACCTGCCCGGAGCCGCGGAGCCGCTGGCGGCCGCCTTCGCCCACCGCCCGCTGCTCACCCCGGACCGGCTCCACCTCCTCGGCATCGATCCCGAGGCCGCCACCTCCTGGGAACGCGAGCAGGCAAGAGGCCTGGGCCTGCGATGGGGCTCGCACACCGACCTCGCCACCACGCCGGGACCCGAGGTGACACGGGCCCTCGGTGGGCTCCCGTCCGGTCCCCTGGCCGTGCACGTCGATGTCGACGTCCTGGACTTCACCGACGCGCCGCTCGCCGAAAGCACGGACGGCCGCAACAGCGGCCCCACGCTCGACGCCCTGTCCGAGGCACTGGACACCGCGTGCCGGGACCCGCGCTTCCGAGCACTCTCGATCTGCGAGCTCAACCCTGCCCGCGCCGCCGGAAACCCCGCCGTTCTGCATCGGTTCATCGCAAGCCTTCAACACGCCCTGCGCGCAGCCCCGTGACCTGCGGCCGGGGTACCGGCGGCGTTGAACAAGCCGGCCCGCCGGTAGGGCAAGGCCTCGCACGGGCGTCCTGCACCCGGCCGGCCGTGCCGGTCCGCCTCCAGAAGACCCCGGCGCCGTAAGGTCCTCTCCGAGGAGACCAGGCTGACCGGTCGCACGGACCGGGGCGCCGGAAGGCGTCGGGCCACGGGAAGAACGAGACGAAGGGCTGGCACGACAGATGCAACAGCGCAGTCTGCGGGACCTCCAGGTATCGGCCATCGGCCTCGGCTGTATGGGGATGTCCGCCTTCTACGGCACGGCCGACCAGGACGAGGGCGTCGCGACCATCCGGCGCGCCCTGGACCTCGGCATCACCTTCCTCGACACGGCGCAGGTCTACGGACCGCTCACCAACGAGTCCCTGGTCGGCGAGGCCGTCCGGGGACACCGTGACGAGTACGTGATCGCCACGAAGTTCAACTACCGCATGGACAGCGCCGTTCCGGGCGACATGTCGACCGTGGGCCGCCAGGACGGCTCGGCCGAGCACGTCCGCAGCTCCGTCCACGGCTCACTCGCGCGGCTCCGCACCGACTTCATCGATCTGTACTACCAGCACCGGGTCGATCCGACCGTGCCCATCGAGGAAACCGTCGGCGCGCTCGGCGAACTGGTCGCCGAGGGAAAGGTGCGGTACATCGGGCTGAGCGAGGCGGGCGCCGAGACCATCCGCCGCGCCCACGCCGTCCACCCGGTCACCGCCGTCCAGAGCGAGTACTCGCTCTGGACGCGGGACGTGGAGGCCGAGGTGCTCCCCACGTGCCGGGAGCTCGGAATCGGCTTCGTGCCGTACTCCCCACTCGGCCGCGGCTTCCTCGCGGGCCGCTTCAGCTCCCCGGACGAGCTCGACAAGGACGACTTCCGCCGCACCAATCCGCGCTTCGCCGAGGCCAACCTGGCCGCCAACCTCCGGCTCGCCGAGAAGGTGAAGGAGATCGCCGCGGAGAAGCACGTCACCCCGGCCCAACTGGCGATCGCCTGGGTACTGGCCCGCGGCGAGGACCTCGTGCCGATCCCGGGCACCAAACGCCGCACCTACCTGGAGCAGAACGCGGACGCGGTCGACGTCGGGTTGACCGATGAGGACCTGGCCCGCATCGAGGCCGAGTTGCCCGCGGTGGAGGGCGAGCGCTACGACGAGGACGGAATGCGCACGGTGAACCGCTGAACGACCTTCCGCTGACCGGACGGGTGGCGGCCCCGGCAGCAGGCGGGCCTGTAGCGGATCGTGCTGACCAAGGGCAGCGCCTGCCGCGCGACATCCCGGTCGGCGGACGGTGTGGAGTGGCCGGGACACCGGTCCGGTGGCCCGCCGTACACGTCGCGAGGCGTTCCCTGGTGCGCTCGATGCCGGAGGCATCGGCGCAGTCCGTCAACCGCTCGACGACCTCGCCGACCAACGCGTCCTCGGCCACCACGGCGACCGGCTTCTTGTCCGCCGTGACTCCTCCGCCCCGCCTGGCCAGTCGACCTACGGATCACGGCGATCCGGACGAAGGCGTCCACCGACACCGAGGTGCAGCCCGGGCCCGGCCCGGCTCCCTGCCACCGCGGTCATTCCGTGTGCGCGCCGGCCCGGCTGCGGTGGCGGCCGCCGCCTCGGCGAACTCCTCTGTGCGGTCGGGCGATTGTCCGTGGCCGGTGGCAGGACCCCGCGGACAATCGCGGGGTCGGCCGGGGCCCGGGCCGGATGCCGGCCGTGTGCGCGCGGTTCACGATGTCGCGGTAGCCGTCGATCAGTGCCTGGGAGCTCGGCACGTCGTTGTTGATGTCGTTGACGCCTTCGAGGAGGACGACCGTGCGCAGTCCCCGCTGTGAGAGCACGTCGCGCTCCAGTCGCTTGACCGCGCTCTCGCCGCGGCCGCGGGACGCGACGGCGGTGGTCACGGCCCGCCGGGGCGGGCGCGGCCGTCAGTACGGCTGGACCGTGGTCGCCACCCCGAGGAGTTCGCCCAACCGACGCACCGTGGCGGGTGATTCGCGGTGCAGGCCGACGACGTCGAGCCCCTCGTCGCCCAGGATCACCAGCAGGGCCTGCTCCCCGATGGCCAGCACCACGACGTAACCGCCGCCGCACCGGGCCACCACGTCGCGCAGGCCCCCCACACCGAACTCGGCCGCGGTGCGCCGGCCGAGGCCGAGCATGGCGGCCGCGAGCGCGGCGGCCGACTCGGGGTGGACGGTGGCCGTGTCGGCGGCCACCAGTATCCCGTCCGCGGTGGAGATGACACTCTCACCCACGCCCATGACCCGCTCACGGAGGGCGTGCAACTCGTCGACCAGGACGGTGATCGGTATCCGGCTGCTCATGATGTGCTCTTCTCAATCGTCTCTGTCGCCCCGGTGCACCGGGTACGGTGAGTGCGTCGGGTTCGGTCGGGTCAGTGGCTCTGGTGACTTCATCGGTCCGTGGGAGGGGGTCGCGGTACCCCCGGGCAACGCGAGTCGACCCCCGGTGCCGCGCACCCCGGGGACGCGGCGCGGCAGCGGCGCGGTCGCGGCGGGCAGCGGCCCGGCCGACGGCATGCGCGGGGCGACGCTCGGTGCCAGGGCACCGCGATGACCCCCTTCCCGGTGGAGCAGGCGCCTCGCGTCCATCCGGGCGATGTCGAGAAGCACGGCGAACACCCCGCGCCCCAGGACGAAGCTGATGTCGCGCGCCGTGCGGCGTCCGGTCGCGGCATCCAGGATCCGGCGGTACCGGACCGGGGCCCGCGCGACGCCGGACCCGAACGACACGGCCGGCTTGATCCGGATGCGGGCCAACTCGGCGGGCGAACCCCAGAGACGCTCCAGCAGGGCCAGTCTCCGGGCAGCCTCCTCGAAGAGCTCCTGCGGTGCGATCCCCGGGCGCAATGCGATCCGCGCGGGCGGGAGAGGTTCCTCGACGGTTCGCCAATCGTCGGGCGGGCTCAGCACCAGGGCGAAGGCACCGTCAAAAACGGCGGCGGCGCAGACGACTTCGAGCTCCCCGGCGCCGATCGCACCCTGCGCGAGCAGCGCGGCGCCGAGGTCGGTGCCCCCGACCGTCGAGGCATCACCCGGGCACGTCGCCGACACGACCGACTCGACGGCCCGCCAGTCGGTCTCGCTGACCCGTCGCGACTTCAGCAGCAAGGTCTCGGCGGTCGGGGCCGCGGGCGTCTCGACGGCGGTGACCAAACCGTCCTCCAGGTGGATCGCGCCGCCCGGCGCGCCGGAGGCGGTGACGGAGCCGGTGAACCCCTCTCCGCCCAGCTCCCGCAACCGGGCGGCCACCCTGCGGGCCGCCGGGGGCAAGGACGGCACCGGTCGGGGCGGATCCCCGGCGGGTCCGGTCATCGCAGCAGGTCCTTCGTGCGGTCGGCGGTCCACTGGACCGCCAGCGCCAGATTGATCCGCTCCCGGTCCAGAACGGTGGCCAGCAGCAGCGGGTCTCCCTGCCGGGGAACGACCTGGACGATCTCGTAACGACGAGTGCTGGTGACCGCCACGCTCTCCAGGTCGCCCTCGGCACCGGCCTCGTGGAGCCGCGCACCGATCATGTCGACCAGTTCGGCGAGCTCGGTCCCGGATCCGAGCAGCCGGTGCTCCCCGGCGGACCGGTAGGTGAGGCCCGTGACGGCGTCGACGAGGGCGACGCCGACCACGCTGGGCCGGCCGAGCACATCGGAGAGAGAAGCTTCGAGTGCGCGCACCGGGCCCCTTTCGCGTTCTGAATTCCCGTCAGTGTAGTGCATTCTGCAGCCCCCGCAAGGCGACCATCGCATGTTTGTTCTTGCTATTTTGGTCTACCACACGGGGGTTCTCCCGAAAGACGGACGAAGGACGGACAACGCATGAAGATAGACGAAGCCCTCAAGAGCGCGATGACCATTGACGGTGCCATCGGCGTGGCCCTGGCCGACTACGAGAGCGGCTTGTCGCTCGGATTCCTCGGCGGGGGGCAACAACTCGACCTGGAGGTCGCGGCAGCCGCCAACACCGAGGTCGTCCGGGCGAAGGTGCGCGCCCTGGCCGCGCTGTCGATCGACGACGCCATCGAGGACATCCTGATCACCCTCGGCACCCAGTACCACCTGATCCGCCCGCTGACCAGGAGCTATGGCTCCCTGTTCCTCTACCTGGCACTGGACCGCTCACGCGCCAACCTCGCACTCGCCCGCCACGGCCTCAAGCGCATCGAGGCCGCACTCGACATCTAGCCCCGCGGCCGGTCCGCGACCCCGACCGGGATTCCTGCACCGGCCGGGGCCGCGGCGGGGGCCCTGGCGGGACGTTTCCCGCGGGCATCCGATGTCGCGTGGAGAGAGTCACCAGAAGCCGCCCCCTGCGATATGCATGAACACGTCAATCGAGCGGGCATAGAACCGCACGGAAAGCCGTGTACGGATTTCCCATTTAATCCCGGAGCGCGCCGGATAGAGGGACCCGAAACAATGCACACGAGGAATTCTGGACGGCACGCCCCGACATCCGGCCGCCACCCCTCGCGGTGGGCCGAAGACGCCGCGAGCCTTGCGGGCTCGCTGAACTCCTACAGAAGACTCCCGGGCTTCCGCTCGGTCCCGGCGCGTTATGCGAATGAGACCTCCCGCGCCGGGACCGACCCGGGCAACAGGTCCGGCAAGGCCGCGCCCCCGGAACGCCTCCCACCGGCGGGGAGTCCCCAGACCGCCGGCCGCCACAGTGGCCGCACCGGGGGGCTGCGGATCCCGCCGCTGCCCCCGGCAAGCGCCACCACCGCCGACAGCCGGAGGGGCTCCGCAGAGACAGGTTGCTCGGGCAGGGGGGCGCCGTTCAGGGGATCTGCCCGACTTGATTCCGGTTCAGGTGGCGGACGTGACTGTGGCGTTCGCGGACGAGGCGCGAGCGGAGGCAGGCATGGCCTCCAGGTGATCATGAGGTGTCGAAGCCCTGATCACCACGACGGAGGACCGTGTCCGCCCGCTCCTCACCGCCCGTCCCCGCCGGCCTGGACCAGCTCGCCGCCACCCGGCCTGCCGAGCCCGGGGAACACCCGCAGCTGCTGGGCCGCCTCGCGGCGGTACCCGATCCGCGCCGGGCCAAGGGCCGCCGCCACCCCCTCGCCTTCGTCCTCGCGCTCGCCGCGTGCGCGGTGCTGGCCGGCGCGAAGTCCCTGGCCGTGATTACGGAGTGGGCCGCCGACGCGCCGCCCGCTTCCTGGTGGAAGACAAGAAGGCCCACTACATCGCCGTGGTCAAGGGGAATCAGCCGCTGCTGCACCAGCACCTGAAGCAGCTGCCCCGGCGGGGCGTGCCGCTGCTGGACAAGACCCGCGCCACCGCACACGGCCGCGACGAGATCCGCCGCGACAAGACCGCCACCGTCACCTGTGGTCTCGACTTCCCCCACGCCGCCCAGGCCGTGCAGATCGTGCGCCGCCGCCGGATCGTCACCACCGGCAAGGTCGCCCTGGAACGCGTCCACGCAGTCACCGACCTGACGGCGGAGCAGGCCGACGCCCCCGAGATCGCGCACCACGTCCGCGAACACCGGGGCATCGAGGACAAGATTCACCACATCCGCGACACCACCTTCGCCGAGGACGCCTCGCGCGTGCGCACCGGAACCGCACCCCGGACCATGGCCGCACTGCGCAACCTCGCCATCGGCGCCCTCCGCCTCACCGGCTACGACAACATCGCCGCCGGCCTGCGCAAACACGGCCGAGACGCCACCCGGCCACTCGATACCCTCGGCATCACGTGATCAAACCGGACAGACCCCCTGACGACGCCGCCCTGGGGCGGACGCGACCGCCGGGAGAGTGCACATGATCGACGCGGGCACGGCCGCGGGGGCCGGGGGCGGTGGAGTCTGCTCAGGAAGTCACTGCGGGAACGAGGTGGTCGAGTCCCTGCGCACTGCTCGTCGCGGCCTCGATCGAGCGCGGCAGCATGATGCTCTCGTAGGCGCGGACGGCGTCGTCGATGCTGGATTCGGCGACGAGGGCGTGGGCGAGGTCGGAGCCGTCGAGCATCGCGAGATTGGCGCCCAGCCCGGCCGGGGGCATCAGGTGCGCGGCATCGCCGAGCAGCGTGACGCCGGCAACGTGCTGCCAGGTGTGCGGGGCGGGCAGGACAAACAGGGGCCGGTTGATGAACCCGCTGTCGTTGTTGCGCAGGATGTAGCGCAGGCTCTCGTCCCAGTCGTCGAACATCCTCAACAGGTGCGCGCGTACGGCCCGCTGGTCGCCGAGGTCGACACCGGCGGCCATGTGCCAGTCCTGCGGCGTGCGGAGCGCGATGTAGGCGCGGATGTGGCCGTTGCTGTTGCGCTGGGCGACCAGGGACCTGCCGGCGCCCTTCGCCAGCATCGATCCGTTGCCGACCAGCCGCGCGAGGTCGGGATGGCGGGTGTCGCAGTGGTCGAATCCGGTCTCGACGAAGGTGACGCCGGTGTAGCGGGGTGCGGCGTGCGACAGGGCCGGGCGGACGCGCGACCAGGCGCCGTCGGCGCCGACCACCAGGTCGAAGTCCTCGGCGGCGCCGTCAGCGAAGAGCAGTCGGCAGGTGCCGTCCGCGAGCCGGGTGACCCTGCTGACGGCGCGGTCCCACCGCACCGTGCCCTCGGTGAGTGAGTCCAGAAGCAGTTCGCGCAGTTGGCCACGGTCGATCTCCGGCCGGCCGCCGGCGGCGGAAGGCCCCTGATGCGCCAGGAGGGCGGCGTCGGTGAAATCGAGCACGCGCCACTCCTCTCCTTCGGGGCGGGCAAGGGCGTGGAACGGGTCGAGGAGCCCCGCCGCCCGCAGGGCGGTCTGGCCGGTATCGGCGTGCAGGTCGAGGGTGCCGCCCTGCGGGCGGGCGTCGGCGGAGGCCTCGCGTTCGAAGACGGTGGCGGAGCGGCCGTGTTGCTGCAGGACTCGGGCGCAGGCGAGGCCGCCCAGGCCGGCGCCGACGATCGCGATACGGGGATCACGAGCAGAGTTCATGGGAGTGTCCCTCGGGAGGTGGGTGAGCCGCCGGGAGGCCCGGCATCATCAAGAAAGCACACTCACAAAATAAGTGCAATGACTAAACTTTCGAAGTCGCTGTATCTTGGGATACCATGGGCGAGTGACCGAACCGACCGGGCGCCGCGAGCGCAAGAAGGCCCAGACACGCCAGTCCCTGGCCGACGCCGCACTCGAACTCTTCCTCGACCGCGGCTACGACCAGGTCGGCGTCAAGGACGTCGCCGACGCCGCGGACGTCTCGGTAACCACCCTGTTCAAGCACTTCCCCAGCAAGGAAGCCCTGGTCTTCGACCAGGACGACGACCTTGAAGCAGCGCTCGTCGCCGCCGTGCGCGACCGCACCCCAGGCCAGTCGATCCCCCAGGCGCTGCGCGAGCACATCCTGCTGAAACAGACCCAGTTCGCCGTCCACACCACGGACCCGCGGTTCGCCGACTTCACGCGCATGGTGCAGGAGACCCCCGCGCTGCGCGACTACGCCCACCGCATGTGGACGCGCCACGAAGCGGCCCTGGCGCGAGCCATTACCGAGGCTGTCGGTGCCCCCGAGGACGACATCAGCTGCGCCGCACTGGCCCGTTTCGCCCTTGAGGCCCGCGGCCTCATCCTGCGGCACGCCGAGCCGAACCGCGCCGCCGACGAGGCCTTCGCATTGCTCGAACACGGCTGGGCGGCCTCCCACCCGGGCAGCTGACCCGCTCTGCGCGGAGCCCTGGTGTGCGTGGACGCGTTGCGCGCCTCACAGGTTCAACCTGAGTAACTCCGCTGCCACGCAAGCTGATCAACCCCAAGGCGCGCGACGTCAACCACGTCGCCGCACACTGGAAGGAAGCCCTGAACCGGTTCTCACTCTTCTTCGAGGACCGGCTCAGCATCCAATGACCACAGGGGACTTACCCGAAGTCCCCTACACGCCCGGGCCTGTCGACTGCCGCTCGGGGGCCGGGCAGGAGGCGGGCTGTCTGCGGTCCGGCTCCTGAGCGGGCTGCCTGCCGGGTGGGCGGTTCTGCGTCAGGGCAGTCAGGGCAGGATGCGGGAGCGCCGTGCCCTATGGCGGGCGTTCCTCCTGCGGAGGCGGTGAGTGGCGAGGAGCCCGGCGGCGAGCAGTGCGCCGCCCGTGGCGAGGACGAGTGGTGAGGGGCCGGAGGAGCCGGTCGCCGCCAGGCGGGGTTCGTCGTTGTCCGTGTCGCCGGTATCCGTTTCGAGCGGGATGTCGTCCGGGGCCGCGGGTGTGGAGGAGGGCGGCGCCGCCGCCGCGATGGTGGCGGATGCCGGTGCCGTCGGCGGCACGGTCACCGGCCCCGCGGTGGAGGGCCGGGCCGGTGGGGGTGATGTCGCGGCTTTGGGGGACGTGCCGGACGGTGGCGCGGAGGGGGCCGGGGAGGTGGGGGGCGGTTCGGCGGCAGCGGAGGACGGCGCGACCGAGGACGGTGCGGTGGTGGTCGTCGGGCTGCCCGCGCCGGGCGGGATGGGGGTGATGGAGATGTCGTCGTAGTAGAGCACCACCGGTGGCAGTCCGCTGCTCACGTGTCCCTTCTTGGTCTGCCAGTTGGGTCGGTACATGCCGATCTTGTGGTACGGGACGGTTTCCTTCTCGAAGTTGTTCTTCCCCTGGTGGGAGCCCACTTCGGTGCCGTCCAGTTTGGCGACGATGGAGCCGGGTGTGGTGGGAGTGGACCAGGTGATGTCGATGGTCCACTGGTTCCAGCGGCCGAGCCGCACGGGGCCGAGGTCGTACTGGGTGCCGCTCACGGTGACGAACAGGATCCACCGGTCCGCCCTGACCATGAGGACGAGCGGAGGTCCGGTGGTCGCCCCGCCGTGCCACTGGGACACGAAGGTCCCGTACCGGTAGGAGACCCAGTCCTGCGGCAGGTAGTTGGAGAAGGAGTAGCGGTAACTGCCGTACGGGAGATGGCTGGTGGCGATCTCGGCGCGGTAGGAGTCCCCCTCGTCGGCGAGGGTGAACCGGCCGGCCCTGCCACTGCGACCGCCGGGTGCCGCGACGACGTCCACCGCGCCCTTGCCGGCGAGACCCTTGCGAGGCCACACGGTGGTGTTGCCGGACTCGAACCCGTCGTTGAAGGGGATGGTGGTGGACGCCGCGGTGGCGGCAGGGCCGACGGACGCGGCTCCCACCGCCACCACGGCGGCCAGAAGCGCGTCGGCCCGACGGCCGCGGCTGTGATGCTGGAACATGAACCATCCTGGAGTGAAGGAGCGAGGGCGGACCTCTCGCCGATGCCGTGGACCACGGCATCGGCAAGAGGGAGGCACCGACCCTCTCGCGCCTGCCGAGCACGACGGGGAGTCGGTTTCGAGAGGTCAAGTCCCCGCACCGCCACTCCGTCCCGGTCCGAGATCCATTCGTTATGGCGTCCGGCAGGGCCGACTGCACCGTGCACGCCGGAAGCCGGGCCCGAAGTGTCGACCGAGCCGCGCTGAGCTGCCTGGCACCCTCACGACGAGCCGGACACGGTGACCCGCGAAGCCGGCGCGGCCCCGTAAACCACGGTGAAGGAATGTTCAAGAGTGCCGCAAGAGGGTGAACTCCGGGCTGCTTCGGTGCTTCCGGCTCCAGCGGCATGGCTAGCATGACGGTCGCCGATACGGGCCATCTTCCCTGGCAACCCCGCGACCCCCGTACGAGGAACAAGTCCCCCGGACGCCCATGTCGCGCTGGAGACCGTTCGGGTTCGCTTTCGCGGCGCGGTCCGGTGCCTTCTCGCCCTGTACCGAAGAGGAGAACTCTCATCAATTCACGACGTAAAAGAGCTCTGGCTGTGGCCTGCGGAACTCTGCCGCTGCTGTTCGTCGGCATGGCCTTCGACGTGGCCCAGGCCCATGGCTCCATGCAGAATCCGGTCAGCCGGGTCTACACCTGTTATCAGGAAGGTGCGGAGCGTCCCAAGTCGGGCGCCTGCCAGGCCGCTGTCGCAGCCAGTGGCACCCAGGGGTTCTACGACTGGATGGGGGTGAGGATCGGTGACGCCGCCGGTCGCCACCGCGAACTCATCCCGGACGGCAAACTGTGCAGCGCGGGCAACGAACAGTCCAAGGGGCTCGACCTGGCCCGCGCGGACTGGCCCGCCACATCCCTGCCCACCGGTGGCAACTTCACGTTCAAGTACCGCGGAACCGCCCCGCACCGGGGGACCTTCGAGCTGTACGTCACCAAGGACGGCTACGACGCCACGCAGCCGCTGAAGTGGTCCGATCTGGAGCCGGGTCCGTTCCTCAAAGCCTCGGACCCGCCCCTGGTGAACGGGTCGTACGAGATGACCGCGCAGCTGCCGAAGAAGCAGGGCCTGCACCTCATCTACGCGATCTGGCAGCGGTCTGACAGCCCGGAGGCCTTCTACTCCTGCTCCGACGTCGTCTTCGGCGGCGCCGGTTCAGGCAGCGTCCCGGGTACGGGTTCCAGTTCGAGCGCCGCGCCGGGAACCGGCGCCACCCCGGCGGCGGGGTCCGGTACGGCTGGCAAGCCGAGCGCGAGTGCGGCCCCGACGGGCAAGCCGAGCACGGGCACTGGCCCGACGGGCAAGCCGAGCACGAGTGCGGCCCCGACGGGCGGCACGGCTACCCACGCGAGTTCCGGCCCCTCGATCGGCGCCATGAACATGGGCAACGGCGCGAGCGGTGGCATGGAGATGGACCATGAGACTGCACCCGTGGCGGACGGCGCGTCCGCCCAGCCGGGAAGCACGCCTCAGGCCGACGTCGCCACGACCGACTCCGGCGAGAACCTGGCCCAGACCGGCACCTCGAACGTCGCACCGCTGGCTGTCGGCGCGGCAGCGGTCCTCGGAGTGGGCGGCACGGCGGTGTTCCTGGCCCGGCGCCGGCGCAGCCATCGCCGGGTGTGAGCCGGACTCCCGGGCACCGTGCTGAGGTACCCGGGAGTTCCGCCCGTGGCAGGGCCGGCGCGGAATCCGGCCCTGCCACGGGCACGGCACGGCACCGCCACGCCGACCCGACCGGACCCGACCCGAGCCGACCGGAGCGGGCGCTCGGCCGCTGTCGCGATGGGAAGACCGGTCCGCACTTTCGCCCCGCCGAGCGGGGAGCGGTCGAGCCGCATGCCCCCGCCGACTCCCTGAGCCATTCGACACACGATGTCGAGGCCCAGTCCGGGGCGAGCCCTCCCGCCGGGCCCCCTGACCGCGGCGCGGTACTCCGCCGCTTCCCGCCCCGCGCTGCCCGCCCGGGCCGTGGTCATCACCAGGTCCACTTCCTGCTCCGGTCGGGCCACCACCTACCGCGTCCGGTCCGCGACCGAACCACCGTGGAGTGCCAGGGCGTTGAGGCAGAGTGTGGTCGGCGGTGTACGCATCCTGCGCGAGTGGTCCGTCGTGAACTCCCGCTCGGCGGTGATCATCTGCAGCGTTCTCCCCGCCGTGACGTTGAACGCGGTTCCCACCGTCCGCAGTGCTTACGGGCCCTGGGCGTCGACCCGCACTCCGAGGTCTCCGGTGCCGAGTGCGCGCGGCGCCGGTCAGACGACGGGTCGTACCGACCGGCCGGGCCGCCGGCCGGTCGCCCGCCAGGGACGAGAGCGTGATCAGAACCACGGCCACAGGGCCCAGCACCCGACAGACGGTACCGAGGCCCCGTCGTGGGTCGCCGTCCAGGAGGTGGACCCTCGACCACCGCGACGGTTCCCGGTCGAGTTCCGCGGGCCGGAGCACCGCGTAGCCGCCCGGCACCTGGGCGGTGAAGGCGCTCCCCTGCCGGACGACGGTGGCGAGTTGGTCGCCACCCCCGCACGCGCCGGTCCGACACGGCCGCCCCGGACGACGGGTGCACGGCGATCCGGCCGGCGGCGTCGACCGGTGCGCCGGCCGGAGCGCGGGTCAGCGCCACCTGATCGATGGTCACCACCAGGACCGGTTCGACCGCGACGGCCTGGCGCGCGGCCACGGGGAGGGCACCGTCCCTGCCGACACTCCCGACCCGTCAGCGCCCGACGGGATCAGCGACGCGAGGGCGACCCATGGCTGCGCCGGCGATCGCGAAAGGCGGCCGGCGCGCCTCTCACGACCTCAACGCACGGACGCAGTCCGGCGGTGCCTCCAGCATCACTCCGACCCCCCGCACCGTGTGCAGGTAGCGCGGCGCGGCGGCACGCTCGCCGAACTTCCGCCGCAGCCAGGACAGGTGGACGTCGATGGTCTGGTCCTCGCCATAGGGCTGCTGCCACACCTGCATGAGGAGCTCACGGCGGGTCACGACCTCTCCCGGTCGGGCCGCGAGGCAGGCCAGCAGGTCGAACTCCCGCCGGGCGAGGTCCAGTTTCCTGCCGTCCAGGGCCGCCTCCCGGCGTCGGACATCGACTCTGAGACCGCCCACGACGAGCATCTCGGAGCCCTTGCCACTGCTCGTCCGGCGCAGCAGCGCGGTGAGCCGTGCAATGAGGTACGGCCCGGAGAACGGCTTGGTCACGTAGTCGTCGGCGCCCTCGTGCAGCAGCCGGACGATCTCCGCCTCCTCGGCGCGGGCGGTGGCGATGAGGACCGGCACGTCGGACACGGCCCGCATCATCTTGAGCACCTCGGCGCCGTCCAGATCAGGCAGGCCCAGGTCGAGGATGACGACGTCCGGGGGATTTCGGGAAACCTCGCGGAGCGCCTCCAATGCTGTGCCGACACTGCGGACGGTGTGTGAGGCGTTGGTCAGGTCTCGAATGACAGCCCATTTGACGAATGAATCGTCCTCAACCAGGAGCACACTTGCCATAGTGCCCGTCACCGTACGCCACCCCTGCCGCGGGCCGCCACCGTGGGAAGAAGGCTGTGACGCGGACGTGATCGGGGCCGTGCGTTCCTGGACTCCCGAGGCGCGCGGCTCGTCGCCACCATGGCTGTCGCCCGGTCGACTGGCTCGGCGTCAACAGCGTCCCGGGTCAAGCGATGTCCGGCCCACCCGGACGACGGTACCGGACCGGGGTGCGACCGGCACCACCTCCCCTCCGCTGCCCGACGAAAGCCGACGACGCCACAGCCGAGCCCCGACCGTCGGAAGGCCCCGTCAGTTCTCGCCACCTGGAACGGACAGCCCACGATGGTTCAGACCTATGCGTCCTGACCTGCGAGTCCCGACGGTGCGCGGCGCCCGTTCACGGGACGGCCGGGACGTCCTTTCCGGAACGCTGCGGAGCTTCCCGACCGGCAGGGCCACGAACAATAACCGTTTCTTAGACCTTCCTTAATCCCGATCGCTATTCCTCCGAAGAGGCACCTGGCTAGAGTCGGGCCAGCCGTTTTGCGGGCCCGTGCTTTCTGGAAACCACGCCCGGCGCCACCGTTCGCAACGGCATTCAGCCTCCCGCGGGAGCCTCGCGCCGCCGGCCTGCCTTCTTCGATCCGGCACGCCGCCGGATCCTCCCCAAATGCGGCACATGAATTCAGGACAGGAGAAGCCTTGCAGGTCCGACACGGCACCGAGGTCGCCACACAGACGGCGAGTCTCCTGGAATGGGTGGCTTCGAACACGGCCACGCTCTCCGCCCACGAGGCTCGCCTGCGCCTGGGGGCTCCCCGAGCGGATCGCGGGGCACCCGTTCCGTACCCCGAGCCGGCACGACCGGCTCCGACGGGAGACGACGGCGACCACACGCACCTGCGGCCGGTCGGCGACCGACCCGCGACACCCGAGACGCCTCCCACCCACCAGCACCACCTCGCACGCAGACCTCCCGCGGGCCAGGGGGCCGCGGGGCAGCCCGGGGCCTTCCTGGACGGGATCGGAGAACTGTATCGGGCTCTTGACAGCGCCCGGGCAGACGTGAGGGAGCTGCGCGCCGCCCTTTCCGAGACACGAACGGACTTGGACACGGCACGCCAGGAGGCGGCTCGTGCCGTCCGCCAGAACGACGAGTTGCGCCACGACCTCCGCTCGGCCGAGGCCGAACGACAGCAGGCGTTGTTCCTCGCCGAGCAGGCGGAGACGGTCTGGGCCGCGGCAGAACGCGCCCGGGCCGATGCCGACCACCGGGCGGCGCGGATGTCCGCACACACCGATCAGGCCGAGCAGACGGCCCAGGCGGCCCTCGCCTGGGCCCATCGGACTCGGATCGCCAGGGACGCCGCCTTCGCCGACGCGGCCAGGTGCCAGCAGGAGGCCGCAGCTCTGACGTCCGCGGTCGAGGAACTCCGCGCCGTTCTGGCGGCCGTATCGGCCGAACGCGACGCGGCACGCGCCGAGGCGGCACGGGCGCGCGCCCAGGTCGACCAATGGACCTCGCGCGCCCTGGCGACTCTCCCGGGGCCGCTCCAACTCGACTCCAGCCGGCCCGTCGATCCGGGTCACCACCGGCAGCCCGCGGACGGCCCGGCCGCCCACCCTCTGTGCCCCGCCGGACCTCGCGGATCGGCACCTTCCGACGTCCTGGCCCCGACCTGTTCCGCCCCGCCGGAGCGTTCCGACGCATTCCGGAAGCGGTACACCGCCCGACGAGACACATCGCCGTGACCGTCCGACGCCCTCCGCGTCCAACCCCACCAGAGCTGCCCCCACATGAGCGTTCCCGATGACACCACGTCAATCGCACCTGCCCACCGGTCCGCGACAAGCGCATCCCGTCACGAGGTACGGCACCGGAACCGAGCCCTGAACGCGACCGCCCCGCCACGTCTCCACCCACGGGCGCTGCAGCACGGCATCCTGACCGGCGCCTGCGTCGTGACCGGAGTGTGGGTCGTCCAGGCCGTGCCGTCCGCCCGGCTCGACTCCCTACTGGCCTCCGGCGCCCATCTGAGCGGGCTTCTCGCCGGCTACGGCATGCTCGTGATGATGCTGCTGATGGCGCGGGTGCCCGCCATCGAGCACGGCGTCGGCGCGGACGTGCTGGCCCGCTGGCACGCCCTGGGAGGGCGCTACGTACTCACACTCGTCGGAACGCACGCCCTGCTCGCCCTGTTGGGATTCACGGTCCACACCAGGACCGACGTGCTGTCCGCCGCCAG
Source organism: Kitasatospora sp. NPDC003701 (assembly GCF_053587085.1). Lineage (NCBI taxonomy): Bacteria > Bacillati > Actinomycetota > Actinomycetes > Kitasatosporales > Streptomycetaceae > Kitasatospora > Kitasatospora sp. NPDC003701. The sequence goes on from NZ_JBSFNM010000019.1 coordinate 75,384, forward strand.
CGCCATCGTGGACCATCCCGCGCTGGCGGAGGCCACCGCGGGCACCCTCCTGCTGTGCCTCGTCGGCGTGGTATCTGCCAGAGCGGTGCGCCGCCGGGTCCGGCACGAGACCTGGCGAACGGTTCACCTACTGACGTACGCGGCGACCAGCCTCGCCTTCGCCCATCAGGTGGCCGGTCCCGACATCGCCAGCGCCACGCTCCTCGCCTGGCTGTGGTCGCTGATGCACGCCCAAGTCGCGGTCCTGCTGCTGTGGTACCGCTGCGTGGTACCGCTCCGGCAGATACGGCGCCACCGCCTGCGCATCGCGGATGTGCGCAGCGAAGGACCCGGAGTGGTATCGGTGGTCATCGCCGGCGATCGCTTGGACGAACTCCAGGCGCAGGCCGGCCAGTTCTTCCGCTGGCGGTTCCTCACCCGCAGACTCTGGTACACGACGCTCCCGTTCTCCCTGTCCGCCACCCCACGGTCCGGCACTCTGCGCATCACGGTCAAGGCGCTGGGCGACCACACCCGCCGCGTACGACGGCTGCGCCCCGGCGTACGTGTCGTCGCCACCGGCCCGTTCGGGGCCATGACCGCGCACCGGCGCACCCGCAGGAAGGTGCTGCTCGTGGCCGGGGGCGTCGGCATCACCCCGATGCGGGCCCTGTTCGAAACGCTTCCCGGCGAGCCGGGCGACATCGTCCTCCTCTACCGGGCCAACAGTCCGGACCAACTGGTGCTGCGCCACGAACTCGAAGCGATAGCGGCCCGGCGGCAGGCCGGCCTGCACTACCTGCTGGGCCCGTCGCAGGGTGAGCGGAACCCGCTCGCCCCGGCCCTGCTGCGCAGACTCGTACCCGATCTGCCCGAACGCGACGTCTTCCTCTGCGGACCGCCGGGCATGACCGCGGCCGCCGCCACCGCCCTGCAGAACATCGGGGTACCGAAGAGCCGGATCCACTGCGAGACGTTCGCCTTCTGACGGACGCCACCGGCACCACCTCCCCTCGCCCCGTCCCGGGGCGGACCGGGGCCACCACGCACGCATGAGGACACCGATCCGGATGGCGATCACTCCACTTCACGGAACACCTTCCGCTCTTCCCACCCGCCGCCACCGCCTGAACGCCGCGCTCGGCCTGGCCTGCGCGGGCTTACTGGCCGGCACACTGCTGTCCAACGTCAAGCCGACGGCGCCGCCGTCACCGGACCGGACAGCACCCTCCGCGCCTCCCGGGCTTTGCCCTGTGCCGGTGCCGGGTTGACACCCGGCTCGCGCGCCGCTGACGGGGTGCGCCGCCCGCTGGATCGCACCTGCGCGACCGCATCCCGGTTGAACCGACCCGTCACCCTGTTGCCCAGTTCGTGGCGGGGGCTGACGGGGGTGCGATCTGTTGCTCGCGTCGTAGGGCTGCTGGGTGAACTGGCTGCCTGGGTGGTGCCCGCCGGGAGGTAGCGGTCGCTGTGGTGGTCGCGCTGCCCGGCGGCCGCTCGTCGTGCGGCTGCCTGTGGGCGGCCGCCCCGAACGCGCCGAGACCACAGGGACGCCCGTCCGCAACGACCTCGGACCAGCGTTCGGGTGACGGGTGGCGCGGGGAGAGCGCGGCTCGGTCGGCCGAGGCGGCGGCCGCTCGTCGTGCGGCCGGCCCTGGACAGGCGCGTGCTGCACATCGGGGGCAGCCCGGGGCAGGGCCGCGGCGCTGATCCCCCGGCGGCGCGCAGGTGCGTCCTGGTGCACCGCGATCGCCTGGGAGCGTCCCAGGCGATCGACCAGGCCCGGCGACCGGTGTGCTCGGCTCTCACCTGCGGACGGGCGCCTCCTCCTGCCCGTTGAAGGTGGAGGCGGTGGGCCGACCGCGGGCACCGTGGGAGCTCGCGCCGGCCCGGGACCGGGTCAGCCCGGGGAGCCGATGCGGCGGCACGGACCCGGGTGACCCTACGAACCCACCCGAGGAGAACACGCGCGACCCGGACCGTGGCCACCGGGCGCCCTCACCGGAGCCGGCGGCGCTGTCGAGCGGGCTGACATGGTCATGACGGCGACCCACCGCACGACCACCGGGTGGGCCCGTCCAGGTGTGCGCGGCCGAGGAGCCCCGGGCCGGACGCCGACACCCAGGTCTCCAGCGCGGTCCGGCAGACGTGGTCGAGGTGGCGCAGACCGGTCAGGTGTCCAGGTGGACGGTCCGGCCGGCGGGCAGGCGGTCCGCCGCCGCGGCGCGGAACAGGCTCTCGGCCGAGGCGATCCGGGCGAACGCGAGCACGGTGCCGAGGACGGCGCCCTCGCCGAACGCCGCCAGGTCCGCACCATCGGGCAGGTCGATCACCCCGGCCAGGCCGGCGACCTCGACCTTGCCGACGGAGAGGTCGAACAGCGCGGTCGCGGCGGTGGCCGCCGCAACGGCGGCCAGCGGCGCGGACACGATCCGGACCCGGGCTGGCAGCCTGGGCCAGAGCGGAACGGTGGCACTCGCCGCACGCTCGCCGAAGAACTCCGCCGCCCTGCTCGACACCTTCGGCTTCCTGCCCTACCCGGCGGGCGCCAACTGCGGCTTCCACAACGAACTCTGGCACCACCTGGGCGGCTTCGACGAGAGCTACCAAGGCGGCGACGGCACCGAGTTCTTCTGGCACGCCCAACTGGCCGGCTACCGGCCGGCCTTCGCACCCACGCCGTCATGCACGACCACACCCCCACCACCGGGATCCTGTCCATCAGCCTGGCGGAGGACGCGACGGTGCGCGTCAAGCGGCACCACGCCGCCGAGCCGGAGCACGAGAACCAGCAGGACTGGGACTGGGACTGGGACTGGGGCCACGGCAACGCCTGGGGCGGTGTGCTCCCGATGCGCCAGGTCTACGGGCCGGCGGTCCCCGACTCGCACGTCAAGGACAAGGACGCCGACCCGCCGGACTCCGTCCAGCGGGTGATCGGCAGGACCACCTGGGTTCCCTCCTTCGGGTCGCGTCAGATCAGCCGGCGGCGACCGCCTGGCGTGATCCGAAAGCGAGGGTCTGACCTGCGCGTTTCGTCCGGGATCACGTCCAGATCGTGATCGAACGAGCGAAGTGCCTTCAGAGCTGCAACGACGAGGCTTGTCCACGGTCCCACTCGCTCCAGGAGGAAGGCACTTTCTGCTGCGCCCCTCCCACGCTTGTCGTCAGCGCCGACGGGCAGGGGGTGGTCCTTCGGCCGCCTCCCCTCCCGCCGCTTCGCGATCAACCAGGTCCGGTCGGAGCTGTCCCTGACCGCCCTCGACCTGCTCGCCCGGCCCCGAACCCTGCCGCTGGACGGCGAGTTGGCCACCGACGAGCCCAGCAGGCGCCGTCACCGCCTCCTGCACGTGCCGCCCGCATCACCCGCGGAGCCCGCCGCCCACGCCTGCGGATCGCTGCCGGCCGACCCTGGCGCAACGAACTGACCACCGCGTTCAGCCGCCTGACGGCTGCTCCAACTCACGCCTTCCCGAAGGGAATTAGGGGTACTTGAAGGTAACCACCCCGCTTCGCATACCGTGCCTACGTGGCCTTGAGGGGGTATGACACCCCGTCGGATCCGTGGCGATCACTCGTGTCGGATCCGCTGGGACGGGCCACGGCGAACAGTCGAGCGACCGGTCGTCGGGTACCGGTCCCGGCATGGCCGGCGTTCAGTCCGGCGCTTCCCGAGGGCTCTCGGATTCCGGGGAGTGTGCGGCCGCGGCACGGGCACGGGGCACCGCGCCGTCGCGCGGCCGACGGATTCGAAGCGCGGCCCCGTCGCGTTCGGCCACCGGGCAACGCTGCCCGCCCGTGGCCGGCACCTGCGGCCTGCCCGTCCCAAACGGCCATGCACCCCACGCCCGCCACGGTGTCGTGAAATACAGGAGAGGAACATCATGAATCCGCTTTCCCGGAGAACTCGATCCGGTGTCTTAAGACTGCTGCTCATGTCCCTGGCGACAGCCCTCCTTGCCGTCGGTGTTTCCGTCACTCCCGTGGCGAGCGGCACGGCACACGCCGCGGCGTTCCTGGGCAACCCCTGCCCGGCCTCGGAGAGCATGTACTGCACGCGGCTGTACTTGAAGGAGGGCTTCACGCTGAGTGTGGATACCCAGCGAAGCACGTTGAACCAAGTCAGGTTGGCCCGGGTTCACGACGGCCCGAACATGGCCTGGCGCCTGACCCCGAACTGGGATGACGGAACCTTCCGGATCCAGAACGTGTCGCTGGGCACGTGCCTGGCGGCGCGAGGCTTCTGGGACGAGGCACCGGTGTCCTTGCTGTCATGCGGTTCCACCACCTGGCAGGACTGGGTTGCCCATCCCACGCCCACCGGGTTCATGTTCCGAAACGTGGGCACATCGATGTGCCTCGCTCCCTACAACTCAAAGGTTTCCGTCGGGACGCCGACCTGGCTGACCAGCTGTGACGGCAAGGAGGAGAAGTCGTGGAAGATCCCCTTCGGCGACGAGCAGCCTCCCGTGCGCGGACTGCGGGAACTTGCCATCACCTACGCGACCAAGATATGCCAGAAGTACAAGAATGAATGCTCATGGGACATGGAGTCGGAATCTCGCGCGGAAATGCTGCCGGAATCCTGCGCGTCGGACGCCTGGTTCAACAACAACGACCATCCGGATGGCATTACCCATACGTTCTCGGTAGTCAAGACGAACGGATGGTCCCACGAGCTGGGCAGTGAAGTTGAGCTGGGGATGGAGACCGGCGCACTGTCATCACTGGTCGCCAAGGTCACCGTGAAGGTGAAATTCTCCTTCAAGAAGGTCTGGTCCGGCTCGGAGGCCGTGGGAAACCAGGTAACCGCCAAGATTCGTCCCCGGGAATACGGCTGGGTCACGCTCTCCAGGGCTGCCACCAAGATCACCGGGACCTGGACATTCAGCCGCAGTCATCTCCCCTGGACGGCCAGGGACACGATCGTCATGCCCGTGACGACTTCCGACGACGGTCAGCCCACCCTCTACACCGTCCAGTCATCCCCGAACCCGCCCATCTGCAAGTAGGACCGCGGGTACCGGCAGACGCCGGACAGCCCCGGGCTGGCGGGACGGCCTGTGGGCCGTCCCGCCAGCCCGGGGAACACCGGTCTGAGACGTGGCCGGGTCCGGCGGCGGGTGCAGGCGAGCGGGGCCTGGGCGCGGGGCCTGGGGCGGTCGCCAAGACTGTTCGCGGGACCGGGTGCCGCAGGGCGGTTCCCGGGGCAACGCCCGGTTCAGGCGGGTCCGTGGGCGAGGTCGGCGCGGGTGGTGTCGAGCTTGGCCAGGACCTGGGCCACGTGTTTCTCGATGGTGCGGGTCGAGAGGAACAGGGCGGCGGCGATGTCCTTGTTGGTGGCGCCGGAGGCGAGCAGGTCGCGGACCTGTTCCTCGCGCGGGGACAGGTGGTCGCCGAAGCCGGCGCGGCCGCGCGGGTTGAGGGTCTTCTGGCCGCGTTCGCGCAGCAGGCGGTGGCAGCGGGCGGTGTCGGAGGTGGCGCCGAGGCGTTCGAAGGTGGCGATCGGCCCGGCCAGGCGGGCGGCGGCCCCGTCGAGGTCGGTGCGAGTGCGGGCGGCGCGTTCGGCGGCGAGGGCGGCCCGGTAGGGGCGGCCGATGTCGCTCCAGCACGTCGCCGCGAGGTCGAAGGCCGCCATCGCGGCGTCGGGGTCGCCGGCTTGCAGCAGCAGGCCCCGGCAGTGGTGGTGCTCGGCGACGGCGCCGGGCGCGTCCCGGCCCTCGATCTCGGTGGCGTGGCGCGCTGCCAGGGCCTCGGCCTCCTCGGGCCGGTCCAGGGCGAGGAGGGTCTCGACGGCGGCGGGCACGAGGTCCCAGGCCCAGGCCCAGGCCTCCTTGCGGTCGAGGAACCCCAGGAAGTCGAGCGGGTCGGTCAGCGTGCGCCAGGCGGCCTCGGGGTCGTTGCGGGCGAGATGGAGGCGGGCGGTGCCGGCGGCGGCGCCGACCGAGTCCAGGTGCAGGCCGCCACGGGCCAGAACCCGCCCGAACTCGGCGGCGGCCCGGGCGGTGAGGCCGCGGGCGGCGGCGGTCAGGCCCCGCACTGCGGCCGGGACCCCTCCTGCCCCGAACAGGGTGTCCGGGTAGCGCTCCTGGAACACCGCCAGGTCCCGTTCCGCGTCGTCCCAGCGGCCGGCCTGCCAGTCGAGCTCCACCTGGAAGGCGTCCAGGTAGAGCTCCAGCACGGGCAGGCGGGCGCGCGGTGCCATAGCCCGTATCTCGGTCATGCCGGCCGCGGCGCGCTCGTCGTGGCCGACACCGAGCGAGCGGCCGATGTTGACGCCGACGATCAGTGCCGTGCGCTGGAGCACCTGAACGTCGTCGCTCTCGCGGGGCAGCGCCGCCAGCAGCTCCGGGATGGCGGGATCGGCCGCCAGACCCCGCTGCAGGAAACGGGCAAAATCGAGCAGCAGCCGGACCTGGCGGTCCTCATTGTCGATCAGCAGTGCGTAGCCGCGTTCGACCATGGCCCGTAGTTCGGCGGCCGAGAACCGGCCCGTGTCCGACAGTCCCAGCATGGCGAGCAGCCTGGCGGCCACGACCGGATCGCTGTCCCCGACCTCCGCCCGGGCGGTCAGCAGTTCCTCCTCACCGGACAGGTCCCCCACCTGGTACATCAGCAGCACCCCAAGGCTGGTCCTGATCCCGCCGCGAACCGTGGCGGGCAGGCCTGCCACCTGCAGGACCCGGCGCAGGATCCTGGCCGTAGTGGCGGCGCCGGTTCCGGCCGAGGCAGCGTAGACCAGGGCCCAGGCGGCACGGGTGAACTGGTCGGGGGTGAGACCGGGTTGGTCGAGGATCTCCTGGAGAAGCGTGGCGGCACTGCCGTGGTCACCGACCGCGGTGGCCTGGTCGGCCGCGGCCTGGGCCCTGGGCAGCCAGGCCGCCCGGTCCCCCAGGGCACGGGTGTGATGGGCGATCTGCACCAGCGGCGGCGGGTCCAGCGTCTGCAGCACCTGAAGGACCCGCCGGTGGGCGCGGTTGCGGACCGGCCCGGGGATGGCTTCGTACACCGCCTCCTGCGCGAGGACGTGGCCGAATCCGTAGGCGTTCCGGCCGATCTGGCGCAGCACCGCCGCACCGAGCGCCTCCAGCAGCGCCTCGTCTGCCCTGGTGTCGTCCAGTCCGGCCGCTTCGGCCAGCAGTGCCTCCCCGGCCGGGACCGCCAGCACGGCCGCGGTGTCGACCAGCGCCGCAGCGTCCGGGCCCAGCCGTGCCCGGCGTTCGGCCAGCACCTCACCCAGGCTCCGCGGCACCCGCAGCGCGGCCACGTCGGCTCCGCCCGGTGAACGCGCGAGCGTGATCAGGTCCTCCTCGATCACCAGCGGCAGACCCCCGCTGCGCTCCAGCAGGGTCCGCACCAGGGCCGGCGCAGGCTCGCCGCCGAACACGTCGCGTGCCATCGTCCTCAGCTCGGCCTCGCCCAGTGGGCCGAGCCGGATCTCGGCCCCGCCCGTGCCCGGCGAACGCCGGAACGGGGCACCGAGCACCGGCCAGCCACCCGGCAGGTCCTCCGCCCGGTACGTCAGCACCAACGCCACATCGCGCGGCATGTCCCGCGCCAACAGCAGCAGCAGCTCCCGGGTCGCCTCGTCCGCCCAGTGCACGTCCTCCACCACCAGCACCGCCGGCGCCACCGCCTCCAACAGCGTCCGCACCCCCGACACCACCCGGAACCGGCCCGCTCCGGACGCGGACACCTCCGGCGGCAACGCGGGTGGCGGCTCGGGCAGCGCGGCGGCCAGGTCCGGCAGCAACGCCGACAGCGACCCCGCCGAAGCACCCAGCTGCCCCGGCGGCGGCAACCACGGCCCCACCAGGCGCAGCGCGTCGATCACCGGCCCGTACGCCAACGGCTCACGCAACGGATGGCACCCACCCGACAACACCCGCAGCCCCTGGGCGCTCAGCACCGACGACGCCTCCGCGACCAGCCGCGACTTGCCGATCCCCGCCTCCCCCTCCACCAGCACCACCGCCGGGCGCGCCTCCGACACCGCACCCAGCAGCGCCCGCAGCTCCACGGCGCGTCCCGCGAAGGAGCACCCCCGCGTCCCGCCGAGGACCGCTCCACCACCGACGTCGCCCACGCTCAGCTCCCATCGGGCTCGTCGCGCCCATGACCCGACCTCCACCGTAGTCCGGCCGGAAACAGGCCGCCGGACCACTCCGTCCGGCAACCTCGCGCAGGGCGGGCACCGCGGCGTGGATACGCTCCAGCCTGTCGAACACCTGGCACGGCACGACCGCATCGTCGCGGGACGTGGGCGCGCACGCTGTCGAGGGCGAGCCGGCCGACGGCGGGGTCGGCCTCGATCCGGGTGGGGTGCAGGTCGACCCGCGGCCGCTCGCGGCACCCACCGGGTCGTGTCACCGCCCACCCCGTCCGCATGCCCCACCACCCGGTCGGCACGGCGGCCGGATCCGGGCGGTGGGCGGGTTCGGGCTCTCCCTTCTTCCTTCTTCTCCCGTCGGAGGGCTCTCGTCGGAGGGCGTCGAGGTGCCGGGCGCCATCCGGTGCGTCGCACGGTGACGGTCGAAGGCCCGTTGCCCGGGGACAACCTGCGGAGGCGGGCCCTACCTGCGGTACCTCTCCAGGTCGTCCACGGTCAGGCCGTGGGTGCCGTGCATGGCGAACGTGCTGTAGGCGGAGCGGGCGGCCCGCAGCCGGGCCCTGAGTTCCTGCTCGGCCAGCAGCCCTTCGACGGTCTCGGTGCGGTTGTGGGGCCGCCGGTGCAGGTAGACCGCGAGGCCGGTCACGATCACGGCAAGGCCCGCGAACAGGGCGATCAGAGTGGCCATGGCCACCCCCTCGGGTAGGAGTCGAGTAATCGATATGTACCCGCACGATCGCGCGGTCGAACGTTCGATGTCTCACTCCGTGGCGCTTCGAGCACGGTAGGTGTCGCGGGAGCCCTGCATCCGACGCCCGGGGCCGCCCCCGATGCGCAGGAACCGCCCGCCCGGATCACCCAGCCCCGGCGGCGACGGGCGGCGGCGCGCTACAGGTGCGGGCCGATCAGCAGCACGGTCAGCATGAACCGCCCCGACCCCACAGCGGGCCCGAGCGGGAGGACATCCGGCAGGTCGGAAGGGTCCGCCCTAGGCCCCGCGGCGGCCGTCGGCACCGGCCCGATGCGGCGGCAGCGCTGCAACGTTCCCGTTCCGGGGGCGTGGCTTCCGATGGTCCACCGGCGGGCCGGCGCCGACAAGACCCGACGTGCTGATGGGGCGGATAACAGAATCGCATGGGCGGAACACCTTGCCCGCACCCCCGTCGCACGCGAGGAGAACTCCCGGGTGCGACTCCCGGATTCCGGTGCCGAAATCTGGTCTCCCGAGCCGCGAAGAACTTCGACCGGACCCCGGACTACGTCGCCGGGACCCCGAACACCCCGACCTCGACCCCGGCCGGCTACGACCTGTGGGAGTACGTCCTCAGCCCCCTGCACGGCAGGACGCTCGGCACCCTGTTCGACGTGAGCACCGCCGTGACGAGTTCGACGTAAGCACCGCCGCGAGGACCGGGGCCACGCACCCTACGAGATGGAACGAGGCCACCCCCGCGCAGAAGCAACGGGACCCGGTGAGGTGGAGCAAGGACGAGCCCTACACCTTCCTCAAGCTGGAGTCGGACACCACGGTGCCGGTGGCCACGCTCACCGCCACCTGGATCAACCGGGACGGTGCGGTGCTGCACACCCAGAGGCGCACCATCACCGAGCTCACCCCGCCCCCGGCCTGACGGCCCGGTCGGCGCGCCGGAGCTCAGCGTCGGCGGCGTCGGCGTCGGCGGCGTGGCAGGGACCCCGTAGGACGAGAGCGGCCAACCCGTCTGCATCGAGGCGCTGCGCCGTCTCCCAGCCGGTTGCCAGCACGGTGAGTTCGTCCTCGTCCAGGGCGATGCCACGCTTCTCGGGCGGGGTGTCCTCGGCCGTCGGCGTGATCACCACCACGGCACCACCGGGGCGCAGCCGCTGCCCGAGCGTGTGCAGGACCCGGGTACGGTCCTGGAGGAAGGCGACGGCCAGGCGTAGCGTGATGAGGTCGTAGCCGGTGTCGTCGAGTTCGGCGGGGTCGTCGTGTTCGATGTTCAGGCGTAGCCAGCGCACCGCCGTCTCATCGCCGTGTTCGGTGCGGGCCCGTTCCAGCGCGGCGGTGGCGAGGTCGAGCGCGTCGACCGTGTAGCCGGTGGTGGCGAGGTGGGCGGCCAGCTCGCCGGTGCCGCAGCCCACGTCCAGTGCCCGGCCACCACCGTCGGGCGCGGGGGCGTGCTCGGCGAGCAGCGCCCGCTCCGCATCGCCGAGCGGCTGGAACGCCTGGCCGTCGGCGTAGTGCTGCTCCCACACTTCCTGTGGAACGCTTCCCACGATGCTCCTCGTCTCGTCCGGTCGATGGTGGTGGTCAGGGCCGGCGAGGTGCCGACACGGGCAGCCGGAGCGGCCATGTCGGCGGTGAACCGGCCGGCGAGGTCGATCCCGGTCTCGTCCGCGACGACGAGCAGGGAGAACAGGCAGTCGGACAGCTCATGGCCCGATCCGCTCCCGGCCGGCCGAGACGTCGGCGCGATGGCCCTCGTGGCGCCATAACGAGCTTGGCAAGGTCCCCGACGTCACCGATGAGTCCGAGGGCGAAGTCCGCCAGGTCCCAGGTACGGCCCAGCGCAAGGCGGTTGGCCTCGTCGTAGAGGCGGCGCACCGTGCGGGCGGCCGCGGTCATCTCGTCCCAGTCGGACACGGTCCTGCGCTCCTTGCTGTCGGGTGCCCGGGCTCCTCCACCGCCCTCGGGCCGGACGGCATCCACCGGCTCATGGGCGTGAACTCAAGCTCCCGGAAGCCGAGTTGGCGCATGTGCCTACCTTGGCCACCTCATCCTGCCGCCGTTCGAATCCCTCGATCAACCCGGGAGGTTCCGTGCCGGCAGGGGTGAAGCATCGCGTTTCGATGCATGACCGGCGTGCCGTTCACAGCCCGTCCTGGTCGTGCCAGTGCTGCTGCCAGCGCGGGTCGACCGGTTCGGCGGCGGGCTGGTAGCGGATGTCGGTGGACAGGCGGAACCGTCCGCCGGGGTCCTGGTTGTCCAGGGCCGCGTGCACGAGGTGGGCACTGTGGACCATCAGGTCGCCTGCGGCGAAGTCGGTCACCAGCCAACGGGCGTCGTAGGTCTCGGCGAGGGCGGGCAGGTCGGCGGTGATCGACGCGGCGGGGCGTCGCAGCGTGCCGGCGGCCTCCTCGGCCATGACTCGGTGGTGGCTGCCCTCCAGGTAGATCAGCGGGCCCCGGGCGATCGGGCAGTCGCCCAGCGGGATCCACGAGGAGACGACGCGGTCCGTGCCCTCGCGGAGGTAGACCAGGTCGTAGTGCGCCTGGGTCGCCGTGCCGATGCCGGACTCGCCGGGGCCCACGTGCCGGATGATCCTGCGGCGGTGCAGGTGGAGTTCGTCGGTGTCGAGGAAGTGCCGGTAGAACGCGAGGAGTGCGGGGTGCCGGCAGATCGCGTCGTACTCGCGGCCGGGAACGATCCTGTCGTACAGCAGGCTCCGGAACCGCTCGCGGTCGAGATCGGCGGCGGTGGCCGCCAGGCCCTCCACCGGGTCGGAGCCCGGGCGGATCAGGCCGCTCGGCGCCAGCGTGGCGAAGTAGTGGCGGCGGAACGCCAGGATCGTGTCGCGGTCGAAGAAGCCCGGCAGGTACAGGTAGCCGTCCCGGGCGAAGCGGGTTCGCAACGCGTCGAAGTCCCGGCGCTCCGCGGGCGGGACGGGTTCGAGCCCGCCGAGGCGCCGCGGGCCGGTGTCCAGGCGGTGGCCGTTGGACGTCAGGACTGTTGCCGGGGCGCGCCCGGGCCGCCGTGAATCGCTCATGCCGACATGCTGGTCGCGTTCGAGGCGTGGAACAATGCACGGATTCCGAAGGTACTTGGACGATTGTCGACGGACGCGGACATGCCGGACTCCACAGCGCACTACCGCACTCCCCCGGACGCCGTGCGGGCCCTGGGGCTGGCCGTCACCGGCGCCGGGAGGATCGTCGGCCAGACGTCGGCCCGGGTCCGGCGCACGCTGAGCGGTTACGCCGGGGTCCTGGTCACGGCCGGCGCCGGGTGTCTGGAACTGCACGGGCGCCCCGGGACGCACCCGGTCCGGCCTGGCTCGTTCTTCTGGCTGCCCCCGGGCGTTCCGCACTCCTACGGTCCGACCGGGGGCGGCTGGGACGAGTACTGGATCCTGTTCGAGGGTCCGGCGACAGGACGCTACGAGGATCTCGGCTACCTCGGCGGCGCGCCCGTCGCCGCCCGACCGGCCGATCTCGGCGAGGTGCGCGCGCTGTTCCTGCGCGTCCTGGACCTTCTCGCCCGGCCGGAGTCGCTGGCCGACCACGTGACGGCGTCGGCGCTCGCCCACATGCTGATCGGCCTGGTGGGCACGGGCCGCGCCGAGGCTCCCGAGTCGTCGCCCGCGCGCCAGGACATCGGCCACCGGGCCGTCGAACTGCTGGCCCGTACCGACGCGCCGGTGCGGATCGGCGCGGTGGCGAAGGAGCTGGCCGTCTCCCGCGACACCCTGGCCACGGCCGTTCGACGCCTCACCGGTTCCACGCCGACGGAGTACCTGATGCGCCGCCGGCTCGACCGCGCGAAGGTCCTGCTCGCCGGCACCGATCGCCCGGTCGCCCACATCGCCAGGGAGGTCGGGTACCCGGATCCCGCGTACTTCACCCGGGTCTTCACCCGCTACGTGGGCGACCCACCGACGGTCTTCCGCCGTCAGCAGTCCTGACCCGGTACGGCCGCTCGCCGGAAACGGCCGGCGTCGGACAGCTGCGGACCCCGCGGAGACGGCTCCCGGATCGGAGCCGCCATCCGACAACGTCGGGGGCCCGCCCTGCACACACCACGCATCCACGGCATGCGGTAGAACTCACAACCTGCCACCTCCGAACAGCATGACGAATCCTCAACGGCCGTGTCCTTGAACGAAATCCGCTTCCCCGAGCAAGAGTGCGGAACGACCGTCGAAGCCCGGCGCGTTGCCGAAACGTGACCCAGGCGGACCAATCCGCAGCAGCGAAGGCCCGACCCCGCCGGTCGTCACGTGCCACGCCCCTCCCGGCATCCCGGGCGGAGACGGATGGAGACGGACGGAGACGGACAGGGAGCGCGGGATCGGCGAAAGCTACGGCCGGGTAGGACTTGACGCCTCGCCCCGTCGGCTGAAACCTTCGTGGTTGAAAGTGCTCGAAATGCTCGAAGTTGAAGCAAAAACGAGCGCAATCCCTGCTCTGTCGCGCTGTGGATCTCAAGTGTCGATGCCTCGGCGCGAACAACCCGCAGCGTCGCAGGTCCCCGGCGGGGAGTGCGGGTCGACGTCGTCGGCCGGAACGAACCCCTCGGTCCGGTGCCCGGCGCACGAGCCCCGCGCATCCCCTCGCCGCCGGCGCGATTCGCGCCTTCCGGTCGCCCGTTCACCGGGCGGCTCCGTTGCCTTCCCCCACAGAAGGAGTCCACCATGCGCTGGTCGTACCGACGAGGCAGACGCCTCGTCGCACTTGCCTCGGTCGCCGTCACCCTCCCGCTCACGGCCGTACTCTCCCCGGCCGTGGCCGCCCCCGCCGCTCCCGCCGCTCCCGTCGCCTCCACCTCCACCCCCGCCGCGGCCGTGGTGCCGCAGCCGGTCTCCCAACAGGCCCTGCCCGGAACCGAGTTCACCCTCACCGCCAAGACCCGGATCGCCGTCCTCTCCAAGGACCCGGCGGCGATGGGCGTCGGCACCTACCTGTCCGAGCTGCTCGCCCCCGCGACGGGCTTCGACCTCCGGGTGGTGAGGAACACCAAGGCGCCGGACAAGGCCGTCGTCCTCGACCCCAACGGCCCCAAGGAGCTGGGCGCCGAGGGGTACACGATCTCGTCCGACAAGAACGGCGTCCTCGTGACGGCGTACGGCGCCCAGGGCCTGTTCCGGGGCGTGCAGACCCTGCGCCAACTGCTCCCCGCCGCGGTGGAGTCCCGCACCAGGCAGTCCCGGGCGTGGACCATCGCGCCCACGAAGATCTCCGACTCGCCCCGGTACGAGTACCGCGGTGTGATGCTGGACGTCGCCCGCCGCTTCTTCACCGTCGCCGAGGTCAAGCGCTACATCGACGAGGCCGCGGCTTACAAGATCAACAAGTTGCAGCTGCACCTGACCGACGACCAGGGCTGGCGCATCGCCATCGACGCCCTGCCGAACCTGACCAAGGTCGGCGCGAGCACGCAGAGCGGCTTCACCGGCGGCACCGACTGGTACTACACGGCGGCGGACTACAAGGAGATCGTCTCCTACGCCGGCTCCCGCTTCATGACCGTCGTGCCCGAGATCGACGGGCCCGGCCACACCTGGGCCGCCCAGACCTCGGTGCCCGAACTGCGCTGTGACGACAAGTACGCGCAGCCCTACTCCGGCTTCGACGTCAAGATCAGCCTCTTCTGCCTGGGCGAGCAGAAGCAGAAGGACGCGACGAAGAGCTTCCTGCAGACCGTCATCAAGACCGTGGCCGCGCTGACCCCCGGCCCCTACATCCACCTCGGTGGTGACGAGGTCCCGGCGGCCACGACCTCGGAGCAGTACGACTCCTACGTCAAGACGGTCAGCGACGCGACCACCGCGGAGAAGAAGACCGTGATGGGCTGGCACCAACTCGGCCAGTCCCCCCTCCCCGCCGGCAGCCTCCTCCAGTACTGGGGCGAGGACAGCGACCGGGAGACCATCGGCACGGCGAAGGAGGCGTTGGGCATCCGCCACCTCCGCGACGGAGCCGCCCAGGACGTCAAGTTCATCATGTCCCCGTCCGACCACGCCTACCTGGACATGAAGTACGACGCCGCCACCCCCTACGGCCTGGAATGGTCCGGCTTCGTGCCCGTGCAGCGGTCCTACGAGTGGGACCCGGAGACGGTCACCGGCAAGCTGGACGGAACCGGCGTCATCGTCCCCGCCCAGAAGGTCGCCGGCGTCGCGGCCGCTCTCTGGGCCGACCGCGCCTACCGGGGCAGCAGCAACCTGCCCAACGCCGGCACCCACTGGCCCGAGCCCCACGAGTACGCCGACTTCATGAGCTTCCCCCGGCTGCCCGCCCTCGCCGAGGTCGGCTGGAGCCTCCAGTCCGCCCGTGACTGGAACGACTTCCGCCAGCGCCTGGGCCAGCACGGCCCGCGCTGGACCGCCGCCGGGATCGGGTTCTACGCGGCCCCCGACGTCGCCTGGTCCAGCACGGCCGGAAGCGGCCTGGAGGGTGTCCACACCCTCACCACCGGCGGCAAGGCCCTGAGCGTCCCGGGTGCCTCCACGGCTTCCCGTACCCAGCTCACCACCTCGGGCACGGGCGGCGGTTCCGAGCAGAAGTGGTCGTTCACCCGCTACAGCGACGGGACCTACGCGCTCGTCAACCAGGCCTCCGGGCTCTGCGCCGACGTGAACCGCGGATTCACCAGCGCCGGCGCAAAGATCATCCAGTGGACCTGCACCGGCAACACCAACCAGCGCTGGACCGTCACCCCGGTGAGCGGCGGGTACACCCTCGCCTCGGCCAAGACCAAGCTGCTGCTCACCACGGCCTCGACCGCCGACGGCGCCCTGGTCACCCAGCGGGCCGCCTCGGGCACCGCACTCCAGAAGTGGACCATCGACTGACCCGGTAGCAGCGAGCGTCGTTCCCACCTGCCGAGGTACGGGCCGGTCCGCTCCGGTCCGTACCTCGGCCGCTTCGGCCGGCTCCGCCAGGGCGGTCGGGCCCCGACCGGAGCGGGCCGCCCCACCCGCTCCGGCACCGGCCGGGCACGGGAACCTTCCCGTACCCGGCACACACCTGACGGGAGCCGACGGGCCGTGAGGGAGACTGCGGTCCGTAGCCGTCAGCAGATGTGCACTGCCGTCACCCGAGCCGTCTGAGCTCTGGTGTCGGACCGCGCGCCTGCTGGTCGGCCGGGAAGCCTGACGGCTGATGGGATGGCGTGCCCGCCGGGACGGCCGGGCGTGGGCACCGGACCCATCAGGGCGCGAGCCCGTGCCTTCCGCACAGGCCGTCATGACCGGACGGGAGCAAAGGGGCGGGTGCCGGTGCTGTTCATCGGCGACGACCGGGCCGAAGATCACCATGCCGTCGAGGCGCAGGATGCGACCGGCCGCGGACACGGTCCTTCGCCGCGGCCCGACGAGTAGGAGTGCCCGGTGGCAGGACAGCCCCGTCCGCGGTCCGTGCAGGCGACCGTACCGTCGTCCGTCGAGGGCCCGGGCGCGGTGGAGCACTCCGCTCGTCCCGACCGGCCCGTCCGGGTCAGGACCCCCGGCGGGCGGGTCGCTGAAAGCCTGACCCGATCCGGATCCGGTGCGGCCCGGGGACCGGTAGGTGACTCGGGCTACTTGCGCTGGAGCTTGACGGCATCGTCGCGGACCCAGTCGTAGTGGCCGCCCTGGCCCTGCGGGGTCTCGTAGAAGGTGTGGCCGTCCCACTTGGTCGCGCTGCCGGTGATCTTGACGCACTGGTCCATGCGCCAGCGAGTGCCCAGGTTGGTGAAGCCGCTGACCTCGTTCCAGGTCCGGATCCAGCCGGTCAGCTGGCGGTTGGGCTCGCCGTAGACGCGGATGTCCGCCCGCCAGGCGTCCGCCAGGTCCTTGGTGACCCTGGCGTCGCAGTTCACGTTCTCCGCGACGTCGCGCAGCTGGTCCAGGTCCACGAGGTAGGACTCCACGTAGCCGCCCTCGCCCCTCCTGACCACCGCCTTGGCGAACTGCTTGTACACCGCGCCCTTGTCGTTCTCCTTCGCGATGCTCCAGTAACCGTCCCAGCCGGTGTACCAGCCGGGGGCGTACTTGTTCTCGTCCAGCTCGATGAAGCAGGTGTCCTTCGCGACGCTCCGCACCGTGCCCTGGGCCCGGCGGAAGCTGCCGTCGGAGTGGCTCAGGTAGGAAACCGCCTCCACCTTCGTCCAGCCCGCGCACGCCTGGGCGGCCCGGGCCTGGGGCCGCGCGACGGCCTGCGTGCCGCCGCCCAGCACGAGCGCCGCGGCGACGACCACGGCAGCGGCGATCGGGGCCTTGGGATTCATCACAGGGACTCCTTGCATCTGATGAGTTGTCAGAAACCGTAGCAACCGGCAGCGGGCCGAGGAGCCACGCCGGTGACGTGACTCGCGGGCGGGCGGCCCCCCCGCCGGCGCGGTGCGTGAGCTGCTCCGGCCTCCGGGGAGCCCTTGGTGTCCGGATCCATGACGATCCGGAAGAGTGAACCCGGCCACCCCGACGAGGAACGCCTTCTCGCACCCGACGACGTCACCCAGGCGCCCCCCGGTGATCAGGACGACCGCGACCGCCAGGGCGCGGCCGCCCACGACCCCACCTGCCGCCGGACCGGCGGGCGCGGGCGGCGTTCACCGGCAGGGCCGGCACGGCAAGGTGGGCCCGCGGCGCCGGACCGGGCGTCGCGGGCGGTTCAGAGCGGCCGGGAGGGGTCGTCGAGCCAGGCGTGCCAGCCGCCGGGAGTGACGGTCAGCCCGAGGCGCCCGATGGCGGGTTCGCCCGCGTCGTGCCACCAGGCGAGGGTCTGCTCGAAGTCCTCCCACAGGCGGCGCCCGCCGTACTGGCGGACCGGGTGGGCGCCTTCGCCGTCGCGGAACGTCGCGGCGGCCCAGGCCGGGGTGGTCAGGGAGTAGAGCCACAGGGTGCGGGCGCCGTCCTGGTGCGGCTGCACGGCGTGGACGACGTCGCGCAGGCGCAGACCGGCGGCGAGCGGGAACGGGTCGAACTTGCCGTGCGGCGGCAGGGTGGCGGTGGTGGTGCTCTCGGCGACGGTGCCACCGCCGGCGGGGTTCTGCGGCCACCGGAGGCGCTGGGAGCGCATCTTCATGAACTCCACCGGCTGGAGGAACGGACCGCCGGCGGTGCCGTCGCCGTGGACGGTGAGGCGGACCAGGGCGTCGGCGTTGGAGTAGCGGGTGCCGAAGGGCGCCAGGATCAGGCCGCCCGGGCGGGTCTGCCCGATCCACGCCGGCGGGACGGCGCGCAGCCCGTACGTCGCGATGATCCGGTCGTACGGAGCGCCGGGCGAGTGGCCGAGCGCGCCGTCCCCGCACACGACCTGCGGCCGGTGGCCGGCGCGGTCGAGTGCGGCACGGGCCCGGGCGGACACCTGCGGGTCGATCTCGACCGTGGTCACGTTCGCGTCGCCGAGCCGGTGGCTCAGCAGGGCGGCATTCCAGCCGGTGCCGGTGCCCTGCTCCATCACCCGCATCCCCGGCTCGGCCTGGAGGTCGGCCAGCATGGAGGCGACCAGCGAGGGCATCGAGGCGGAGCTGGTCGCCACCGTGCCGGGTTCGGCGCCCTGATGCTCGCCGTCGTCCCACTGGGTGACGATCGGGATGTCCGCGGCGACCGCTGCTCGCCACCCGGGTTCGTCCTCGGTCCGGTCGACGGGCCGGCTCGTCCCGGTGGCCATGTCGTGGGCCCAGAGCAGGTCCGGCAGGAAGAGGGAGCGCGGGAGCGCGTCGAAGGCCGGGGCCCACGCGTCGGCGACGGGGAAGGACCGCCCCGACGCGGGGCGGTCCTTCCGCTCGGGTGCGAGCGTCACTTCCTGTGTCCCCCGTCCCCGGGCGGGGTGGTGCCGTCCGGGGACGGCGGGTCGGACGGTGGCGTCCACGGGGTGCCGGGGTGCCCGTCTCCCCCGTCGCCGCCCGAGCCCCCGCCGCCGTGTCCTCCGTCGATGTCCATGCCGACCTCCTTGTCGTCGCTGTGATGGCCACCCCCTGAGCCGGGAGGAGTGGCCGGCCCACCCCGGCACGCCGCACTGCACCGGCCTCGACCGGGCTGTGCCACGTGGTCGTCGAGCACGTGGAGGGTCTCGGCGGGCCACGGCACGCGCTGTGCGGTGATCGGCGAGCCGCCCGACGTGGTGTCCGGGTCCGTCCCGGAGAAATCCAGCGCCATGGTGATCCCCTGCGTCCAGTCCGTTGCGCGGAGTTGCAGACACTCACCGTTGCCCGGACATGACGGACCGTCAAGAGCGCACGGGCGCAGCAGGGCGTGCACGCGGCCGCACGAGGCGAAGTCCGGCGGAGGAACCGGCCTCGGACGTGTCCGCGGTTCGGGGTGAAGCCCGGAGCGAGCCGTGGGCCCTACTCGCCGACGGAGGTGGAGAAGCGGACGGTACGGGGGTCCCGCTCGTCGCCGCGGCGTTCGAGGAGGACGCCGTAGAGCTCCGGCCGCCGGCCGCGGAGCCAGCGCTGTCCTGTGGACATCGGCAGCAGGCCGAGGTCGAGGTCGGCCGTGACCATGGCGTCGGCCGCCACCCAGGTTTCGCTCAGCACGCGGCCGTACGGGTCGATGATCATCGCGTTGCCGGTCCGGACCTCGTTGTCGTCGCGCCCCACACCGTTGCTGAAGACCACGAACACTCCGTTGTCGTGGGCCCGGGCCGGCAACCACCGCATCAGCCAGCCGCGACCGTGCGGCCCCCGGAACGCGGCCTCGATCGACTCCGGATCCTGGTGCCGGTTCTCCCACAGCTCCATCGGGATCGGCTTCATGCCGTGCGGGCTGCGGGAGTCGGTCCCGCCGGTCTGGTGCGGCGCGACCAGGACCTGCGCACCCAGCAGGGCGGTGGCCCGGACGTTCTCGACGAGATTGTTGTCCCAGCAGATCAGCACACCGACCCGCACGCCCCAGGGAGTGTCGAAGACCGTGTAGCGGTCCCCGCTGGCGATTGCCTCGTGCTCGAACGCGTGCAGCTTTCGATGGACATGGACCGCCCCGTCAGGAAGGCAGATCGCGTACGCGTTGAACAGCTGCCCGTCCTCGGCACGCTCCAGGAAGCCGATGCCGATTCCCAGCCCCAGATCGCACGCGAGCCGGGCGACCGCGCTCACCGACGGACCGTCCGACGCCTCGGCCACCTCCTCCAGGTAGGCCACCGGGCTCTTGGTCAGGTGCCAGTAGCCGAGCAGGCACATCTCCGGCAGCGCGACCAGCTGCACCCCGTCGGCGGCAGCGGCCCTCGCGTAGTGCTCCACCCGCGAGATGTTGAACGCCTTGTCGCCAGGCCGGGACTCGAACTGCACGGTCGCGGTGCGCAGAACAGTGGATTGCGACATCAGAACCCCCTCAAAGGTCGATCGGCCTTCAGTACACCGCCCTCCCTTCCATTCGTCCAATGAATCCTTGGAGCGATGCCATAGACTGAAGGAATGGAAGTACGTCTGCTACGTGCCTTCGTCACCCTTGACGACCATCGGACCTTCGGTGCCACCGCCGAGGTGTTGTCGATCACTCAGCCCGCCCTGACCAAGCAGATCCAGGCTCTGGAGGCGCAGGTCGGCGGTCTGCTGTTCAAGCGCGGCCGGCACGGCGCCGAACCGACCGAGCTGGGCCGGGCCCTCCTCCCCGACGCCCGGGAGATCGTCGAGCGCGCCGACGCCTTGGCACTGCGGGCCCGCCGGATCGCCGACGGCGGCACCGGCCACCTGTCCATCGGCTTCGGAATGTCCAGCATCGATCTCGCGCCACGTCACGTGGCCGAGTTCCGCCGCCGCCACCCCGGCATCGGCGTCACGCTGGACGACATGTCGTCCAGCGTGCAGGTGGAACGGGTACGCCGAGGCGAACTGGACGCGGGATACATCCGGCTGCCGGCCGCGGACGGCCTGAAGGTGCTCGAACTCAGCAGTGACACCCTGGCCCTGGCCTGCCCGCCCGACAGGGATCGACGCCCGCCGGTCGACCCCACCGACGTCGGCGCGGCGATGGAGGAGTACGGGCTGGTTCAGCTGACGCGAGCGAGAGGACCGGGCCTCGCCGGACAGGTGGACGCCTACCTGGCCGCGTGCGGCCTTCATCCGGACGTGGTCCAGCACGCCGACGACCTGCAGACCGTGCTCGCCCTGGTGGCGGCCGGGGTGGGGGCCGCGTTGGTACCCGAGAGGGTGCGCGGCATCGCACCGGCCCACGTCTCGATCACCCCGATCGACCACCCGGCCGCGCGCTGGCAGGTCGGAGTGGTGTGGGATCCCGACCGTCCGCCGCGGGCGCTCACCACATTCCTCGAGGTGGTGCGGGCACTGGCACGACCGTAGGAGCAAGCCGCGGCCTGCGGTGCGCCACGGCCGTTCCCAGCCTGCCGTTCCGTGGCCGCAGCGGGTCGTTCCTGACCGCAGGATGCGGGCCTGACCCCGGGGCGCGCACCGCGGTGGCAGCGGCACCACCCGCGGGACCGTTTCTGTTCGAGACCGCGAGCCCACCGGCCACGGCCCTGATCCTCGGCAGTACCAGTGATGTGCCGCCGGCGAGGCCCGGTCATGCCGGGGTCGGTGCTCGGCTCGTCCCGCTCCGGCCGTCGGAGGGAGCGGTGGCCGGTCGCTGCACCGCGAGCGCGGTGGCCCCGACCGGTTCGACGGCCGGCTCTACGGCCGGTTCGACGTCCGGGAAGGGGTCCGGCCCGGCGTCGGTACGGGGTTCGTCCTCGTGCAGGGCGCGGGTCTCGGCCTTGAGGATGCGCATGGAGCGACCGAGGCCGCGGGCGAGGTCGGGGAGCTTCTTCGAACCGAACAGCAGGGCGACCACAGCGACGACGAGAAGGAGGTGCCAGGGTTCGAGGGCGTTACGGAGCATGGTCTGCCGCCGGATCCTTCCGGGTGGGGGTATGGGCAACGGATCAGTGTCAGGCTCGGGCGCTGACAGGGGCCGGGTGCCGACGGACCCACCCGTCCGTCGGCACCCGGAGTCTTCAGAAGGCCCGCAGTCCTCGGCCGGAGCGGCCGACCTTGAACGCCTGCGGGAGGAAACGGGCTCGCCCACCGGCGGTGCGGCTGTAGCGGACGCCGCTGACGGACGGAGAGCATGCCCTGGTGATGGCCGGACCCGGTGGAACCGGACCGGAGTCGGAGGCCGAGTCCGGCGGTGGTCCGCCTCGCAGCTCGTCGAGGCCGATACCGCAGCGACCGGCGGTGATCCCGGCATCACGGGCGCCGACGGCGCGCAGACCGCGCGGCGGCTCCGTGGCCGACAGGCTGGGGCATTCCGCTGGCGGACGCCTCCAGGAACGGGAGAAGGACAGGTGCGGCGTCGCCCCACCGGCCCGAGATCGGGAGGTCCGGCGACGTGGGAGGAACATATCTGATATACGAAGCCTTGACCATGGCTTGCCGTAACTTTCCCCGAACGGACCTTCCGGTCGGATTTCCGATCCGCGCACTCTCGCCCCATGAAGAAAGCAACCGGGACCGCGCACAGGGCCGACCCTGCCGACAGGGATCCGGGTTCACCGGAAAATCAAAGCACCACATCTGGCGCCCATTTCGTATATCGCATATGTTACGCCCACGGTTCCGGTCGTTGCACCGACGTTGACACCACACCGCTTCGGAGCCAGAGCTCGGCCCTGATCACAACCGGCCCTCCCTGCCCCCGCACGTACCGGGAGGCCGGACCAGCCGCAGCCCGTCGCACAAGGAGACCCACGCCGTGGCACCCCCGCGCTTATACTCGCCGCCCTCTCCCTGACGTCCGTGTTCGGACGCGCCGCCCCGGCCTGATCCCCGGCGGCGGGCCCCGGACTCGGCCGGACCGACCACCGTCGAGCCCCGACGCCCCTGCGGTGCGGACCCCGATCCGCACGCGGTGTCCACCATCGCGAAGCACCCAGGCACCCAGGCACCGAGGCACTGAGGCACCGAGCCCCAGGGCCGCACCGACTCGCCGGGCAACCCTGTGCTGCCCCGCCCGGGCACCGCACCGGCCAACCGGTCGCATGCCCAGCGCGCCAGAACATCCCTCCCGTCCGGAAGCCGGCCCCGCCCCTGCGGTCGGCGCCGACCACCCCAAGCCCCCACACCCGTCCCCCACGGAGGCAGAACATGTCCAGACCCGAGCCGCACGGCATCAGCCGCCGCTCCGTCCTGCGCGGCGCGGCCGTCGCAGGCGCCGGAGCGGCGATCTCGCCGCTGCTCAACCTCTCCACTGCCACGGCGGCCGCCACGTCCGGCAGCTACACCATCCGCTTCGACCAGGCCGCCAAGCAGACCATCCTCGGCCTCGGCTTCGAGATCCAGTCCGACTCCATCGGATCCGGCAACGCCGCCCCCACCGGCCTGGTCAGCGCCGTACCCTACGACCTCACCCCGAGCGAGCGTGCCCGCTTCTACCAGCAGATCCTCAAGGCCGGCCGCACCGACCGCGGCTTCCGCTACTGCCGCCTCGCAATGGGCCTCTACCACCGGGGCCTCACCCCCGACAGGACGCGTTTCGTCGACCGCTACGAAGGCCAGACCGCACTGCTCGCCGAGATGGTCAGCGAAGCAGGCATCGAGGGCCTCGGCGTCGAGTACTGGTCACCCGCGCCCGCCTGGAAGGACAACGGACAACTCGGCCGCGGCCGCCTCGCCGCAGACGTCAACCTCGCCGCCATGGGCGACGCCATGGTCGACGACCTGAAGTACCTGTCCCGGAGCGGCCTGAACATCTCCTGGTGGGGCCTGCAGAACGAGCCCAGGCAGGATGCCCCGTACGGTTCCTGCTTGTACACCCCCGCCCAGTACCTGGCCGCTTTCAAGGCCATCGCCCCCAAGATCCGCGCGGCCTTCCCCACCGCGAAGATCCACGCCGACAGCCAGGACGGCTGGGCGGGGGGCATCGGCACCGCACTGCGCGGCTCCCCCGAGGCCCTGGCCCTCGTCGACGCCTGGACCTACCACTTCATCGGCGCGGACAGTACGGGACAGATCATCAAGAACTACAACACCGCCGGCGCCGCCGGAAAGCCCGTCTTCAACAACGAGTTCGAGTACCTCAGCGGCGCGATGACGGACTGGCGCTGCATCAACACCGCCCAGTCGATCATGAACTGGATGACCTTCGAGGACTCCCCCACCTGGTGGTGGCTGCACGCCCTCAAGCCCACCACCAACGCCGAGTCCGCGGGCTACTCCCTCGGCTTCTGGCGCCCCCCGCACGACACCGACTTCAGCCACCACCCCCAGATCAAGAGCGGCCACTGGGACTTCAACCGCCACAACTGGAACGCCATCGCCGGCTTCGTCAGGTACATGCCCTGGAACTCCGTGCGCTACCACGTCGACGAGCCCCACCCGAGCGACGGCAAACTCAACCCGAAGCAGCAGACCACGTTCAACCCCGACCAGCGGATCATGGCCTGGCGCACCCCCCAGGGCAAACCCGTCTTCGCCGTCACCAACCGCTCCGACACCGAGTCCTACACCTACACCGTCGACACCCAGACCCCCGCCGCCACCTTCCAGGGCTACCGCTACGGAGCCGCCACCAACCAGCAGAACGTCGGCGTCAAGAACGGGCCCACCCTGGAGATCACCGTCCCGCCCCTCTCCATCGAGTTCTGGATCCGCACCCCCTGACCTCGAACGTCCGTGACGGTCCGTCGGCTCCGGCGGGCCGTTTCGGCCTTCGAGGCGCTGGAGGGCAGGTCGGTGACCGGCCGCCGCGCAGCTCATGGACCGCCTCCGGGCTTCGCGTCGTCCTTCGCCTACCTCGGTGAGCGTCTGCGCGCGGCGGCCGGCATCCCGATTCAGCACCCCACCGGAGGCCACGCGGTCTTCGTCGACGATGGTCGGGAAGCCACGGTGCCCGCGCGTGTCCCTCCTCACCGACCGCCACCCACCACGCCGTTCACCTTCACGATCACCATCCGGACCGCGACGGCCTTGCTCAGGAGCCGGTTGCGGGGTGCCCCGGTCCGGGTGCCACCGGAGGAGTCCTCACGGCAGGGATCGGCTCAGGCCTGTCCATGGGCCAGGTCGGCGCGGGTGGTACCGAGTTTGGCCAGGACGCCGGCGACATGGTGTTCGACGGTGCGCGGTGAAAGGAACAGGGCGGCGGCGATGTCCTTGTTGGTGGCACCGGAGGCGAGCAGGTCGCGGACCTGCTCCTCGCGCGGTGACAGCCGGTCACCGTAGCCGGCCCGGCCACGCGGGTTCGGGGCGGTCCAGCCGAGTTCGCGCAGCAGGCGGTGGCCGCGGGCGGCGTCGGACCTCGCGCCGAGCCGTTCGAAGGTGGCGATCGGCTCGGCCAGGCGGGCAGCGGTCTCGACGGGGTCGGTCCGGGTACGGGCGGCGTGCTCCGCGGCGAGCGCGGCATGGTACGGGCGGCCGATGACGCGCCACTGCGCCGCCGCGAGGTCGAAGGCCGCCATCGCACCGTCGGGGTCGCCGGCGCGCAGCACCAGGCCCCGGCACAGATCCTGTTCGGCGACGGCACCGGGCGCGTCCCGGCCCTCGGTGGCGGCGGCGTGACGCTCGGTCAGTTCGCGGGCCTCCTCGGCGCGGTCCAGGGCGAGCAACGATTCGACGGCGGCGGGCACGACGTCCCACGCCCAGCCCCAGGCCTCCTTGCGGTCGAGGAAGGCGAGGAAGTCGAGCGGGTCGGTCAGGGCACGCCAGGCGGCCTGCGGGTCGTTGCGGGCGAGCTGGAGGCGGGCGGCGCCGGCGGCGGCACCGAGCGACTCCAGGTGCACGCCGCCACGGGCCAGCACCCGTTCGAACTCGGCGGAAGCCCGGGCGGACAGGCCACGGGCGGCGGCGATGAGACCCCGCACGGTGGCCAGCATTCCGCCGGACCCCTTCGGGCTGTCCGGGTAGCGTTCCTGGAAGGCGGCCAGGCCCCGTCCGGCGTCGTCCCAGCGGCCGGCCTGCCAGTCGAGCACGACCTCGTACTCGTCCAGGTAGAGCTCCAGGACGGGCAGGCGGATGCGCGGTGCCAAGGCCCGGGTGTCCGCGAGGCCGACCACGGCGCGCCCGTCGTGCCCCACACCGAAGGAGCAGCCGATGCTGCCGCAGACGATCAGCGCCGTGACCTGGAGCACCTGAACGTCGTCACCCTCCCGGGGCAGCGCCGCCAACAGCTCCGGGACCGCGGGATCGGCCACCCAGCACCGCTGCAGGAAGCGGGCGAGGTCGAGCAGCGACCGGACCTGGAGATCCTCGTTCTCGGCCAGCAGGGCGTAGCCGCGCTCGACCATGCTCCTCTGCTCGGCGAGCGAGAACCGGCCCGTGTCCGACAGGCCCAGATAGGCGAGCAGCCTGGCGGCGGCCACCGGATCGCTGTCCCCGACCTCCGACAGGGCGGTCAGCAACTCCTCCTCGCCCGACAGGTCGCCGGCCTGGTAGACAAGCAACGCCCCGAGGCTTGCCCTGATCCCGCCGCGCACCGCGGTGGGCAGGCCGGCCACCCGCACGATCCGGCGCAGGATCCTGACCGTGGTGGCGGCCTCGGTGCCGGCCGCAGCGGCGTAGGACAGGGCATAGGCGGCGTGGCTGAGCTGCTCGGGGGTGAGACCGGGCTGGTCGAGGATCTCGTTCAGCAGGGCAGCGGCGGTGCCGTGGTCGCCGACCTCGGTGGCCTGGTCGGCGGCGGCCTGGGCCCGGGGCAGCCACGCGGCCCGGTCGCCCAGGGCGCGGGTGTGGTGGGCGATCTGCACCAGCGGCGGCGGATCCTGCGCCTGCAGGACCTCCAGGACGCGGCGGTGGGCGCGGGTGCGCACCGGACCCGGGACGGCGTCGTAGACCGCTTCCTGGGCGAGGGCGTGCGCGAATCCGTAGGTGTCCGGGCCCACCTGCCGCAGCACGGCGGCATCCAGCGCCTCCAGCAGAGCGTCGTAGCCGTGGGGGTCGTCCAAGCCGGCCGCTTCGGCGAGCAGGCTCTGGGTGGCCGGGACGGCGAGCACCGCCGCGGCGTTGACCAGTGCGGTCGCGTCCGGGCTCAGCCGTCCGGTCCGCTCGGCCAGCACCTCGCCCAGGCTGCGGGGCACCCGCAGCGCGGCCACGTCGGCTCCGCCCGGTGAACGCGCGAGGGTGATCAGGTCCTCCTCGATCACCAGCGGCAGACCCCCGCTGCGCTCCAGCAGGGTCCGCACCAGGCCGGGTGCCGGATCGCCGCCCAGCACGTCCCGTGCCATCGACCGAAGCTCGGCCTCGCCCAGCGGCCCCAGCACGATCTCGGCCCCGCTGGTGGACGGCGGACGCCGGTACGGCATCCCCAGCACCGGCACGCCGGCCGGCAGGTCCTCCGCCCGGTAAGTCAGCACCAACGCCGCATCGCGCGGCATGTCCCGCGCCAGCAACAACAGCAGCTCCCGGGTCGCCTCGTCCGCCCAGTGCACGTCCTCCACCACCAGTACGGCCGGTGCCACCGCCTCCAGCAGGGTCCGCACCCCCGACACCACCCGGAACCGACCCGCGCCCGGCCCGTCGGGTACCGCCGACGGCGCCTCGGGCAGGGCCGCGACCAGGTCCGGCAGCAACGGCGCCAGCGCCCCCGCGGAGACGCCCAGCTGCCCCGGCGGCGGCAGCCACGGGCCGACCCGGCGCAGCGCGTCGATCACCGGCCCGTACGCCAACGGCTCACGCAACGGATGGCACCCGCCCGCCAGCACCCGCAACCCCTGGGCGCTCAGCACCGCCGACGCCTCCGCGACCAGCCGCGACTTGCCGATCCCCGCCTCCCCCTCCACCAGCACCACCGCCGGACGCGCCTCCGACACCGCACCCAGCAACAGCCGCATCTCCCCCGCGCGCCCCGCGAACACACTCCCCCGCACTCCGCCGAAGGCCGTTCCGTCACCGAGGTCGTCCACGCCCAGCTCCCATCGGGCCCGCGGATTCCACGGCCCAGGCATCCACGGTAGCCCGGACGGAGACCGGCCGCCGCCGGTCGGCCCGT
Source organism: Kitasatospora sp. NPDC003701 (assembly GCF_053587085.1). Taxonomy (NCBI): domain Bacteria; kingdom Bacillati; phylum Actinomycetota; class Actinomycetes; order Kitasatosporales; family Streptomycetaceae; genus Kitasatospora; species Kitasatospora sp. NPDC003701. The sequence goes on from NZ_JBSFNM010000019.1 coordinate 103,065, forward strand.
GCACCGCGGTGGCGGAGCGTGCTTGCGCCTGCCGGTCCACGACCGGCCCGGGAGGGGGTGACCGCGTAGTCCGCAGGCCACGAGCACGCCGGTGGTGGCGAGGGAGCGACACCCGCCGCCCAGGTGCACCGGAGCGCCCTCGGCCACCCTCCTGGCGATGCCGGCGTCAGCGCGCCATGCGGTTGTACCAGCGGCGGAAGAGTTCCTCCGGATCGTCCGAGTAGGCCCAGGGGACCCGGGTCGGGCGGTTGCCGAGAAGCGAGAAGGCGTACCGGGCCTGGTCGGTCATCCCTGCCATCACCAGCCCGTGCGCGAGGTAGTTGAGGTCCGCGACATCCTGGGCGAACTCGAAGGCGCGATGCCGCAGCCACTGCTCGCAGCTCTGGTCGAGATCTCGGACGGCGACCTCGCTCCGCCAGTGCTGGGACAGCACCAGGCCGGTGGTCCCGCCACCGGCGGCCAGACTGCGGTAGTGCTCGGCACGGGCAGCCTGGGTGAGCACCACGAGGGGCGAGCCGACGGGCGCGAAGGAGGCCGTGTCGCAGGCGAAGTCGTACATCTTGCCGTGCGATCCGTGCCAGCGGGCGGAGAAGTGGCGCAGCACCTGGTGGTGGCCCTCCCGGTTGTCGCGGTCGCGGGCCTGCAGTTCGTGCCACCACCGCCTGGTCTGCGGGTGGCCGCCCGCGTACAGCCGGGCCAGGGTGATCAGCGAGACCCAGGGCACCGGGTCGTCCGGGCTGCCGTCGGCGGCCAGCAGGCAGGTCCGCATGGCACGGTCGAGCCGCTCGCGGTCGGTGGCGTCCGCCCGGGGCACCGGTGGGGGGCCCGCTGCGACGGAGTTGAACAGGCGCATCACATCGGTCTCGGCTCGCAGCACCATGGCGTCGCGGTTGCCCGGGTCCGCGGCCTGCCAGGTCTCGACGGTCCGGTTGCCCGCGGCCGCGTCGGCGAGCAGGCGCATCCGGTGGGTACGGCGGTCCCAGTCCCGTCCGGTGGCGCGCAGCAGGTCGCGCGCGCCCTGCCAGCGTCCCACCAGCAGGTCCTGACGTGCCTCGGCGAGTGGTCGGTCACGGAAGGTCGGGTCGAAGGCGGACGGTGCGGGGCGACTGCGCGCTCTGGCCATGGGCTCGCTCTCCGGTCGTGGACGACGGGGGGATGCACGGTGGCCGCCCGGCCGGGCGGCCACCGCCGGGTCACAGATCTGTGGCGAGGCCGTCCCGGCTCCCGGCGGCGAGGCTCAACTCGCTCTGCCCGTAACGGGCTTCGACGTCGTCGGCGTCGGTCGCGTCGAGCCTGGCCGGCCTGTAGTAGGAGCTGCCCCGGGCCCAGTACCACACCATCGGGACGATGCCGAGGGCCAGGGTGCCGAGCCCGAGGGCGAGTTGGAGGTCGGTGAAGTCGAAGAGGGCGTGGACGAAGACGAACGTCATGAACAGTGCGCCGGCCAGTGGCCAGAGTCCGATGAACACGGCGTTGGAGAGCGACTTGAACAGCAGCCTGCGGTACGCGACCACGACCGCGAGGCCGGCGAGCGCGTAGTAGAGGGCGATCTGCAGTCCGATGGCGTTGACCGCGGCGGTCAGGACGGTGTTGACCGAGCCGAGCGCGTTGGAGGCCACCAGGAGCATCAACGAGACGACGGCGACGGCGGCGAGAGCCACCCACGGGGTCTGCCAGCGCTGGTGGGACCGGCCGAAGGCGGCGGGGACGGTACGGTCGCGGCCCATCGCGAACAGTGAGCGGGATACCTGGATCAGGGTGGTCTCCAAGGTGGCGACGGTCGACAGCACCACCGCGACGACCAGCACCTTGCCGCCCCAGCCGGGCCAGACGGCCTCACCCAGGTCGGCGAGCAGGGTACTGCTGTCGGCCTGGATGTCCTCCTGGCTGATGATCAGGTTGACGGAGATGGTCACCATCTCGAAGACCGCGAAGGTGGTCACGACGCCGAGCAGGCCGCCGAGGCCCGCGTTGCGGCGACTGTCGGTCGTCTCCTCGCTCAGGTTGGCGGTGACGTCCCAGCCCCAGAAGTAGAAGGCGGCGATCAGTGCCGCGGCGGCGAATCCGCTCACCCCGCCGAAATGTCCGAGGCCCCAGATCCAGGACCAGGAGAAGACCGCCGCGGTACCGCCGCGGACGAGTGCGGCCACGCCGAAGACGACGAGGATCGCGACCTCGATGCCGGTCATGATCCATTGGGCGCGGGCGGTGATCCGGGCGCCCATCAGGACCAGCCCGGCCATCAGCAGGAACCAGCCGGCCCCGACCGTGGTGGCCAGCGCGGTGTTCTCGGCGAGCTCCGCCGAGAACAGCGAGAGGGTGTACGCCCCGGCGGGCAGCGAACCGGCCACCATGAAGAGCGTGGCGGCGACCACCAGGGCCCAACCACTCATGAAGCCCAGGGCCGGGTGCAACGCCCGGCCGACCCAGGAGTAGCTCGCACCGGCGTTGACGTCGATCCGGCCCAGGTGGTTGAAGGCCCAGGCGATGCCGAGCATCGGTATCGCGCACCACAACAGCGCGGCGGGCGAGTACAGCCCCGCGACACCCGCGAGGGTGGCGGTGGTGGCCGCGAGCGAGTAGGCCGGGGCACTGCCGGCCACCGCCATCACGATCGTGTCGAAGGTCCCGAGGACGTTCGAGCGCAGACGCGAACCGCTTCCGGAGGAGTGGGGAGTGGTCATCGGTGGCACCTTTCCTGGTGACACGGTGGCGCTGCCGCGCCGGCGAGCCCTGATGCGTCCCGGGCGGCCGCACCGTGTCCGGAACCCGCGCCCCGAGGGGGCACGGCCCGCAGGGTGCGGCGAGGAGTGGGATCCGTGCGGGAGCCTGGCGGGGGTCCTGGCGCGAGCCGTACCGCGTGCTCCGCACCGGTGGCCGAGCTGCCCCGAAGGGCCGGGCGCCGCGTCGTCGCGGCGGGCTGGACGTGCCCCCTCACAACGGGCAGTTCCCGCTGTCAGGTTGGCCGAGAGTATTTCCGCCGGCCGGAACGCTGTCAAGGCACCTCATCGGTCCACCCCCGTGCAACGGCACCCCGCCGACCCGCGGTCGGCTTCGATCCGCGGCGGGTGACCTGGGATCCCGCCCGTCCGCCCCTCCGGGCCGCGGGACATGGATCGAGTTGTCCCACCCGTGCTCCCACCCGGCCCGGTACTGCCGGTGGTAGAAATCCTCGGGCGCCCGGCCGAGTTGTCCGACCTGGTCGCCGAGCACCTGCCCCGGCCCGTACCCAGGCCGGCGGAACACGGCTCGTACCGGGCATGGTCGGCACGGCGGTCGCAGCGGCGGTCGACGAGCGGTGCGAGCGGCCGGACGTGGCAACCACCGGCATCCGGCCGAGGCCGAGATGCAGCGCTTCGCCCGCTCCCGCTCGCCGTGATCTCAAGGCTCCGTGGCCGTCCCGACTGCCTGACGGGCCACGGACGGGCAGAGGTGACCGGGGACCCGAGGAGGGGGGGCGTTCCGCGGGACCCCGGCCGGTAGGGGTCCAGCCACGACCGGGGTTGGCGCGGCTGCTCTACCCGGCGGCCCGGTGTGCTGCATGTGGTGGGGCCGCCGTGCCGGGAATGCTAAACCAGCGCATCGGCGGTGACCAGGGCTTTGAGCTGCAATATTTCGGGCGCGAACATGCCACCCGGCAGGCGGTCGGACGGACCGCCACCCGGTGGCCGACGGCGGCCGAATCCGTCGTCCCGTCCGGGCGGCTGGACCGAAGTAGTGGTCGACGTTGCAGCGGGGGCGGTCGTGAGCCCCCGGTCGTAGCAGCCTCGCTGCATGGCTCGCATGCTTGGAAGGAAGCGACCCAACCGGGGACCGGCCCGGGTGGCCACCCGGGCTTCCGCTGAGAGACAGGCCTCGATCTGACTGTTGTGCAGCCGGGCCCCCGTTCGGTCGCGACGAGCGGACCGGACGGAGCGGACCGGAGACGACCGTGCCCCGCTCAGGCGCGGCGCGCCAGGAAGCTGATCCGGCGGCCCGGCTGATGGTCCGTCTCGACGTCCGCGAAGCCGGCCCCGCGCAGCCGGTCGGGCAGGGTGTGCGGGTCGAGCGTCACCATGGTGTCGCCGACGTGCAGCAGCCGGAACCTGGGGTTGGGCTGGCTGTCCACGCCGCGGAAGACGCCGCCGGGCCGCAGCACCCGGTGCGCCTCGGCGAACAGCGCGTCCTGCTGGGCGGGCGAGGGCACGTGGTGCAGCATCGTGAAGCACACCACCGCGGAGAAGTGCCGGTCGGGGAACGGCATCCGGGCGCCGTCGCCCCGCACGATCTCGACCCGCTCGCCGAACTCGGCGCGCAGCAGACGGACCGACTCCGCGTCGATCTCGACCGCGGTCAGCCGCTCGACGCGGGCGGCCAGCACCCGGGTGGTCGCCCCGAAGCCGGGGCCGATCTCCAGGACGTCGTCCCCGAGTTCGACGCCGTCCAGCATCCCGGGCATGCGCTCCGCCACGTCGGCGGCCCACTTCTTGGAACTGCAGAGCTTGCGGTGCATCAGGTTCATCGGCATGCCAACGACCCTAGGCAGCAGGCGGGGTGGCCGCGAGACGCGCCCGGGCCAGGTGATGTCGCGTAGCGGCCAGGGATCGTAGGATGACCGGATGAGCTCCCGAGTCGCGCCGCCGGGCCCGGCCGTTCCGGCCGTCCGGGTGATCGCCGCGCCCCCACGCGTACCGGCGGAGCCGGTGGGCGCCATCGTGGTCGGCTCGTTCCCGCTCGCCGCCGGCGAGTGGTTCGGACCGCACGAGCATCCGCGTCACCAACTGGCCTGGGCCACCCGGGGCGTACTGGGAGTGGCGGTCGGCGCCGACTCGTGGGTGCTGCCGCCGACCCGCGCGCTCTGGATCCCGGCCGGCACCGTCCACCGCACCGGCGCGCCGCGCGACACCGTGTTCCACAGCCTCTACCTCGCCCCGGACACGTGTCCCGTGGACTGGCACTGCCCGACCGTGGTCGCCGTGGACGACCTGCTGGCCGGGCTGCTGTCCCACCTGGGCCGGGACGACCTCGCGCCGCCCGCCCGGCAGCGCGCCGAGGCCGTCGTCTTCGACCTGCTGCGCCCGCTGCCCAGCACGCCCATCGCCGTCCCCGAGCCGGTCGACGACCGCGCGCGGGCGGTCGCCGCGTTGCTGCTGGCCGACCCCGCCGACTCCCGCACGCTGGAGGCCCTGGCCCGTGCGGTCGGCACCAGCCGGCGCACACTGAGCCGGCTCTTCGCGCAGGAGACCGGGATGAGCTTCGACCGTTGGCGCACCCACCTGCGGCTGCGCGCCGCGCTCCCGCTGCTCGCCGAGGGCCACCCGGTGGCCCGGGTCGCGCATGCGGTCGGCTACGCCACGCCCAGCGCCTTCCTCGTCGCCTTCCGCCGTACCGTGGGCACCACACCGCAGCGCTATCTGCGCGGTCCGTCGTCCGGCTGATCCGGCGCGGGTGAAGGGCGGGGTGGATGGGGCGGCGCGGGTGACGGGGGCGGCGGCGTCGACACGAACGCCGACCGCCGTCCGGAGCGTCGAGCACGACGGCCGACGTGGGGACGGCCGGTAGGAGGAGTGCGTGGTGACGTCGTCGACGGGCCGACAGACCCTTTGCAGGACAGTCGAAGCCTCCGCCGCTCGATGGGTCGGACCGTCCGACGACGTCACCACGAGCATCGTCGGCGTCAGCCGATGGTCCACCGCTGGAGCGCACTGCCCGAGGCGGCCTGCTGGGTGACCAGGGCGTCGTCGGCGGTCGAGGCCGTGGTGAGCAGGAGTCCGCTCTTGGCCGAGGCGAGGGTGTACCCGCCGCTCACCGGGGTGGCGGTCCAGCGCTGGTTGGTGTTGCCGGTGCAGGTCCATTGGGCGACGGCCGCGCCGGCCGAGGTCGACCCGCCGCTCACGTCGGCGCAGAGCCCGGAGGCCTGGTTGACGAGCGTGTAGGTGCCGTCGCTCTGGCGGGTGAAGGACCACTTCTGGTTGGCACCGCCATGTGCGGTCCAGGTGACGAGCCGGGTACCGGGAACGGTGGAGGAACCTGGCACGTCCAGGGCCTTGCCGCCGGTGGTGAGGGTGTGGACACCGTCCAGGCCGGTACCCGACGGTCCGGGCCAGGCGATGTCGGGGGCCGCGTAGAACCCGATGCCGGCGGCGGTCCAGCGCGGGCCGTGCTGGGCGAGGCGCTGGCGGAAGTCGTTCCAGTCACGGGCGGACTGGGGGCTCCAGCCGACCTCGGCGAGGGCGGGCAGCCGGGGGAAGCTCATGAAGTCGGCGTACTCCTGCGGCGCGGGCCAGTAGGTGCTGGAATTCGGCAGCGCGCTGCTGCCCCGGTAGGCGCGGTCGGCCCAGAGGGCGGCCTCGACGCCGGCGATCTTCTGGGCCGGGACGATGGCGCCGGTGCCGTCGAGCTTGCCGGTGACGGTCGCCGGGTCCCACTCGTAGGACCGCTGCACGGGCACGTAGCCGGACCAGCTCAGGCCGTACGGCGTGGAAGCGTCGTACTTCATGTCCAGGTAGGCGTGGTCGGACGGGGACATGATGAACCCGGCGCCCTGCGCGACACCCTTGCGGACCTCGCCGACGCTCGTGGTCTCCGTCGTGGTGCCGATGCTCCGGCGGTCGCTGTCCTCTCCCCAGTACTGCAGGAGGCTGCCGGCGGGGAGGGGGGACTGGCCGAGCTGGTGCCAGCCCATCACCGTCTTCTTCTCCGCGGCGGTCGCGTCGGCCGCCGCCTTGACGTAGGAGTCGTACTGCTCCGAGGTGGCCTGCGGAGTCTCGTCGCCGCCGAGGTGGATGTAGGGGCCGGGGGTCAGCGCGGCCACGGCCTTGATGACGGTCTGCAGGAAGCTCCGGGTCGCGTCCTTGTGCTTCTGGTCGCTCAGACAGTAGAGGCTGATGCCGACGTCGAAGCCGGAGTACGGCGCTTTCGCCCTGTCGTCACAGTTCAGTTCGGGCACCGAGGCCAGGGCCGACCGGGTGTGGCCGGGTCCGTCGATCTCGGGCACCACGGTCATGAACCGGGACGCGGCGTAGGAAACGATCTCCCGGTAGTCCGCCGCCGTGTAGTACCAGTCGGTGCCGCCGGTGAAGCCGCTCTGCGTGCTGGCGCCGACCTTGGTCAGGTTCGGCAGGGCGTCGACGGCGATCCGCCAGCCCTGGTCGTCCGTCAGGTGCAGGTGCAACTTGTTGATCTTGTATGCCGCGGCCTCGTCGATGTAGCGCTTGACCTGCGCGACGGGGAAGAACCGACGGGCGACGTCCAGCATCACACCGCGGTACTCGTACCGCGGGGAGTCGGAGATCTCCGTGGGCGCGACGGTCCACGAAGCGGACTGCCTGGTGCGGGACTCCACTGCGGCGGGGAGCAGTTGGCGCAGGGTCTGCACACCCCGGAACAGGCCCTGGGCGCCGCGCGCCCTGACGACGACCCCGCTGCCGCCGGACGAGAGGGTGTATCCCTCCGCGCCCAGCGACTCGGGTCCCCCGGGGTCGAGGACGACGGCGTTCGCCGGCGCCGAGGTTCCGCCGACGACCTGAAGGGTGTAACCCGTCGCGGGAGCGAGCAGGTCGGCGAGGTAGGTGCCGACGCCGACCGACGCCGAGTCCCCGGAGAGCACGGCGATCCGGGTCGCGGCGGTGAGGGTGAACCCCGGTCCCTGGCCAGCCAGTTGGGAGACCGGCTGCGGCACCACGGCCGCGGCGGGGGCGGGAGCGGCGGACGCCGGAGAGGGCACGGCCGTGAGCGGGAGGGTGACGGCGACCGAGGCGAGTACGACGAGGCGTCGGCCTCGTCGGAACGACCAGTGCATGACTGACTCCTTCTGTGGGGGAAGGCGATGAAGCCGCCCGGCGAGCGGGCGACCGGGGGCGCGAAGCGCGCAGGCGGCGGCGGGGGGGGAACGCGGGCTCGTGCGCCCAGCACCGGACTGAAGGGGTTCGTTCCGACCGGCGATGTCGACCCGCTCCCCCACCGAGAACCTGCCACGTTGCGGGTTGCTCGTGCCGTGACGGCGGGACACGCGGCCGGCAGCACGACGATGCAGAGAGTGAGCTCATATTTGCTTCAACCGCGAGCATTTCAAGCACTTTCAACCACGAAGGTGGCAGTGGGTGAGCCGAGGCGTCAAGACCTACTCGGCCGTAGCTTCTGCCCGTTCGTACGCTCCCCCGCCGCCCGCCCGCGGTCAGCCTCCAGAAGGCACAGCAACCGATGACCGATCAGGTCGGGCCACACCACGCGCATGCGGTCCACCGGTGCGCCGGATCCCGTCCGGCGGGATCACGATTGCACAACACCCCTGGCTCCGGCGCTCGTTGCCCACTCTCTCCCGGTGAGGAAACCACCGCTCACGCGGATCGTGACCGGTCGACCCGTCGTGCCACCGAGCTGGCTGGTGGTGACGGGGGTGATGACGGCAGCGCCGGCGGCCCTGGCGGTCACCCGGCCGGAGGAGTCGACGGTGGCGACGGCCGGGTCGCTGCTGGTGTAGGTGAGGGGCGGCAGCAGGGGCAGGATCCGGTCGGTGCCGTTGGTGGTGACCTCGTCGGTGGTGACCTGGGCGGCGTCGGTGGCGTTCAGGTCGGCGCGCAGATTCAGTCCGTTGTCGAGGTCGTTGTCCTCGATGACGGCGCCGGACGAGGCGCGGTGGGCGAACAGCGGCGTCGCGTACGGTGCCGCGCCGGCGACCGTACGGACGCCGGCGCGGTGGTGGTGCGTCAGCTACAGGTGACGCCACTGGCCTTGAAGGTGGCGGCGTCGACCATGGTCGTGGGGGCGAACGCCTCTGCCGGCATCTCCTTGCCGCTCTTCAGCCTGTCGTAGAGGGTCTGGACGGCCAGCGCCCCGACGTCCTTGCCGTTGATGAACAGGGCTGCCCGCAGGCCGGAGGGCTTGCCGGAGCCCCAGTTCTTGCAGGCGAGGTAGGCGCCCAGGCCCACACCGATGACGTGGTCGGCCTTGAAGCCGGCGTTCTCCAGAGCCGTGACGCCGCCCTGGACGTTCTCGTCGTTGCAGCCCCAGACCACCCAGTGCTTCACGTTCGGGTTCGCGGTGACGACGGCGGCGACCCTGTCCTGGGCACCGGTGGGGGTGTTGTCGGTGGCGACGTCGATGTTCTGCACGCCGGTGCCGCCGCCGTTCAGGAAGGCGGCCTTGGCCGCCTTGACCCGGGAGGTGCAGACGGTGACGTCCTGCTTCCAGGCGGAGATGCTCCGGGTCTCGGCCGGGTTCCAGCCGGACCTGCCGAACTCCTCGGCGGCGCGCTTGCCGACCTCGATGCCCATCTGCTCGCCGTTGAAGCCGATCCGGGGCACCATGCTCCCCGGTGCGCAGCCCGCCGGGTCGGGGCCGGTGGCACAGATCTGGTCGTCCGAGGTCAGCAGCGCGACCTTGGCGTCCCTGGCCGCCTGCACGATCTGCGGGCCGACCGCCGGATCAGGAACGACGACGATCAGTCCGTCGGTCTTCTGCGCGATCGCGGACCGGACCTCGCTGACGGTCTTGTTCACGTCGTTGCCCAGGTTGACGACCTTGAGGTCGACGCCGAGCTCGGCGGCCTTGGCCGTCGCCCCGGCCGCCTCTCCGATGAAGTACTCCTGGTCGCCCTGCTTCTGCAGGTAGGTCATCGCGATCCTGCCGCTCACCGGAGCGACCGGGGCACCCGGCGCGGAGGACGAGGAGGACTCCTGGCCGGTGGAACAGGCGGTACTCACGGCGAGCGTGAGCAGGAGACCTGAGGCGGTGCAGGCGGTACGACGGTGCGGGGTGGTGGACATGAACGCTCCGGGGTGACGCGCGACGCTGCGCGGGAAGGGGCGACGACGACGGTGCGGGGGTAACGCGTGCTCACCGGCGCGGGCCGGTCGACGTGCTGGTGACCCGGGTACCTCCACGGACGGCCGTCGGTGCGGCCCGCGCGGATGCCGGAGGGTCCGATCGAGGCCTCGGCCGTCGGCAAGGTCCTGCCCTGAGGTGGGCGCCTCGACGACGCGTCGCGTGTTCCGGGGCGTCCGGGAACCCGTCGGAGTACGGCGGCGCGGTGTCCGCCCCCTGTCCGATGCCCTGAACGCCGATCCTGTGGCTGTGGTTCCCCCGTGTCAAGATGTTTGCAAATCAAGGGTCTCGGAATCAGCAGGACCGTCCTGCGTGTGCGCGGGTGCTGTTCGCGCCGGACCCGATCGGCCCGTCCGCCGAGCCCCTTGCGTCGTGCGCGCGCGTTCCTCCCGCGCCGGTGGGCCGGACGGCGTGCGTCCGGCCCACCGACGAGCCCGGTCAGGCCGGGTCGCCCACCCGTCCCAGCGCCTCGACCTGCTCCTCGGGCACGTACGCGGGCGGGACCTCGCGCCCTCGTCCGAGGTGGTTGAACAGCAGGTTCAGCGTGACCGCGAGCAGGCAGCCGACCGAGATCCCGGAGTTCAGCACGGTCGCGATCTGCTCGGGGAACGCGTGGTAGAAGCCGGGGAAGGCGATCGGGAAGATGCCGAAGGCGAGGCTGACCGCGACGATGATCGCGTTCGACCCGGCGCTCAGGTCCGCCTTGCCGAGGGTGCGGATCCCCGCCACCGCCACCGACCCGAACAGCACCACACCCGCGCCGCCCAGCACCGGCTGCGGCACCAGGGACACCAGCCCGCCGACGACCGGCACCAGGCCCATCACGACGAGGAAGACCCCGGCCAGCGCGACCACGAAGCGGCTGCGGATCCGGGTCAGTGCCACCAGTCCGATGTTCTGCGCGAACGCCGAGCAGATGAAACCGTTGAACACGCCGCCGAACGCCGTCGCCAGACCGTCCGCACGCAGTCCGCCCGCGATCGTACGGTCGTCCGCCGGCCGCTCCACCACCTCGCCCAGCGCGATCATGTCCGCGGTGGACTCGGTCATCGAGACCAGCATCACCACCAGCATCGAAATGATCGCGGCGGCCTCGAACTGCGGTGCGCCGAACGCGAACGGGTGCGGCAGCTCGAAGACCGGCAGGCTGCCGAGGGCGCCCGCGTCGACCTTGCCGAGCGGGATCGCCACCAGGGTGCCCACCAGCATCCCGAGCAGGATCGAGATCCGCTGCAGGAACCCCTGCAGGAAACGGTTGAAGAGCAGCACCGAGAGCAGGGTCAGCCCCGCCAGTCCCAGGTTGCCCAGGGAGCCGAAGTCCGACGCGCGGGAGTCGCCGCCCTGGGACCAGTTCCCCGCCACGGGGAGCAGCGAGAGGCCGATCAGCGTGATGACCGTCCCGCTGACGACCGGCGGGAAGAATCTGACGAGCCGGCAGAAGACCGGTGCCAACAGGAAGCAGAACAGACCCGCGATCAGGGTCGAGCCGAAGATCAGCGGCAGTGCCGCGCCCTTCTTCGCTTCGACCACGGCGAGGATCGGCGACACGGTGGCGAAGGACACGCCGTTGACGAACGGCAGTCGCGAACCGATCCGCCAGAACCCCAGGGTCTGGAGCAGCGTGGCGATGCCGGCGATGAACAGGCTCGCGGCGAGCAGGGTGGTGAGCTCGGCGGCGGAGAGGCCGGCCGCTGCGCCGATGATCAGGGGCGGCGCCGCGACCCCCGCGTACATGCTGGCCACGTGCTGGAGCGCCACGGTCGCCATCCGCCCGGGCGGCAGCACCTCGTCGACGGGGTGCGGGGCCGGTCCGGACTCCAGGAGCGCTGTCTGACGTCGCATGCGCGTGTTCCCTCCACATCATGGGCGGCTTCGGGTCCGGGAACGGCGCCTGGAACGGGACGTGGCGACGTTGGGACGACCCTGGTGGGCAGCGGTGCCGCCGCCCACCTGCCGGGCCCTGCGGCGAACAGGCCCGACCCATTGATTGGATCCGCGATGCGGAATCAGGATTCCGCACTCCGGTTTCCACAGAATGTAGAAACCGGAGCCGGGTTGGTCAATAGCTCTTGCTCGATTGCCCTCCCCGGCTACCGATCTGTGACTTCCTCCAACCGCGGGCACGCATCACCGTCATCGGCCCGGTGGGGGACCGTGCGGCCTGCGGCCACGGTGAGCACCGGGGCGGCTGCTCCGAGCGGGTCTCGGCCTCGGGGGACAGCTACGACGGTGGCGGTGACTGGGCCGGCCACCGGAACGAGACGAGACGTACTGCGACTGCGGCGAGTACCGCACCGAGCCCTGGCCGCCCTGCACCGTCTGCGACCACGGCCGCGGCGAGCACTACATGCTCCTCAGGTGCAGACACAGCGAGGACCAGGGCGATCGCGAAGAGAGCGCCTGCCCCTGCGGCCACTACCGTGCCGAGCCCGGGTCGAAGCCGTCGTACGACCTGGAGAGGCCGCGCGCGGAGAGCCGTCACTGTCCCGTTCCCGCCGACCGGCGCGCCGGCGGCAGGGAGCTGTGCCTGATGTGCCGCCTGCAGGACAGCCGGTGCCGGCACGACCGACCGTGACCTCTCCACCGCGCAGCACGCGCCTCACGCACCCCGGACCTCAGTGAGCCACCCGGCCTACCGGTCGGCCGACCGGGAGGCGGCCTGTGATCTACCGTGAGTGGGAGGGCCGGAGTGTCATCCCGGCCTGGCGGCGTCGGCACGGCAGCATGCTGAGCGTCACGACCGGTCGGCACGGCGCTTCGAGGAATCGGGAGTAAGGCATTGGGCCTCATCGACATCGAGATGTTCGCGACCCTCGACCTCGTCGGGCAGGCGCCCGGCGGCCCCGACGAGGACCCGGAGGGGTTCCCGTTCGGCGGCTGGCAGGCGCCCCTGATGAACGAGGCCACCGGGGCGCAGATCCTCGCCGCCTACCAGGGCACGGACGCGCTCCTGCTCGGCCGGCGGACGTACGACATCTTCGCCTCGTACTGGCCGCACCAGAAGGACGGCGAGATCGCCGAGCTGTTCAACCGGATCCCGAAGTACGTGGCCTCCCGCGGAAACCCCGACCTCCCGTGGGCCGGCTCCACCCTGCTCGGCCCGGACCTGCCCGCCGCGGTGCGCGAGATCCGCGACCGGCACGAGCAGGTGAAGGTCGTCGGGAGTCTGGACCTGGTGCAGACCCTGCTGCGCGAGAAGCTCTTCGACCGACTCGACCTCTGGGTCCACCCGATCGTCCTCGGCGTCGGGAAGAAGGTGTTCGACGGCGGCGCCGTCCCCACGAACCTCACGCTCCTCGAAGCGCCGGTGGCCGGCTCGCAGGGCACCGTGTTCCTGCGCTACGGCCTCGCCGAGGGCGTGCCCGGGACGGGCGACATGAGCGCACGCTAGCGATGCCGGGGCGCGGCGACCGAAGCCGCCTCGCGCCGCCGGTCGTCGTGCTTCCGCGCCGGCGCGGCAGCAGGCCGGTGCGGAGGCCTGTCGGCGCGGAAGCCGGTCAGCGAGTGGAGGAAATTCTTCGGTCTCGGCCGGTGAGTGACCCTCACTTTGGGCTCTCCCGACCGCAAGATCTCCCGTCAACGGCCGGCTCCACGCCACCCGCGAGCCCTGCCGAGCCGCCGTCACCCTCAGGTCAGTCGCGCTCCGGATCCGACATCCGCGCGTGCTCTCCAGCCGAGCTCCGGCGGGCCGTGTTCCGAGGAATCAGTGCCGGAACGCGAGCGCGATAGGCCGAGAAGTCGGCACCGAACTGTCCGGCCATCAGGCCGTCCTCGGCCCGGACCCGGAGCAGCAGCCAGGGAAGAACGGCGAGCAGATAGGCGATCCACACACCGAAGCCGCAGGCCAGCATGCCGCCGGCGATCAGGCCGAGCACTCCGGTGTAGATGGGATGACGGACCAGCCGGTAGGGACCCTCGGTGCGCAGCTGGTGCTGCTCCTGGACCGTGGGAACGCTGGCCCACATCGTGCCCAGGACCCAGCGGGCCCACAGGAGCAGGGCGGTGGAGGCGACCACCAGGAGAGCGCCCGCGAGCGCGAGTTCCGGTTGCCAGTACCGTAAACGGCGCCAGAAGCCTTGCGTGTGATCAAGCACGGCGAACAGTGCGAAGGCACCGGCGACGAGCAGGACCCGGCGCAGCATCGCACGGTGCAGTCCGCGCAGCCAGCCGCCGAGCCCGGACCGGCTCGTCACGGCGAAGTAGAGGACGCCCGCGATCCAGGCCACGCAGAAGATCACGAGGCACGTGTCGGTGAGCAGGACGGTTGCCGAGTGGAGAGAATCCATGGCGCAAGGCTGCTCCGCCGACGGAATGAGCCACCACCACCTCCGGGTGGATGCCCGGGAGGGAGAACACTCCACCCCGGGGTGGACACCGGACGCGACCGGAGGATTCGCGCACGGCGCGCGCTCGCACCAGGAGTCGATGTCCGGCACCCTCGTCCGGCCCCGCCAAGGAGAGGGCGTTAGACGACTTCGCCGCGTGGGTGAGGGGCGTCAAGCGGGCGGAAGGCCCTTCCCTACGCACCTCGGAGCGTTCAAAATTATCCGATATACGAACGGAGCGCAAGGGCCGCGTCGGATCCACGGCCACCCCCACCGGGACGGGTTCAGTGGCGAGTGCCGCCCATGACCGGGCCGTCCATGCTGTCGATCGGGAGGATCTCGACGTTCTTGCCGGTGCGGGGTGCGTGGATCATCTTGCCGTCGCCGATGTAGATGCCCACGTGGTGCAGGTCGGCGTAGAAGTAGACCAGGTCGCCGGGCTGGAGGTTGGCCCGGGCGATGCGCTGACCGGCGTTCCACTGCGCCTGGGAGACCCGTGGGAGGGAGACCCCGGCCGCCTTCCACGCCGCGCCGGTCAGGCCGGAGCAGTCGAAGCCCGAAGGGCCGGTGGCACCCCATACGTAGGGCTTGCCGAGCTGGGCGTAGGCGAACTTGAGCGCTTCCGCGGCACGACCCGTGGCCGGACCCTGGTAGGCGGGCGCCGGCTCACTGCGACCACCGGCCCGGGAGGCGCGGGCGGCGGCCTCCTGGGCGTTGACCTTGGCCCGGTCCGCCGCGCTGAGCTTGTTGAGCAGCGCCTGGGCCTGCGCGAGTTTGTCCTGGATCCCCTTCTTCTCGGCGGCCAGCGCGGCATTGGTGGCCTCCAGTTGGGCCAGGGACGCGGCGGCTTCCGTGCGGTCCTGGTCCAGGCGACGCTGTTCGCCCTGGAGCTGCCTCAGCAGTTCGGTCTGCGAGGTGGCCACCTGACCCTGCATCGAGGCCCGGGTGAGGTAGGAGTCGGGGCTGGAACTGAGCATGAGCTGGACCGCGGGGTCGACCCCGCCGTTGCGGTACTGCTCGCCGGCCAGTGCACCGAGTTCGGTCCTGAGCCCGTTCATCGCGGCCTGCCCGTCGGCGACCCGCTCCTGCAGCCGGTTGGCCCCGGCCTGGAGCTGCTGCTGCTTCTCCTTGAAGCCGTTGTACTTCTCGATCGACGCCTCGGCCTCCTCGTTCAGCGCGTCGACCCGGGCCTTGACCGCGTCGAGCGAGGGCGCCGGCTCGGCGTGGGCACTGACGTTGGAAGCCAGGGCCGCGGTGCCGGCCATCGCGGTGGTCAGGACGGCCATCCGGACCCGGCCGGGCGGGTTCGGCCTGCGGTGCGATCCCATCGTTCGGCGCACTCCTTCGACGTGTGTGACGCGCCCACGCGAGTGCAGGCGACGAGGCCGCCGCAGGCACGACCCACAGCAGATGCGAACCAACTTAGTAGATTAGGGGGTGGTTCCCGCAACTCCCCTGGACCTCAGCGGCACCGCCGGACAGGGACCGTTCCGGACGGCCGCCCCGAGCGGCCGCCCCGAGCGGCCGCCCCGTCGCCCGGCACCCCACCGCACGGAGCCCGCCGTCTAGCATGGGGCCACCAACGGGATCCTCGGGGAAGTGGGCAGGCTGTGCGTCGGTTGGGTGACCTGGAGGCGGAGATCATGGACCGCCTGTGGACGTGGAACCGACCCGCCACGGTGCGGGAGGTCGTCGACGACATCAACCGGCAGCGCCCCGTCGCCTACACCACGGTGATGACCGTCGCCGACATCCTGCATGGGAAGGGCGTTCTCACCCGCGAGAAGCAGGGCCGGGCCTGGCTCTACCGGCCGACCCTCGGCCGCGAGGAGTACACCGCCGCGCTGATGCAGGAGGCGCTCGGCTCCAGCCGGGACCGCCCGGCCGCGCTGGCCCACTTCATCGAGGAGATCTCCCCCGACGAGCTCGAGGTGATCCGCGGCCTGCTCGACGCGAAGCCGGTGCCGGACCAGCCGTGATCTCGACCGCACTCCTCGCCGCCTACACCCTGCTCGTCGGGCTGGCCGCCCCCCGACTGCTCCGACGGGCACGATGGCCGCACCGCGCACCCGGGTTGGCCATCACGCTCTGGCTCGGCCTGATGACGTCCTTCGCCGTCTCCCTGGCCCTCGTGGTGCATCACCTCGTGGTGCCGGAGCGACACCTGCACCAGGGAGTGCTCGGGATTCTCCACGCCTGTGGCGTGGGCGGGACGGCCGGCCTGGGGATCGCGGTCGGCTCGGCCCAGATGGCCGCCCCGCTGATCGTCGCCCTGTGGCCGGTCGGCCGGTTCGCCGGCGTCGTCCTGCGCGCCCGGCGCGACCGCCGCCGGCACGGCGCGATGCTCGATCTGGTGGCTCGGCGCGAGCCCGGCCTCGCCGCCACCGTGCTGGACCACAGCACTCCCGCGGTCTACTGCCTGCCGGGGCGATCCCGCCGGATCGTCCTCACCAGCGGGGCCCTCAAGGCGCTCACCCCGCCCCAGCTCCAGGCCGTACTCGCCCATGAACGGGCCCACCTGAGCGGCCGTCACCACCTGGTCACCGGGGCCGCCGAAGCGTTCGCCCGCGCCTTTCCCGGCGTGCCGCTCGCGACCGGCGCCCGCGCCGAGATCGCCACCCTGCTGGAGATGGTGGCCGACGACCGCGCCGTCCTCGCCCACCCGCCGCGCACCCTGGCCAGCGCCATGTGCGAGGTCGCCGCCGGCCGGGTACCCGGCTTCGGCCTCGGCGCCGGCGGCTCGACGGTCGCCGCCCGGGTGACCCGCCTCCTGTACCCCGGCAAGTCCCCCCACCCGCTCGCCTGGACGTCCATCGCAGCCGTCGCGCTCGCCGCGCCGATGGTGCCGTTCCTGTTCGCCTGCGGTTCGGCCGCCGGCTGAGCCACGCACCAAGGGCCTGCCGCACCTCCGAACGACGCGCCGGACAGACCTCGCGCGGCGCGCCACCGAGCCGACGGCCGCTGCCTCGGCCGCCGCCCCGCACGGATACGGTGCACCTCCGGGCCGCTACCCGTTTGACCGGGCCGACGACCCGGGCCTCTCCCCCGCCGGCCCGCGCGACCGGCCACACGTTCCGCAGCCCCGAACGGCCTGCCCCCCTGCCCGTCGGCTCAGCGGGCCGGGTGGGGGTGCGCGGCGGCGCGGTGGACGGTGGCGGCGACCCTCTTGAGCAGCAGGCCCGGGATGGGGGTGTTCGCGGACTGCGGCAGGGCTGCCGGCGGCGGGCCGGCCGCGCCGGGCGGCGGGTCGGCCGGCGGCCGGGGGCGGCCCGGGGGAAGGGCCGCCGGCCCGGTGGGCACGGGAGCCACCACGGGCGAGCCGTCACCGGTCGGCGTCCGCACTCTGCGCAGCTGCTGCTCCAGGTAGCTCCGCAGGCGGCTGTGCTGCTCGTATTCGAAGGACCGCAGGCCCTGGATCCCGGCCTCCAGGGCGGCCCGGGTGGCCTCCAGGCCCCCGATGACCTCCTGGATCCAGACGCGGGTGTCGCGTTCGAGGGTGTCGGCGCAGGCTTGCGCGGCGCCTTCGACGGCCTCGGCGCGGGTCCGGGCCGCGGCGATGACGCTCCGGGCCTCGGCGTGCGCGCCCGCGACGGCCTGGTCGGCGATCCGCTGGGCGAGTCCGAGGATGCGCGCGGCGTTGTCGGCGTTGTCCGGGGCCTGGCGCGGGGGCGGGAACGCCGGGGCGGGGGCGCCGGTGTTCGGCGCCGTGGGTGCGGGGCGCAGGAGGGCCGCGGCGATCGCGGCCCGCAGGTTCTCGTTCTCGCGCAGCAGGCGGGTGAGCTCGGCTTCGGCGAGGTCGATGAACTCGTCGACCTCGCCCTCGTCGTAGCCCTCGCGCAGGCGGACGGTGCTGAACGTGCGGGCGCGGAGGTCGGCAAGGGTCAGGGGCATGGGACAACCTCAACTGTCGGTGTACCGGGTGGCCGGTCGCGCCCGGCGCCTTCGACGTGGCTGTGGGCTGCGGGGCAGGGCGGGACGGGGCACCGGCGCGGGCATCGGTGGCCGGACGCGGATGCGCGGAGGAGGCGCGGGAAGCAGCCTCGGAGGCGGCAGCCGTGGGTGTACGGATTGCCGTTGCGCGCTTTCTATCCGTTTCGCTCGCGCCCCGTCCAGGGGTACCGGCAGATTTTGTGCTTTTGCCTGAATCACGGAGCGGCGCCGCGGCGGGGGCCGGCTCCGGGTGACCGCGTGTCCCGGAGCCGGCGGGAGGCGCGCCCGGTCGTTCACCGTGCCCGCGGGGCGGCAGGAGCCGTCCGCACGGTGCCGACCCGCCGGAGATTCCCGCCTCCTGCCCGCGCGCCGGGTGGACCCCGTCGCGGACGCGCAAGGTCACGGTTCGGTCTAGCCGCGGGCCGCGGCTGCGGTTTCCGTGCTCTCTGCCTGTACGCCGACGCCGACGCCGACGCCGACGCCGACGCCGGACCGGTACCCGGACAGGCACCCGGGACGTGACCGCCCGGCCCCACCCGCTCCATCGTTCGCCTCGGAACCGTCGACGCCGGCCACGGGCCCGGCCGTGCTCCGGGCGATCAGACCGCCCCTGTCCCTTCAGGCAACGCAGCGAGGCCCGATCCGCCATGAACCTGACCTCTGTACAGCTCTCCTGGACCGCCGCCGTCGGCGCGCTCACGGTGTCCGTGCTCGCCCTGGTGGTGTTCCTGCGCCGCCGGAACCACCGGACCGACCGCTCCGGTGAGGCCAACGACTCCTGGGAGCGCACCGAGGAGCGCCGCCGGCGCAAGGAGATGGTCTACGGGATCTCCTCCTACGTGCTGCTGTTCTGCTGCGCGGGCGTGGCGGCCGCGCTGTCGTTCCACGGCCTGGTGGGCTTCGGCGTGCAGAACCTGGGCCTGTCGGGCGGCTGGGAGTACCTGGTGCCGTTCGGTCTGGACGGCGCGGCGATGTTCTGCTCGGTGCTGGCGGTGCGCGAGGCCAGCCACGGCGACGCGGCGCTCGGCTCCCGCCTGCTGGTCTGGGTGTTCGCGGTCGCCTCGGCCTGGTTCAACTGGGTGCACGCGCCGCGCGGGGGGAACCACGACGGCGCCCCGCAGTTCTTCGCCGGCATGTCCGTCTCGGCCGCGATCCTCTTCGACCGCGCGCTGAAGCAGACCCGGCGGGCCGCGCTGCGCGACCAGGGCCTGGTGCCGCGCCCGCTGCCGCAGATCCGCATCGTGCGCTGGCTGCGCGCGCCCCGCGAGACCTACGCGGCCTGGTCGCTGATGCTGCTGGAGAACGTCCGCAGCCTGGACGAGGCGGTCGACGAGGTCCGGGAGGAGCGCCGGGCCAGGCAGGAGGCCAGACAGCAGACCCGCAGCGCCGACCGCCGCGAGCGGGCCGAACTGAAGGCCATCACCCGCCGGAGCGGACCGTTCTCCCGCGACCACGGCATCCGGGCCGTCGCCCCGGCCACCGTTGCCGCCACCTCCGAGGAGCAACCGAGCGGTCCCGAGCCCGCCCCGCCCGCCGCGGCCGAGCCCCCGCACCCGCGCGTCCTGCCGCGGGCTGCCGCCGTCGGTCCCGCCCTGGAACCGGCCCGGCCGACGGCCGACACCGCGATCCGTCGTGGCACCCCTCCCGAGGACGACCCCGAGGAGACCGCCACCGTCGACCTGACCGTCGACGACGACACCCTGTCGCTGCGGGGCCTGGACGCGATGGAGCGCAAGCTCCGCGCCATCGAGCAGCGGCTCGCCTGAGCAATACAATGGGGGCGGGTGCGCCGTCGGCGCCGGCCTTGCCACTCGCAGACGCCCTCGGCGGCCTCGGCGCCCCGTCTCCGTCGGAGTGCGATGCTGTCGCTCTTCCGGGCCGCCGGACTTCCGAGGCACGGCAGGTGACCGAATGGATCCGGTGCAGACTCATCGTGGCGCTGCGGAGGCGGCTGGAACGGTCCCGGAATCCCGAGATCCGGGCCTGCCCCACGACTCGGTGGTGCGCGCACTGGGATCCATGGGTGACGCGTTCCTGGCCTGTGACGGGCGGGGGAAGGTCACCTACCTCAATGCCGAGGCGGAGAGCCTTCTGGGCCCCGCAGCACGACTGCTCGGAAGCATCCTGTGGCAAGCGGTGCCGGAGGCCGTCGCGCCGGGTCTGCGGGATCGCTTCGAGCGGACGATGGCGGGCACCACACCGATCGAGGACGAAGGGCGCCTGGAGACGACCGGACGTTGGTACCGGTTCCGGCTCCTGCCCGTCGCCGGGGGTCTCGTGCTCCTCCTCACCGATCTCAGTGATCGCACCAACCACCGGAAATACCGCAGGATCGACACCGCCGGGCACTCCGCTCGCGTCGCCCAGCTGACCACCGCCCTCGCGAGCGCCATCACCTCCGACGACGTGGTCGGGACCGTCGTCGAACACGTGCTGCCACCCTTCGATGCCACCGGTCTGATCATCCAGGCCGTGGAGCGGGGCGGTCTGCGGTCGGTCGGCTGTGCCGGTTACCCACCGGTGTTCACCGAGCTGATCCGCACGGCCGACGCGACGGCAATAGCCGAGGGCACGCCCGCCAAGGACGTCCTCTCCGCCCCTCACACGCTGATGTTCTTCCCGTCCCCGGAGGAGCTGATCAGCAGCTACCCGGCGACGGCCGACTTCGTGGCCATCGGAGGGAAGAACTCCTGGGCCTTCCTGCCGCTGGTCGTCTCGGGGCGCGTCATCGGCTTCTGCTGCATCAGCTGGAGCAGGCGGCGCAACCTCAGTGAGAACGAACGCGCGTTGCTGGAGGCGCTGAGCGCACTGATCGCCCAGGCCCTCGAACGGGCCCGCCTCTACGAGGCCGAGTACACCCGTGCCCAGGAGCTGCAACGCGGCATGCTGCCCCTCGCCCTTCCCACCGTGCCGGCCGTCACCGCCACCGCCCGTTTCGTGGCCACCAGCGGGGACATCGGCGGCGACTGGTACGACGTGATTCCGCTGACCTCGGGGCGCGTCGCTCTGGCGATCGGCGACGTGATGGGGCACGGACTGTCCGAGGCGGTCACCATGGGCAGACTCCGCACCGCGGTGCACACCCTCGCGGCCCTCGACCTGCCGCCCGACGAGCTCGTCCTGCACCTGGACAACATCGTCAGCGGCCTGGGCGACGACTTCTGCGCGACGTTCCTCTACGCGGTCTACGACCCCGTCTCGGGTGGTTGCACCTTCGTGAGCGCCGGCCACCCCCCGCCCGCCATCGTGTATCCGGACGGCACGGTGAGCTTCCCCGCGCTCGCCCTCAACCCGCCGCTGGGCGCCGCCACACCTCCGTTCGACACCACCGAACTCGTGCTGCCCGAGGACAGCCTCGTCGTGATGTACACGGACGGTCTGATCGAGTCCCGCACCCGCGACATCGGCCGTGGCATCGCCCGCCTCGCGGACCTTCTGGACAGGACCACCGGCACGGCCGGCCGGCTGCCACCCGACGCCGACCACGACGCGGTCGCCAACCACCTGGATCTGATGGGCGACGCCCTCGTCTCCGACCTGGTGCCGGCCCAGCAGACCTGCGACGACGCCGCCCTGCTCATCGCCCGGCTCCACCGCCTCCCGAGCCAGGACGTCGCCTCCTGGCTGCTACCGGACACCGCCATGGCGGCCGGCGAGGCGAGGCAGTACACCCGCGACCAGCTCGCCGTGTGGGACCTGGACGAGCTGGCCATGACCACCGAGCTCGTCGTCAGCGAACTCGTGGGCAACGTCGTCCGGCATGCCAAGGGCCCTGTGCGGCTTCGGTTGCTGCGGAGCGACGTGCTCATCTGCGAGGTGTCGGACGGCAGCCTGACCACACCGCACATCCGTCGCGCCGCGACCACCGATGAGGGCGGGCGCGGTCTCCAACTGATCGAGGCACTCGCCCACCGATGGGGTACCCGGCATGAGAGCACCGGGAAGTGCATCTGGACGGAACAGCTCCTCCCGTCGCAGGGGTAGCGGCCGAGGCCGGGCTCCTGCGGTGGTCGCGGAGGCCACCTCCGGGTGGTGCCCCAGCCCTCGTGGGCTTGCCCGCGAGGGCCGGGGTCAGGGCGGGGGGCCGTCGTCCGTGGGCGCTGGGTTGCGGGCGGACAGCTGATGGAGCCTGAGGGCGACCTGGAGTTCCAGTGTGCGCTCGGGGCTGTTCCAGCCGGGGCCGAGCAGGGCCTGGATCCGGTCGAGGCGTTGGACCACGGTGTTGACGTGGAGGTGGAGTTCGTTCTTGGTCCGGGTGAGATTGGTGCCGCAGCCGAAGTACACGTTCAGGGTGTGGATGAGGTCGCTGCCACGGCGGGCGTCGTAGTCCAGCAGCGGCCCGAGGGTCTGGGCGACGAAGGCGTCCAGGTCGTGGCCGTCGCCGAGCACGACCCCCAGGAAGCCGAGGTCGGTGGCGCAGGCGCCGTCGCCGGTACGGCCCAGGACCAGCAGGGCCCGTAGGCAGCGCGCCGCCTCGGCGTGGGCGGCCGCGAGTGCTCGCGGGCCGGTGGCGGGCCGGGAGGCCGCGACGGTGACGGGGGCGCCGGAGAGCTGGGTGAGCCGGGTCGCGGTCCGGCGGGCGGCGTCACCGGGCGGGGTGCCGTCGTCGGGCAGCAGCAGCACCGTGGCTCCGGCGTGCTGGGCGCTGACGCCGTCGCCGCCGAAGAGGTACCGGCCGGCGCAGGCGGCCAGTCTCTCGCTGGTGGTTCCGGTCGGTTCTGCGATGAGGACGAGGTGGGGCCGGCCGAGGTCGACGGCAAGGCGGCGGGCTCGTGCGGTGAGGCCCGCGGGGTCCCGGTCGGGGTTGGTGAGGAGGTCGCTGATCAGCTCGCCGCGGATCCTGTTCTCGGTCTCGGCGACCGATCGGCGCAGCAGCAGGAGCAGGCCGGCGACGACACCGGCGCGTTCGAGAAGGCGCCGGTCGGCGGCGTCGAGGTGGGCCGGGGTGTGCAGGACGAGGCTGCCCAGGAGCTCGGAGCCGGCGAGGACGGCGCAGATCCACCTGCCGTTGCGCAGCACGGCCCGGCCTGCGCTCCGGGATTCCTCGACGGCCTGCTGGAGGTCGGCGGGCGTCGGAGGGTGCCCTGCGGGGCCGGCGGTGTCGCGCGGTGCGGTGAGGTCCAGGCCGTCGCCGTCGTGGATCGTGACCTCGCCGTCGAGGAGCGTGGCGACGGCGGCGGCCACGTCGGGAGGGTCGCCGCCGCGCAGGACGATGTCGGTCAGCCGGTCGTGCGCCTCCTCGGCCCGCTGCACGGAGGCGGCGTGCGCCTGGACGGCGGCGTTGGCCTCGGCGAGTTCGGTCAGGGCCGTCCGGGTGTCGGCGACGGCCCTGGCGGTGTCGATGGCGATGGCGGCGTGGTCGGCGAGCGAGCACAGGAGGGCCACCTCGTCGGTGGAGAACGCCCGCGGACTGCGGTCTGCGGCGAACAGGACACCGATCACCTGGCCACCCGAACCGGACACGGACCCGAGCAGGAGCGGCACACCGAGGATGGCGACCAGGCCCTCGTCGCGGACCCCGCTGTCGATGGGCTCGGTGTGGCGGAACCGCGCGTCGGTGAGGTAGTCGGGGCTGGCGTACGGGCGGGCGCTCTGGGCCACGAGGCCGCCGAGACCCACACCGAGGTGCAGGCGGAGCCCTTGGAAGAGGGGTGAGACGGACCCGTCCGTGACGCGCATGTAGGTGTCGCCCGCCTCCTCGTCGGGGAGCGTGAGGTAGGCGGTGTCGGTGCCCAGGAGCAGACGGGCCCGGTGCACGATGGACTGCAGGACGGCGTCGAGGTCCCGCAGGGCGGCGAGGTCGCTCGCGGTGTCGAACAGGGCGGTGAGCTCCCGCTCCCGACGACGGTGCTGACGCAGCCTGCCGCGGATGCGCAGAGCGACGGCCGTCGCCTCTTCCAGTTCCGCCAGGGTGGCGGCGTCGGCCCCGGCCGTGCGGGCCGACGCGGCGAGGGCGCCGAACTCCTCGGCCGGGGCGTCGCCGGCGAGGAGTTCGAGCAGCCGCGCGAAGCGAGGGAGTGCGGACTGTGCGTGTGGGTGCATGGCGGGTCCGTTGCGCCGAAGAAGGGGAACAGCGGAGGGGACCGGTGACCGGCCCCCTCCGCATCCAGGTTCGCAGACGGGAGTGGAGAGCGCGTGCGTCAGGCCGGAGCACCCGCGGCCACGTCCCGGGCCGCGGGGGCCGAGGCGCCGTCCGCGCCGTCGTCGAGTTCGGCCAGGTCGCGCCCCCTGGTCTCGCGGGCGACGAGCACGGCAATCACCGTGATCAGTGCGGCAGCGGTGACGTAGAGCGAGATGGGGACCGAGTTGCCGTAGTTCTGGAGCAGCGCGATGGCGATGAGCGGGGCCGGCGCTCCGGCGGCCACCGAGGCGAACTGGGCGCCGATGGAGGCGCCGGAGTACCGCATCCGGGTCGCGAACATCTCGGAGAAGAACGCCGCCTGCGGGGCGTACATGGCGCTGTGGAAGACCAGACCGACGGTGACCGCGAGCAGGATCGCCGGGAACGACCTGGTGTCCAGCAGACCGAAGAAGGCCCAGGCCCAGACGCCCACGCCCACGGCGCCCACGAGGTAGACCGGCTTGCGGCCCACCCGGTCGGAGAGCGCTCCGAACAGCGGGATCAGGGCGAACTGCACCGCGGAGGCGATGAGGACGGCGTTCAGCGCGACCTGCTTCTCGATCTTGAGATGCCCGACGCTGTAGGCCAGGACGAAGGTGGTGATCACGTAGTAGGAGATGTTCTCGGCCATCCGGGCCCCCATGGCGACCAGGATGTCGCGCCAGTGGTGGCGGAGCACCGCGACCAGCGGCGGCTGCTCGGCCTTCTGCTGCGCCTTGCGCTGTTCGGCCTTGGCCAGGGCGTCCTTGAAGAGGGGGGACTCGTCGACGGCGAGGCGGATCCACAGGCCGACCACGACCAGGACCGCGGAGAGGAGGAAGGGGATGCGCCAGCCCCACGCGAGGAACGCCTGATCGCTCTGCAGGGTGGTCATGAGCGCCAGGACGCCGACCGCCAGGATGTTGCCGGCGGGTGCGCCGGCCTGGGGCCAGGACGCCCAGAAGCCGCGGCGCCCGGCATCGCCGTGCTCGGAGACCAGCAGCACCGCGCCGCCCCACTCGCCGCCGAGCGCGAAGCCCTGGACGAGGCGCAGCACGGTCAGCGCTATCGGTGCCGCGACACCGATGCTGTTGTAACCGGGCACGCAGCCGATGAGGGCCGTGGCGCCGCCCATCATGAGCAGGCTGACCACCAGAAGCTTCTTGCGGCCGATCCGGTCGCCGAAGTGCCCGAAGACCAGGGCGCCGACCGGGCGTGCGGCGAAGCCGATGGCGTAGGTGAGGAAGGCCAGCAGCGTGCCGGTCAGGGGGTCGGACTTCGGGAAGAAGACGTGGCCGAAGACCAGGGCGGCGGCGGAGCCGTAGAGGAAGTAGTCGTACCACTCGATGGTGGTGCCGATGAGGCTCGCCGCGACCACGCGGCGCAGCGCGCCGGGTCTGTGCGGGAGGCTCGGGCCGTTCACGGCGGTGTGGGGGCTGGCCATGGTGTCACCGTTCCGGGGGGTGGGTGGGAGTGCCGGTTCAACGGGGGGTCTCGGTTCGTGGGGCGGGGGCTGGGCGTCGAGGACGGGGTGAGTCGCCCTCATGGGGCGTGCGCGACGCGGTCGGAGCGACGGGCGCGCGGTCAGTGGGCCGTCCAGCCGCCGTCCACGGGGATGGCGGCGCCGGTGATGTAGCTGCTGTGCGGGGTGCACAGCCACAGGGCGGTCCGGGCGACTTCCTCGGGCTCGA
Source organism: Kitasatospora sp. NPDC003701 (assembly GCF_053587085.1). Taxonomy (NCBI): domain Bacteria; kingdom Bacillati; phylum Actinomycetota; class Actinomycetes; order Kitasatosporales; family Streptomycetaceae; genus Kitasatospora; species Kitasatospora sp. NPDC003701. The sequence goes on from NZ_JBSFNM010000019.1 coordinate 128,915, forward strand.
TCAGTCGCTTGATCGCGGAGCGGGCCAGCATGATCTGCTCGACCACGTCGGCCGGCGCGATGCCGTGGGCGACGGCCTGGTCGGAGATCTGGCTCTCGACCAGAGGGGTGCGCACGTAGCCGGGGTTGACGCAGTTGCTGGTGACCCCACGACCGGCGCCTTCGAGGGCGACGACCTTGCTGAGCCCTTCCAGGGCGTGCTTGGCGGTCACGTACGCGGCTTTGTACGCACTGGCACGCAGGCCGTGGACCGAGGAGATGTTGACCACCCGGCCCCACCCCTGGCGGTACATGTGCGGCAGGGTACGGCGCAGGATGCGGAACGGGGCCTCGACCATGACGCGCTGCATCAGGGTGAACCGCTCGGCGGGGAACTCCTGGATCGGCGCGACGTATTGCAGTCCGGCGTTGTTGACGACGACGTCGGCGTCGTCCGGGAGGCTGTCCACGGCCTCGGGATCGGACAGGTCGACCGCGTACGCGGTGCCGCCGATCTCCTGCGCCACCTCCTCGGCCGCCTCCGCCGCCAGATCGACCACGTACACCCGGGCGCCGGCGTCGGCGAACGCCACCGCACAGGCCCGCCCGATCCCGCTCGCGGCACCCGTCACCAGGACTCTTCGCCCGACCAGGAACCGGCCGTCCGTGGGGGCGCGGGCATCGCCACCTGGCCTCTTGCTGCTGTTCATGGCCGAGAGCCTAGGAACCGGACGCGAAATCGCGAACGTGGCAGGTCTCCACACTCGGTTCCCCCGCAGTGGCGAAATGGCCCACTTGGCAGGGCGACGGCCTCGATCGCGAGCAGCGGCACGACGGCCGCCTGCGGCACGGGCCGCGGGAGGGAATCCCAGGACGCGGGTCAACCCGATAGCGGATCGTGACACATCTGCAGCCCCTGCTGCCGGAGCCGGGTGGGAGGATCCCGTTCCCGGTCACGGCCGTTCCCCCTTCGTGGATGCCGGTCGCACCGCCTCGCCCCATCGAGGAGCGCCACCATGCGCAATCTCTCCTGCCCACCCTTGTTCCGCCGGGCCCTGCCGGCCGCCGCGCTCACCACCGCCTCGGCCCTGCTGCTCACCGCCTGCGCCGCCTCGAACAACTCCCCGACGAGCTCCGCCGACAAGGCCCGGGCGGCCGTCCCCAAGGCGCAGCGGGCCGCCGGGGTGCTCCGGATCGGCTCCGACCTGAACTACCCGCCGATGGAGTTCCGCGGCGCGGACGGCAGGCCGGACGGCCTCGACCCGGACCTGGCCGACGCGCTGGGGAAGGTCCTCGGTCTGCGGATCGAGATCGTCGACACGCCGTTCGACAAGCTGATACCGGACCTCAACGCCGGGCGGTTCGACGTGGCGATGTCGGCGATCAGCGACACGCCCAAGCGTCGCAACGCGCTCGGCGACGACGGCATACCGACCGGTGCGCCGGGCGTGGACTTCGTGGACTACTTCATCGCCGGTACCTCGATCATCGTGCGGAAGGGCAACCCGAAGGGGATCCGGACGCTGGACGACATCTGCGGCCAGACCGTCGCGGTGCAGCGCGCCACCACCCAGGACGAGATCGTCGGCCGCCAGGTCGCCGCCTGCGCCCGGCAGGGCAAATCACTGCAGGTCCGGCGCTTCGACGACGACGCCCAGGCCCTCGCCGAGGTGGCGGCCGGCAGAGCGGTGGCCGATTTCAACGACCTCCCGGTGGCGGCGTACGCGGCCAGGACCACCGACAACGGCAACCGCTTCGAGGTGACGGGCACGCAGTCGCAGTCCAGCCCCTACGGAATCGCGGTGAACAAGAGCGACACGGCGCTGCGTGACGCGCTGGTGAAGGGGCTGGACCAGCTGATGCGCGGCGGCGAGTACGACCTCATCCTCGCGAAGTGGGACGTCAGCGCGGGCGCGGCCCAGGCGGCCGCGATCAACGGGGGGCTGTGACCCGGCGGCGCATGGACGCCGCCGGGATCGCAGGTGCGCGCCCGGGCCACGTCCGGTACGGCCCGGGTCCGGCGGTGGCGCAGGAGCGCGGGAGCCGGGCACCGGCGGGAGGTGCCGCTCCGGGCGGCGCTCGGGTGCCCGCAGGACTCGCGGGTCGCGGCCGTCCCGCTCAGCGCCCGGCAACGCTTCGGTAACTGTTCGGCGCCGTGGCGGGACGACGACGGGCCACGGCCCTCCTCCATGCCACGAGAACAGCCGCGCACCCCCGCCCACCGGAGTGGAGAACCATGAGTGAGCCCTCGGCGCCCTGGAGTTCGTTCATGCGCCGCGGCGGTCTGTCACCGCAGCGCGGACAGGGGACCGGCCCCGGCCGGAGTGACGGCGACGGGCCCGACCCTCGGTGCGCGGCAGCACCGGAGCCCGGGGCCGGCCACGGAGCCGGGGAGGCGGGGGGCCACGAGACGCCCGCGCCGCACTCCCCCACCGAGCGCCGTCCCGTCCTGCCCGATGCACTCGGCCGCCCCCGGGCACGTGAGCGCCGACCCTTCACGGCCGGATCGGTCGCAGCACGGACGGCTGACGACACCGCGGACAGACCCGCCGGCGATGCTCTGCTGTCCCTGCCCGAGACGTGTCGGCGGGAGATCCTGCGGGCCGTGGTGCAGGCCGCCCGGCAGCGGCCGGTCCCGTCCCCGGAGGCGGTGGCGGACGCCGCCGAACGCGACGGGTCCGACGACGCCTGGCGCGCCCGCGCCGAGGGCACCGCTCGCCGAACCTGCGGCTACGCCGCCGCCCTGTACGACTCCGCCCCGGCAGGCCGGAGGGCCTTCACGGACGACCGGCTTCCGCCGTTCTGCACCTCGTGCTCCTCCGAGGCACCGACGATCGAGCTCCCGCCCTACCGGGCGGACCCGGAACCCCCCGCCGTACTGCAGCGCGTGCCGTCGGGCGGTCGCGCCGCGGCGGAGTCCGTTCCCGACTCCTCGGACCCCGCCGGCCCGCGCCGGCGCCACCTCCGCGCCAGGTGGTGGGCGCTGGCGGTCTCGGCGACCGCAGTCGTCGGCGGGACCGCGGCCCTGCAGCACGACGGCCCGGCGGGCGGGGTGCCGCGCCCGGCAACCGCCTCCGCCCCCGACGCCCCGCCGGCGTCCGACGCCGAACCGCCCACGGCTGCCACGGACGGCACCACGGGGACGAACGGGAGTCCCGCCGGCGCACCGTCGCCGGCAGCGGACCGGCAGGTCCCCACGACGCCGGGGCCGCCGACCGCCCCGCAGTTCCCGGGGTCCCCGGATTCCCCGGAGTCCTCCGCGGTCACCGGGCTGCCCCCCTCCCCCTACCGGTCACCGCCCGATCCCACGCCGCCCGTACCGGTCCGGCCTTCGCCCTCGCCTAACCCCGCCGAGACGCAACAGCCGTCACCGGAACCACCGAGCGGCCCACCGGGAAGCCCCGGAACGAGCACGTCGAGCGAACCTCCCTCGGTGATCCCGCCCTCGGCCTCGGCGAGCCCCGCCGCCCGGAGATCACCGCCCACGCGTCCCGAGGTGAGGGTGCCGGTGTGGCGGTGGACCGGCCGGCTTCGCGGGTGACACACCGGGGCGCCCGGTCCGCGCGCCCCGACGGTCGCCCGTCGGCAGACGCTCCGACCACGCGTCGTCAACGACAGGGGCGCAGGTGCGGGTGCGCGAACGACGCGACGCCCAGTCCGGGAAGACCCACCTCCCGGTACAGGGACAGGATCCGCCGGACCCGGCGATGGACGCCGGACAGCCGGAAGGTCACACCACGTGCGGCGGCGATCCGGCCCGAGCGCTCCAACGCCATGAGTCCGTGTGAACCACAGAACGTCACGGCGGCGAGATCGACGGTCACACGTCGCACGCCGTTGCCCAGGCAGGCCGCGACGGCACGGTCCACCAGCGGCGCCGATTCGAGGTCCAACTCACCGGCAAGTCTCAGCAGGACGGTTTCGGTCGATGCCACCACTCGGACGTACAGCGGCTCTGAGGTGTTCATCGGCTGGGCCCTCCGACCGGGCTGGGGCAGCTCGCCGCCCCCGGACAGGGACGAGCGGTCACATGAGACCAAGGCCACGTGATGCCAGAATGCCCCAATACACCCCTTTGGGGTAGCCCTGGCGGGAGATACCTCATCCGTGACAGAGCGTGCCCATCCCCACGCGGAGCAGCCGTGCCGGCCGGATGCCCCCCGATCGGCTGTCGCGCCCGAACCGGCCGCCCGACGCCGCGGGCCCGGCCGAAGGAATACAGGGGCCGCCTCCCGACGCGGACCCGGGGCACCCACCGCGGATCACGGTCGTGCAACGGGGCGGGATGCCGAGGGCCTCCGGCGCCTCCTCCTGTCATCGATCCCACCGGGCCGTCCGCGACGTGCACACCGTCGGTGCACGGCGCGGCCACGGCGCGGAGCGTCCGACAGCCCGGTCCGGTCGTCACGTCCCCGACCAGCCGGATCACGAACCCGACCAAGGACCGAACCCGTGCACCTGGGCTCCTTCCCGGCCGACGACGGGCGCGAGCGCGCCGTCGAAGCCCCCGACGGCACGACCGAAGCACCGACATCGGACACCGCCGGAACCGACAGGACCACCGAGACCACCGAGACCGACGACGCCCTCACCGTCCGGCTGCGCGCCGGGGACGTCGAGGCCCTGACAGCGCTGTACGAGCGCCACTTCCGGGCCGCCGTCGCCTACGCCGGTGCGCTGGGCGGCACCGCGCACCGGGCCGAGGACCTGGCGGGCGAGGCCTTCGCCCGGACCATCGCCGCAGTACGCGCGGGCGCCGGCCCCGAGCAGAGCTGGCGCCCCTACCTGCGGGCCGTCGTCCGCAACACGGCGAACGCGTGGGCCGCGGCCGAGCGACGCGCCCCGCCCAGCGTCGATCCCGCTCTCTGGGCGGACGACGCCGACCGCGCGCGCTCCCCCGAACAGCTACTCGTGGACTCCACCGAGCGCGCACTGGTCGTCGCCGCGTTCCGTAGCCTGCCGGAGCGCTGGCGTTCGGTGCTCTGGTACTCGGTGGTCGAGCGGCGGCCCGTCGGCGAGGTGGCCGCACTGCTCGGCCTGACGGCCAGCGGGGTCCACTCCCTTGCCGTCCGGGCACGTGAAGGGCTGCGCGAGGCCTACCTCGCGGCCCATCTGCCCCGGCCCCGGTCCTCCGACTGCCGGTCCTGCGCGGACCGGCTCGCCGCGCTGGTCCGACGGCCCCCGCGCAGGATCCCCAAGGCGCTGGCCGGGCACCTCGACGCCTGCGCACCGTGCCGGCGACGCCTGGGCGAGATCCGCGAGGTCAACCGCCGGCTCCACCTCGCCGGAGCGGCTCTGCTCGGCCCGGCACCCGGCACCGGACCCTCCCGACCGCACCGCGGGGCGGTCCGGCTCCCGCTGCCGGGCCTGCCACGGCAGCCGTCGGAGGCGCGGCCGCCCTGACCGCGGTGACGACCCGTCGGCCACCGCCCGTGCGGACGACGGCCGACCGGTCCCTGCGGGTCAGCCGCCGATCTCCAGGCCCAGGTCGTCGAGGAGGAAGGTGGTCTTGAGGGCGCTGTCCTCGGTGCCCTTGAACGTCAAGGTGACGGTCTGCCCGGCGTAGGCCGAGAGGTCGACGGTCCGCCTGGTGTAGCCGGCGGACCGGTCGAGGTCCGACTGCACGGCCACCTCGGTGCCGTTGACCGTGACGGTGAACCTGTCGTACGTGACGGAGTCGGTGGTTTCCTCCGAGTCGACGTGCAGCCAGTACCCGAGGCTCGCCCTGCAGCCCGCCGGGCCGGTGACCGTCTGGGCGAGGGAGTCCGTACGGGAGAATCCGCACCCGTTGAGCCAGGCCTTCCACGAGCCGCGGTGGCGGCCGGGACCGGCCACCTGGCCCGACGCCGACCGCCGCGTCCGCCGTCATCGACCGGATCCGCGCGCCCTCGCCCCTTCGCCCCTTCGCCCCTTCGCCCCTTCGCCCCTTCGCCCCTTCGCCCCTTCGCCCCCGGTAACGATTCGGCGAACCGGCAGGCTCGGTCCGGCGGCCGTCCCTTCTTCAGATCGGAAACCGTTCCGGTCGGACGAAGCGTGCACGACCCCTCCCGACCGCTCCGGGACGGACGTGTCGTCGAAGGGTTGCAGATCGGTGCGAGGCGGAGAACCGCCCCTCAGGAAGCGCTCGCGCACCGCGCGCGCATCGGCCGGCGAGTGCTCAGCAGCAGGGACCGGCGCCGGGCATCCGGGCCCGGTGACCACCGGCGCTTCGCTCGCGCCCGCGTCCCGACGCCGCTGTCCCGGCTTCCCTGACCACAGGACGGTCCGTCGCGAAAACCGACGGACCCGACGCACAGCGCCGGTCTTCGGCGATCACTGTCACAGAGGACCCCGATGCCGCACGCCGTAGCCTCCCTCCGCGACTCCCAGCTCTGCGAGCTGCTCCCGACGGAATCCGCCCGACAGGCCGCGGCCGAGGAGTTGATGCGCCGACACGGCCGGGCGGCGCTGGCCTACGCGCGCGTGCTGTGCCGCACCGAGGACGACGCGACCGTGCTCGCGATCGCGGCGGCGAACCGCACGCTCGACGTGTTCGAGCACGGCGTGCAGCCGGGCGCGGCGTGGATCGGGGCGCTGCTCGACCAAGCCCGGCACCTCGCCGCCACGTGGGCCGCGACCGGGCGGTCCGATGCCCTGTCACCGTTCTTCACGCACTGGCTGGAAGCACAGCGGCGCGAGGGAGAGAGCCACACCTCCGCTGTCGCCACGGCCGCGCGGAACAGCCTCCTCCTGCGAACGCTCCGGACGCTTCCCGAAGCCACGGCGGCGAAGGTGTGGCACGCCCTGACCGCGCCCCTGAAGCACGCCTCGGCCCGGGAGGCCGACGGGCCGGCACCGGAGGAGCCGGTGCGCCGGGAGTTCGCCGACGCCTACCTCCGCCACTACGCGGCCGGCACGCCCGAGCGGCACTGCCGGCACCTGGCCGCCCGGCTCGGCGACGAAGCGGCCGGCGACGCACCCTTCTCGGCCGAGCTGACCACCCATCTGTCGAGGTGCGACCGCTGCTCCCGGGCGGTGGCCGAATTGCGGGCCGTACACGACTGGGAGGCCGACACCCTGCGGGCCGGCATGCTGCTCCGGTACCCCCGTACGAACCGCCACCGATCAGCCGCGGAGCCCGACCGGTCCGCGACCGGTGGTGAACACGCACCCGACCTGCCCGCACCAGCCCCGGCGCGGCCACCCGCGCGCGAACACCTCGGGGGTCGGGGGAACCGATCGACGGTGACCGCCGGACGCGCACGGCACCGCAGGACGAAGCCGCTCAACACGCCCGCCCGAAGGCGCCGGCGGGCGGTGGCCACCGTGGTCAGGGTGGGGGCCGTGGCCCTCCTGCTCGGCCTGACGATGTCGAAGGCACCGGCCGGCCGCATCGTGGGCGCCCTTCCCCTCCCCGTACCCACCGACGACGCGGTGCCTCCGTCCGCACCACCGGGCGGGGGGACGGCGAGCCGGGCACCACGACCGGCGCCCACCGCCGAGCCGGTCCCGTCCAGGGCCCCGAGCGGTAGGCCGACGGCGGCTGCCACGACGGCACCACCACCCGCCTCCCCCACCGCCCCGGAGCCGAGCACCGCCCCAGAACCGAGCACCGCCCTGGATCCGAGCACCGCCCCGGCGCCGTCACCGACCACCACACCGTCGCCGTCGGCTCCGCCCGCTCCGCCCATCGCCCGGGTGCTGCGGCGGGGCGACTCCGGAACGGACGTGGCCAGGCTGCAGCAGCTCCTGGTGCGGGCGGGTTGCCTCCGGAGCGGATCGCCGTTCACCGAGGGCCACTTCGACAACGCCACGGCGAGCTCCCTGCTGAGCTTCCAGCACCGGGCCGGCCTCCACGGCGCAGAGGCCGGCAGTCACGTGTACGGACCGGTCACCAGGACGATCCTCGAACGCACGGCCGCCGGGTCGACATGCTGACCGGACTCGGGCCCGCCACACGCGCGGGGAGGCGACCCCGCGCAGCCGGGCCGGACGGCGACCCGGCGGGCGAGGCGGTGCGGAGCACGGGCTCAGGTCCTGCGGCCGAAGAGGGGGCCGAGGATCAGTTCGGCGGCGCCCGCCGCGACGGCCAGTCGCCCGGCGGTGCTGACGGAGACCGGGACGGGCTGCCAGTCGGTGTCCGGGATCCGGGCGGCGATCTGTGCGGTGACACCGGCGAGGTAGGTGTCGGGAGCGGCCAGCACGACCCGGCCGCCGAGGACCACCCGGTCGATGTCGAGCAGCCGGACGAGGTTGGCGACGCCCACCCCCACCAGTGCGGCGGCGGCGGCGTGATCACCGCGCCGCAGTTCGGCGAGGCAGAGCACCTCCAGGCAGCCGTGGTTGCCGCAGTCGCAGCGCGGGCCGTCGATCTGCACGGTCTGGTGCCCGAACTCGCCGGCGTTGGTGCGGGTGCCGCGGTGGAGGGCGCCGTCGAGGAGCAGGCCGGCGCCGAGGCCGGCGGCGAGGTGGACGTAGGCGAGGCCGCTGCCGGGCCGCGGCGCGGTCGGGGCCTCGGCCAGGGCGGCGGTGTTGGTGTCCTTGTCCACGACGACAGGCAGGCCGGCCAGCCGGGCGGCGAGTTCGTCGCGCAGCGGGTAGCGGTCCCAGCCGGAGCCGTGGGCGCCGGGGGGCGTGAACCAGTGGAGGACGCCGGCGGTGTGGTCGAGCGGTCCGCGGCAGCCGACCCCGACCCCGAGCAGCCGGGCCCCATCGGGGAGCGCCGCGGCGGCGCGGTCGACCTGGTCGGCGACGAGGCGGACGGCGGCCGCGGGGGTGATGCCGGGCTCCACCGGCCGGGTGTGGACGTGGTGGTGGTGGCCCGCGAGGTCGACCAGGAGGACGGTCAGCTCGTCGCGGTCCAGATGGACGCCGACGGCGCAGGCGGCCTCGGCGCGCAGCCGGAGCAGGGTGCGGGGCTTGCCGCCGGTGGAGGCCGCCTGGCCGGCCTCGACGATCATGCCTTCGGCGAGCAGCCGGCCGGTGATCTTGCCGATGGCCTGCGGGGTGAGGCCGGTCCCGGTGGCGAGTTCGACGCGACTGCTGCCCTGCGGGGCGGCCCGGAGCAGGCCGAGGACGAGGGCGGCGTTGTGGTCGCGCAGTCCGGTCAGGTTGGTGCCGGCCGGCCGGCTGCTGCCGGACGAGCCGGGGTGCGACGTCGTCATGGGGTCATTCTTCCTGGCACGGGCCACCGGGCTTGCACTTAGGAAACACTGTTGCTTAAGTGGGAGTATGACCTCCGCGAGCACACCTCACACCGACCTCCCCGTCCGCGTCGCCGTGGTCGGCTACGGCCTGGCCGGCGCGGCCTTCCACACCCCGCTCATCGCCACCACCCCGGGCCTGCGCCTGGACGCCGTGGTCACGGCCGATCCCGGACGGCGCGAGCAGCTCCGCGAGGAGCACCCGCGGGCCCGCGCCGTCGACACCGCCGAGCAGCTGCTCGGCGATCCCGAGGCACTCGACCTGGTGGTCATCGCCTCCCCCAACCGCAGCCACGTGCCGCTCGCCCGCGCCGCACTGGAGGCCGGACTCTCCGTCGTGGTGGACAAGCCGGTGGCCGGCACCGCCGCCGAGGCGATCGCGCTGGTCGAGCTGGCCGAGGCCCGCGGCCTGATGCTGACGGTCTTCCAGAACCGCCGCTGGGACGCCGACTTCCTCACCGTCCGGCGCCTGATCGCCGACGGCGCACTCGGCCGGGTGCACCGGTTCGAGTCCCGCTTCGAGCGCTGGCGCCCGGAGCTCACGGGGCGCTGGCAGGAGTCCGCCGACCCGGTCGACGTCGGCGGCATCCTCCCCGACCTGGGCAGCCACCTGATCGACCAGGCCCTCACCCTGTTCGGCCCGGCCGTCCAGGTGTACGCCGAGGTGGACACCCGTCGCGACGGCGCCGTGGTCGACGACGACGTCTTCCTCGCGCTCACCCACGCCGGCGGCGTCCGCTCGCACCTGTGGATGAGCTCCCTCGCCGGCCGGCCCGGACCGCGCATGCGCGTGCTGGGCGACCGCTCCGCGTACACCGTGTACGGCATGGACCCGCAGGAGGAGGCGCTGCGCGCCGGTCGGCGCCCGGGGCCCGGCTGGGGCGAGGTCCCCGAGGCGGACCGCGGCCTGCTCGGCACCGGGGACGGCGCCGCCGCGCATCCCTCGCTCCCCGGTGACTACCCCGCCTTCTACGCCGGGGTGGCCCGTGCCCTGAACGAGGGTGCGCCCGCGCCGGTCGACCCGCGCGACGCCGTCGCCGCGCTGGTCGTCATGGAGGCCGCCCGCCGCTCGGCCGCCGAGGGCCGCACCATCACCCTGAGCGCCGACGGCGGCACCGGCACCCCGGCCGAGGGGACTTCCCGATGACCCGCGACGCGGCCCTCGACGCCCTGATCCACCGGATCGAGGACGAGGAGCGCCGCCTGCGCCTGCCACGTTTCGACAACGACGACGCCTGGCTGCTCGGCACCCTGCTGGTCGGCCTGGCACGCGCCGAGGAGGCGCCCGTGGTGGTGGACATCCGGCGCAACGGCCAGCAGCTCTTCCACTACGCGCTGCCGGGCAGCTCGGCCGACAACGACGCCTGGATCCTGCGCAAGGCCCGCACCGTGGACCGCTACGGCCACTCCTCGTACCTGGTCGGCCTGCGCTTCGCCGCCAAGGGCGGGAGCTTCGAACGGGACTCCCGGCTCGACCCGGACACCTACGCCGCACACGGCGGCGCCTTCCCGATCGTCGTGGAGGGCGTGGGAGCCGTGGGCACGGTCGCCGTCTCCGGCCTCGCCCAGGCGGAGGACCACCGCCTGGTCGTCACCGCCCTCGAACGGCACCTGGACCGCCTCGCCGCCTCCGCCTGAACGGATCACGAGCGGCACGCGCCACCGGCGCCGGGCACGCCTGCGGGCTCCGGCCCACCGCGCGGGCGGTGGGCCGGAGCCCGCAGTCTGTCGAGCGGCCGCTCGGGCAGGGTCAGTTGGTCGGAGTGACCGTGATCATGACGGTGCCGTGCGCGGGGACGGTGAAGGTGAAGTAGGACCCGGTGTAGACGGTGACCTTCTTGGTCCACAGGTCCTTGACGGTGTAGTTGTTGGCGCCGCGCAGGCCGATCTCCGTCGTGTTGGTGGACATGGCCCGGGGCTGGTCGCCCTCGTTGGTGAGGGTGACCGCACGGCTGCCGTTGGCCAGCGGCTTGGTCAGGATCGTCGCGAACCGCTGGTCCAGGCGGTCGCGCGTCTTGCCGGGGGCCAGCGGGGGCAGCAGGTCCGTCTTGGAGACGACGGTGCCCTGCTTGCCCAGGGGATCCTGGTCGACGGCGATGACGTCCTTGTTGAGCAGGACGTTGAAGGTGTTCTTCCCCCGCTCGACGCCCGCGTTCAGCTCGTTGAGCCGCCCCGGCAGATCGGTGCTGAGGATCAGCGGAGACGCCATCTCGGCCCAGAGGCTGAACTGGCTGCGCTCCTCCTCGGGCGTCAGCCCGGGCCTGCTGGAGTCGCCGGTGGGGTAGTTGCCGGTCAGCAGCATGTCCGGGTCGTTCCAGTGGCCGGGCTGCGCGTAGGCGGAGTAGGCGCTGTTCTCGTGGAAGTTGGCGACCATCGACCCGTACTTGAGGCCGACGTCACCGGTGGTGCGCCACAGGTTGCCGATGGCGGGCGCCCACGTCTCGACGTTGCGGCCGGGGTCGCAGATCGAGTACACGATCTGGCGGCCGTAGCGCTGGCCGGCCGCCTTCAGCGCGTCGGCCATGACCTGGTAGCGCGCCGTGTTGCCGGGGTCGTTCGTGGCGGGCGGGAGGCTGTTGCAGGCGTCGTACTTGAGGTAGTCGACTCCCCACGAGTACCAGGTGTCGGCGTCGGCCGCCTCGTGGCCCTGGCCACCCGGGAAGCCCTTCTGGCCCGGGCCGACGCCCGCGCAGGTCGCCGTGCCGGCACTGGAGTAGACCCCGAACTTCAGGCCCTTGGAGTGGGCGTAGGCGGCGAGCGACGCGATGCCGTTGGGGAACCGGACCGTGTCGGGCTGCAGTCTGCCGTCGGCGCCGCGCTGGGTGGCGGCGTAGCAGTCGTCCAGGTTGACGTACTGGTACCCGGCGGCCTTCAGGCCGCTCGTGACCATGGCGTCGATGGTGGCCTTGACCGTCTTCTCGTTCAGGGTGCTGGAGCACCGCAGGTAGGTCCAGGGGTTCCAGCCCATCGGCGGGGTGGCGGCGAGGGGGGCTCCGGCGGCGCCGGCGGTCGACGCCGTGAACTGGGCGGCGACGCCGCCGGTCGTCAGCAGCACGAGCGCGGCGGCGGTCGCCAGCGGTCTGCGCCCCCGGAGGGACGTTCGATTCGACATGGGGACTCCTTGCAGGGGGGTGGGGGCCCGGCGTGGGGAGCCGGGCATGAAGGGGCCACGCACACATGAACGGGCAGCCCGGCATGACGGCGCCGGGCGTGAAGAGCCGGGCGCGGGGACTGGAAGCCGGGCGCAGGGGTGGAGAGCCAGTGGAACAGAAGGAAACTAAATCCAACACGTTCCGACGTGCAGTGACATAGAAGCCCCGGTTGTCGAGGAGCGCAAGAGAGGCGACGCGCATGTTTCCTGACCCATCGTCGGAACCGGCCCGCCGACCCGTCCGGTCGCCCCGGGGACGAAGATCGCGGAGCGGCACCGGGGCCGACGGCGGCGGCCTCGGGCCCCACCCGGCGAGCTGCGCCTCCCCCCGCGCCGCCGCACGAGCCTTCTCGCCGGAGTCCTCCCGCGACCACCGCGTGGCAGCCGCCACGCCCTCGGCGCTACCCGGTCACCACGTCGCGCCACCGCCGACCGCGGCCATCGCGTACACGCCCGCCGCTGCCTCGCGCGCCACAGGTCCGGCCGCGAGCTCCTGCCGCTTCCAGCCGGTCAGGAGGGCATCGACGGCGCCCCGGGTACGGGGATGCCACGGCAGGCCGGCCTCCACCCAGCAGGCGGCTACGCGCGCGGTGCGAGCCGGTGCGTCGGTGTCGGCCGCCCGGTGGCTGAGCACGAGCACGCTGCCGGCGGGAAGTTCCCGGTGCAACGTCGAGAGCAGGGAACTGGCCTGCGGGTCGGTCAGCTCGTGCAGAACGTCACCGAGGACGGCTGCCACCGGGCGATGCCATTCCAATCCCGCATGCTCCCGCAGCGTCGCGATGAGCCCGGGCGCGGTGAGGTCGGCGTGCACGTGCCGGGCCCGGGCGGGCGCCGGCACGTCGAGCAACGCCCGGGCGTGGGCCAGCACGACCGGGTCGCGGTCCAGGTACACGACCCGGGCACCCGGGCGGGCGGTCAGGACCGAGGTGTGGATCGGGGCGAGCGCGGTCCCGGGCGCTCCGGTCGTCAGCCCGCACCCCAGGTCCAGGAACTGTTCCAGGCCGCGTTCCGCCAGGAGTCCGACGGCGCGGTGGAGGAACTCCCTGCCGCGCCGGACCACGTCCACGCAGCCCGCGTCCTCGGCCCGCAGGAGCTCCAGCAGCGTCCGGTCCGCGGCGAGGTGGTCCTTGCCCGCGAGCATCAGGCTGGCCAGACGGGCGGACGAGGGCCGGTTCGGCCGCAGGTCCTCCCGAGGATCCGACGGCGACCGCGGCGCGCCGGCCGCGCGGTCGTGCGCGGTGGACCCCTGGACCGCCGCCATGCCCGTGGTCACCTGCGGAGCCGCGGGCCGACCCGGGCGCCTCCCGGGGCGGGCGCTCTGCGAGCGGGTGCCCCGCCGCCGACTCATGCCCGCACCCTCGACCCGGCACCCGCCGGGGCGTTCTGCCGTTCCCCGCCCAGGACGCGGGAGTGCGCCGGTGCTGCCCGGCCGTGCCGGCGCGTCAGTTCTTCGTTCTCGTCCCGCCGGGTGACGTCCCGGGCGAGGCGGTCACAGAGCACCGGGTCGGTCGTGGTGGCCGTGACGGAGGTAGCCATGAGTGTCCTTGGAGGGTTGGCGGTCGGCGAAGCGGACACCGTGCCGTTGGGGCTCGGTTCCTGCGCGCTCCCGAACCGTGCCCGGTGCCGGGAGCGACGCGACGCCCCGGCTCTACGGCGGTCCGACCCGGCCGAAGTGGGAACGGGCGGCAGGCACGTACATCAGGGCCTGCCCGAGGAGCGGGGGGATCAGGACGGCGGCGAGTGGCACGGCGGCCGACACGGGACCCCCGTCCAGTGCGACGACGGCCGTCAGGAGGGCTCCGGTGGCCGAGCCGATGGCGGTGAGGAGGGTCAGGACCGATCTGGCCCGACGTCGTCCGGCGCGTGCCGCTCGGGCGAGGGCGACGAGGGCGGCCAGCACGGCCACCGCGGGGAGCAGGAGCAGGAAGTCCCCCACTTCCAACCCGATGCGGACCCGCTCCGTGAAGGCCGCCGCCAGAGCGGCTCCTCCCGTGAGCGCGATCAGCAGCCACAGCCGGAACGACCAGCGCACGGCACGAGGAACAGGCGGTTCCCGGCGGAAGCGACGCGGACGGAAGGGGGTCACGGGCAGTCCTCCGGGGGCCCTTGTGCCGTGCCCCGCCCGGTGGCACAACGGCTGCCGGCGGCCGCACCCGACCCCGGCGGGCCGGCACTGCAGCGCCCGGAGACGCCTGTCGTCACGCCGACCCTTCGCGGGCGGTGAAGGAGCATTGCGTTCTCCTGAAGGACTCACATCGGCTGTTCGGATCGAGAGAGTGGGAAACCGGTATCCACTCCCGCCCCGTGACCGGATCGTTATGACCTTCGCGCGTCCGTCACCGCCGGCGGGACAGCAGGCGATCCACGCCGGGCCGGTCGGGACGGATGGTGCGGTTGCCGACCGTGAGCCCGGGGTGAAAGGCGTCCACGGGACGACCGTTGACTGGCGCGCCGGACAGCACGCACACTTTGCGCACCAGCGGCGCACCTCAGGACCGCCGGCGCCGGTTCGGGCCCCAGGCCGCCGACCAGCGTCCGCGTGATGCCCGCCCCGCCGTCCGTCATCGCTGCGGTCGGCTGCGACACCCCCTCGGCCGGACGGCATCCGCCGACCGGACACCCCCACCACGGGCCTCGCGCCTGAGGCCCCCGTTCCCCGGAGGTATGACGCGTTCTTCGTCGGCGCCGGCCGGACCGCAGTGTCCCGCGCCACGAGCACTTGTCCCGTCCACAACGCTGTGCCGACACCGGTGAATCCGTCGGGCACAGCCGAACTCGGCCACAACGGCACGTTCGACAGAGGTCCCTGCGCCGGCGCCGGCACCCCCATTCCTCGGGCAGAGCGCCGTCGCAGGGTACGAACCGCGGTCGCGGCCCCGAAGCGGCGACGCCTCTCGTACTCCGCCACCCGGCCCGACGCGTTCGCCCGGGCCGGCCGCGGCAGGCGCGTGACCACCTGAGACCCATCGACCGGCGGGCCTCGACGCACGAGTTGAGGAGCGGGGTTGAGCAAGCTCTCCAGAGCGACCAAGAAGGCGTCCAAGGACCCCGAGGGACGGATGGCCCTCGCCGACCACCTGCGGGAACTGCGCAACCGCGTGGTCAAGTCGGCCCTGGCGATCGTGGTGTTCACCATCCTCGCGCTGGTCTTCCACAAGAGGATCGAGGACGTCCTGCTGCAGCCGCTCCGCTGCACCCCGGAGATCATCGCCGCGGGCGAGGAGACGTGCGCGCAGGTCTCGACCATCGGTCTGACCGCGGGCTTCACCTGGATGCTCAAGGTCGCCCTGACCGCCGGCGTGGTGGCGACCGTCCCCGTCTGGCTGTACCAGATCTGGGCCTTCGTCGCGCCCGGTCTGCACAAGAACGAACGCAAGTACACCCGGATCTTCGTCGCCTGCGGCGCCCCGCTGTTCCTCGCGGGTGTGGGCCTCGCGATGCTGCTGCTGCCGACAACGGTCCGGATGCTCATGTCGTTCACGCCCGACAACACCACGCCGATCCTGCCGCCCGACGACTACTTCGACATCGCCACCCGACTGGTCCTGGTCTTCGGCCTGGCCTTCGAGTTCCCGCTGCTGCTGGTGATGCTCAACCTGGTCGGCATGGTCAGCGGCAAGCGGCTGCTCGGCTGGTGGCGCGGCATGGTGCTGGGCATCACCGTCTTCGCCGCCTTCGCCACGCCGAGCGTCGATCCGCTGAGCATGCTGGCGCTGGCCGCGCCGATCTGGGCGCTGTACTTCCTGGCCTGCGGCATCGCGATGATCAACGACAGGCGCAGGGCCCGCCGGAGCCCCGACTACGGGCTGGACGCCGACGAGGCGTCGGACGTCGACCTCTCGGTGCAGCCGGTGGCGGAGGCGGAGGCCATCGAGGCGTCCGCCCGGCCGGCCGCGAGCGCCCAACTGCCGGCCCCGCGTCGGGAACAGCTGGACGACATCACCTGAGCACGTGGCGGACGTTCGGCGCCCGGCCGGCCACGGCCGGGGCATGCCCACGGCACAGAGATCCGGTTGCGCGAAGAACACGAAACGGCAACACCCCTGGCGGTCATTTCGTATATCGCATAAGTTTCGCGCAAGGCTCCGACGTGCTGCGCCGACGTTACGCCGCACCCGTTCCGGGGCCGGATTCCCGCCGAACCACCCTCGGCGTCTCCCTCCCCCCGCACGTACCGGGACGGCCGACCCAGCCGCAGCCCGTCGCACAAGGAGACCCCCATGGCACCACTCCGCCGTAGAGCCGCCGTCGCCGTCTCACTGGCGTCCGCCTTCGCACTCGCCGCCTCCGCCTGCGCCTCCGGCAGCGGGTCCTCCGGGTCGGCCGGCCCGACCACCGTCAAGTTCTGGTCGATGCCCTACTGGATCGGGCAGGACGGCAAGGTCAAGGAACTGGTGGACGAGTTCAACGCCTCCCAGGACAAGGTGAAGGTCGAACTCACCCTGCTGGAGTGGAAGGACGGCCGCGACAAGATCAAGCAGGCCGTCGCGGCCGGCAAGGGACCGGACGTCTGGCTGATGAACAACGGCCTGGACCTCGACTACCTGAAGTCGGGCGCCCTCACCCCGCTCGACAAGCTCGGCTACACCGCCGCCGACACCGGAAGGTTCCTGCCGCTCGCCAAGGTCAACGAGTACGAGGGCAAGATGTACGGCGTCCCGCTCTCCTTCGACGTCGGCGTGCTGCTCTACCGCACCGACATCCTCCAGCAGTACGGCTTCACCGCCCCGCCGAAGACCTGGGACGAGCTGAAGTCCACCGCCGCCGCCATCACCACCAAGTCCGCGGAGGCCGGGAAGAAGGTCAGCGGCTGGCAGTTCAAGGGCATGGACGACCACCTCAACGCCATCAACTCCGTCTGGGAGAGCTTCCTCTGCCAGGCCGGCGGCGCCCTCACCACCGCCGACTTCAAGACCTCGACCCAGAACACCGAGGCCGGGCGCACCGCGATGGACTACATGAGGTCCTTCTACACCGAGAAGATCTCCCCCACCGGGACCAGCGCCCTCAACGGCTTCATCAGCGGTGACGTGGCGATGTTCCCGTTCAACCAGTCCGTCATCGCGAACATCAAGCTCGGGGGTGCCAAGACCGAGGGCAAGTGGGCGGTCGCCCCGATGCCCGTCGGCCCGAAGAGCGGCTGCTCGATGGTCGGCGGCCAAAGCCTGGTCGCCGGCTCCGCGGGCAAGAACCCGGGCGGCGCGGGGGCGTTCATGCGCTGGCTGGCCTCGCCCGAGCGCAGTGCCCGGTACATGGAGTACCACGGGATCTTCCCGTACGACCTCGGCAAGGTCGACCCGGCCGTGAAGGCCACCGTGGACGGCAAGGTCAAGGCCGATCCCAACTGGAACGCCATCTTCGAGCAGCTCGGCCGCAACACCCCCGACCTGCTGCTCCAGGACCGGCACGCCTTCCAGGCCCGCTGGGACGCCCAGAAGGCCAACATCGTGGCCGGCGTCAACGGCCAGGCTCCCGTCGACAAGGCACTGAAGACCATCGACGACCTGGTCGGCCAGGCCCTCGCCAAGGAATGACGGACGACGGACAGCTCGTATGACCTCCTCCACCGAACACCCCTCTGAAGCCGCGGCCGCGGTGTGTGCCCCGCCGAACGGCACCGCACACACCGGCCGCCCCACCCCCGCACTCGTCGTCAGACCCCGGCGGCGGCGCTCCGGTGCCACGCTGGCCGGCTGGCTGTCGGTGGCACCCGCCCTGCTGGTGATCCTGGGCTTCACCTTCTACCCGATGGTCCAGTCGATGCTCCTGAGCACCGACCA
>NZ_JBSFNM010000020.1:0-145135 GCF_053587085.1 Kitasatospora sp. NPDC003701
GCTCCTGGTACGCGGCCGGCACCGGCGCGGCCGCCGCCTACTCGATGGCCACCCACGACCGCGGCGGCGTCGTGGTCGCCCTCACCGCCGTCGTCTTCGTCGGCGTCCTGGTGCTGCGCTGGGCCCCCTGGCGGACGACCGTGGCGGGCCTCGGCGCGCTGGCCGTCGGCATGGTCTTCGTCAAGGCGCTGTCCTGGTGGCTCAACCGCCAGTTCGAGGTGGAGCCGAGCAAGGTCGGCTCGTTCCTGATCGACGGCCTGAAGAACCCCGACATCCTGCAGCGCACGCTGACCAGGACCACCGGGCAGATCTGGTACTTCATCGTCTCCACCTGGGGGATCGGCGGCCTGGCCGTCGTCACCTGCCTGTTCGCGCTGCTCAGCAGCCGCTTCCCGCGCCCGCACCGGATCGTCGGCGGCGTGATGGTGGCCCTGCTCGTCGGCACCGCGCTGGCCTCGGCCGCCGCCCTGCCGGACGACGCGCGCATCGACAACTGGGTCTACGCCCGCTACCTGTCGTACCTCGTCCCGGTGGCCTTCGTGGTCGGCGTCGCGGTGCTGGCCCGGTTCAACCGCCGCAACCTCGGCTTGGCGGTGGCCGGCTCGATCGGGCTGACCCTGGTCCTCGCCCAGCTGGTGATCTGGTCCGCCGGCTCGAAGCTGTACAAGCAGGTCTTCATCGGCTGGGGCATGCCGGACGTCCTGTTCCTGGCCAGCGACTGGGGCCGGCTGAACATGATGCGGTCGACCGCCGCGGCGTTCATCATCCTCGGCGCGATCGTGATGCTCCTGCTCGCGGGCGGGCGCCGGGTGCTGTGGGCGATCGGTGTCTCGCTCCTGCTGTTCGCCGGGTTCGCCACCACCACCATCACCGAGCAGATCACCGACCCGTACACGGCCTGGCGCAAGACCTACGCGACCGACTTCACCAAGGCCGCCGGCCTCAAGGTCAAGGACAACGTGGTGCTCGCCTGGGACCTGGACGGCAGCACCCGGATGGCCCAGGCCTTCGAGGTCTACCAGGGCCGGGTCTGGTACCGGGACCCGCGCTGGCAGCCCGTCCCCGCCGGGGCGACCGCGATCGTCACCCCGCTCGCGGAGGAGGGCAAGGCGCCCGAGTCCTACTGGAAGGACCACCCCGCGGAGTGGTACGTGGAGCGGACCAACACGCAGCAGGGCTGGATGGTCTGGCGCAAGCACTGAGTGACCGGACCACCCCGATCGGGGCCGGTGGGGGAGACCTCACCGGCCCCGATTGGCTTTGTCGCTGCTCCATGTGGCAGTATGTCCAAGTTGCTCGGTTGAGTGCCGATGCTACGCGCCTCCCGCCGGGAGGACCGGAAGCGAGTCCCATGTACTCGTCGTTCCCGTGATGGCCGTTCATGTGTTCACGTGAAGTATGTGAATGCAGTGGTGTGAAGTCGACACCGCGGCAGCTGCGGGGCGGACGTACGGGAATCTTCCGGGAAGCGTGGGCGGGGCCTCGATCCGGCGCCTGGTGGGTGCAAGACCTCACCGATCCCGTAGGAAATCCGCAAGGGGGAGACTTCTTGTCGGATTTTTTGCAGGCGGACGTGCGACACGCCCGACCGCGTGGGTCGGAGGTAACCATCCACAGGCACCACCGGACACAGTCCACCCGGACGAATCCGGCCGCAGAAGCAGCAGACGACACAAAGGACTACTGAGTAGCCATGGCGGGACAGAAGATCCGCATCCGGCTCAAGGCCTACGACCACGAGGTGATTGACTCCTCGGCGAAGAAGATCGTCGAGACCGTCATTCGCACTGGTGCGCAGGTCGCGGGCCCGGTGCCGCTGCCCACTGAGAAGAACGTGTACTGCGTCATCCGCTCGCCGCACAAGTACAAGGACTCGCGCGAGCACTTCGAGATGCGCACTCACAAGCGTCTGATCGACATCCTCGACCCCACGCCGAAGACGGTTGACTCGCTGATGCGTCTCGACCTGCCGGCTGGTGTCGACATCGAGATCAAGCTCTGAGAGGCACACCGAAGATGGCTAAGCAGATTAAGGGCATCCTGGGCGAGAAGCTCGGCATGACCCAGGTCTGGGACGAGAACAACCGGATCGTTCCGGTGACCGTCGTCAAGGCTGGGCCCAATGTCGTGACCCAGGTCCACACCGCCGACAGCCCGGCCGGCTACGACGCCGTCCAGATCGGCTTCGGCGAGATCGACCCCCGCAAGGTGAACAAGCCCCTCGCGGGCCACTTCGCCAAGGCCGGTGTCACCCCGCGCCGCCACCTGGTCGAGCTCCGTACGACGGACGCGTCCGAGTACACCCTCGGCCAGGAGATCACCGCGGAGCTGTTCGAGGCGGGTGTCAAGGTCGACGTGACCGGCACCTCCAAGGGCAAGGGCTTCGCCGGTGTCATGAAGCGCCACAACTTCCGGGGCCTCGGCGCCGGTCACGGTGTGCAGCGCAAGCACCGCTCGCCCGGCTCGATCGGTGGCTGCGCCACCCCGGGTCGTGTGTTCAAGGGCGTACGGATGGCCGGCCGGATGGGCCACGAGCGCGTGACCACCCAGAACCTGACCATCCATGCCGTTGACGCGGAGAAGGGGCTGCTCCTGATCAAGGGCGCAATCCCGGGCCCGAACGGCGGCCTCGTCCTCGTCCGCACTGCGGCGAAGGGGCTGTGAGGATATGAGCACCATTGACATCCTGTCGCCCTCGGGCGACAAGACCGGCAGCCTCGAGCTTCCGGCCGAGATCTTCGACGCGAAGGTCAGCGTTCCGCTGATGCACCAGGTCGTCGTGGCGCAGCTCGCTGCGGCCCGTCAGGGCACCCACAAGACCAAGACTCGTGGCGAGGTCCGCGGCGGCGGCAAGAAGCCGTACCGCCAGAAGGGCACCGGCCGCGCCCGTCAGGGCTCGACCCGCGCCCCGCAGTTCGCCGGCGGTGGCGTCGTGCACGGTCCCGTGCCGCGTGACTACTCGCAGCGGACCCCGAAGAAGATGATCGCCGCCGCCCTGCGCGGTGCGCTCACCGACCGGGCCCGCCACAACCGCATCCACGTCATCACCGACGTGATCGCGGCCGAGGCGCCGTCGACCAAGGCCGCCAAGGGTCTGTTCGGCAAGATCACCGAGCGCAAGAACATCCTCCTCGTCGTCGAGCGTGCCGACGAGCTGGGTCTCAAGAGCGCCCGCAACCTGCCGAACGTGCACATCCTGGACGCCGGCCAGCTGAACACCTACGACGTGCTCGTCTCCGACGATGTGGTCTTCACCCAGGCCGCCTTCGAGCGTTTCGTGGCGGGTCCCGCCGCGTCCGCCAAGGCCGTGGCTGCTGAGGGCGAGCTCGAAGGGAGCGCCGCCTGATGGCTGCAGAGATCACGAGCAAGACGTTCACGGACCCCCGTGACGTCCTGGTGAAGCCGGTCATCTCCGAGAAGAGCTACTCGCTCCTCGACGAGAACAAGTACACGTTCGTCGTGTCGCCCGGTGCCAACAAGACCCAGATCAAGCAGGCCGTCGAGGCGGTCTTCTCGGTCAAGGTCGAGTCCGTCAACACGCTCAACCGTCAGGGCAAGCGCAAGCGCTCCAAGACGGGCTTTGGCAAGCGCAAGGACACCAAGCGCGCCATCGTGACGCTGGCTGAGGGCAACCGCATCGACATCTTCGGTGGTCCGGTCTCCTAACGGGGATCGTGATCGTCGATAAGGACGAGGACGAGAGAGCCAAATGGGCATCCGCAAGTACAAGCCGACTACGCCGGGCCGTCGTGGCTCCAGCGTGGCCGACTTCGTAGAGATCACGCGGTCCACGCCGGAGAAGTCGCTGGTTCGCCCCCTGCACAGCAAGGGCGGCCGTAACAACGCCGGTCGGATCACCGTTCGCCACCAGGGTGGTGGACACAAGCGCGCCTACCGCGTGATCGACTTCCGTCGTCACGACAAGGACGGCGTGCCGGCCAAGGTCGCGCACATCGAGTACGACCCGAACCGCACCGCGCGCATCGCGCTCCTGCACTACGCGGACGGCGAGAAGCGCTACATCATCGCGCCGCGCGGCATCGCGCAGGGTGACCGGGTTGAGAACGGCCCTGGCGCCGACATCAAGCCCGGCAACAACCTGCCGCTTCGCAACATCCCGGTCGGTACGACCATCCACGCGGTGGAGCTGCGTCCCGGTGGCGGTGCCAAGATGGCCCGCTCCGCCGGTGCCGGCATTCAGCTGCTGGCGCGTGAGGGCAAGATGGCGCACCTGCGCATGCCCTCCGGTGAGATCCGCCTGGTCGACGCGCGCTGCCGCGCGACCGTCGGCGAGGTCGGCAACGCCGAGCAGTCGAACATCAACTGGGGCAAGGCCGGCCGTATGCGCTGGAAGGGCGTTCGCCCGACCGTGCGTGGTGTGGCCATGAACCCGATCGACCACCCGCACGGTGGTGGTGAGGGTAAGACCTCCGGTGGTCGCCACCCGGTCTCGCCGTGGGGCCAGAAGGAGGGTCGCACTCGTAGCCCGAAGAAGGCTTCGAACGCCCTCATCGTGCGCCGCCGCAAGACCAACAAGAAGCGCTAGGAGCAGGTCAGATGCCGCGCAGTCTCAAGAAGGGCCCCTTCATTGACGGCCACCTTCTCAAGAAGGTGGACGCGCAGAACGAGGCGGGTACCCAGAACGTCATCAAGACCTGGTCCCGTCGCTCCGTGATCTTCCCGGCCATGCTCGGCCACACGATCGCGGTGCACGATGGCCGTAAGCACGTCCCGGTGTTCGTCACCGAGTCGATGGTCGGCCACAAGCTCGGCGAGTTCGCGCCGACGCGTACCTTCCGCGGTCACGTCAAGGACGACCGCAAGTCGAAGCGTCGCTAGTCGCCAGCGAGATTACCGACTCAATGACTTACACCAGCAAGGGGACAACCATGGAAGCCAGGGCCCAGGCGCGGTACATCCGCGTCACGCCCATGAAGGCCCGCCGCGTGGTGGACCTCATCCGTGGCCTGAACGCCACGGAGGCCCAGGCGGTCCTGCGTTTCGCTCCGCAGGCCGCTACCGTGCCGGTCGGCAAGGTGCTCAACAGCGCCATCGCCAACGCCGCGCACAACTACAACCACTCCAACGTGGACGACCTCGTCATCAGCGAGGCGTACGTTGACGAGGGCCCGACCCTGAAGCGGTTCCGTCCGCGTGCCCAGGGCCGTGCCTACCGGATCCGCAAGCGGACCAGCCACATCACCGTGGTCGTCAGCAGCAAGGAAGGGACCCGGTAATGGGCCAGAAGGTTAACCCGCACGGGTTCCGCCTCGGCATCAGCACGGACTTCAAGTCCCGCTGGTACGCCGACAAGCTGTACAAGGACTACGTCAAGGAAGACGTTGCCATTCGTCGCATGATGACGAAGGGCATGGAGCGCGCCGGCATCTCCAAGGTCGAGATCGAGCGCACCCGCGACCGCGTCCGCGTCGACATCCACACCGCCCGCCCCGGCATCGTCATCGGCCGTCGTGGCACCGAGGCCGACCGCATCCGCGGCGACCTCGAGAAGCTGACCGGCAAGCAGGTCCAGCTGAACATCCTCGAGGTCAAGAACCCCGAGCTGGACGCCCAGCTCGTGGCTCAGGGCGTCGCGGAGCAGCTGTCCTCCCGCGTCTCCTTCCGCCGCGCCATGCGCAAGTCGATGCAGGGCACCATGAAGTCCGGCGCCAAGGGCATCAAGGTCCAGTGCTCCGGTCGTCTCGGCGGCGCCGAGATGAGCCGTTCGGAGTTCTACCGCGAGGGCCGTGTGCCGCTGCACACCCTGCGCGCGAACGTCGACTACGGCTTCTTCGAGGCCAAGACGACCTTCGGCCGCATCGGCGTGAAGGTCTGGATCTACAAGGGCGACGTCAAGAACATCGCCGAGGTCCGCGCTGAGAACGCCGCTGCCCGCTCGGGCAACCGTCCGGCCCGTCCCGAGGGTGGTCGTCCCGCCCGCGGTGGCGAGCGCCGTGGCGGCGAGCGCGGTGGCCGTGGCCGTCGTCCCGCCGGCACCGAGGCCCAGGCCCCGGTCGCCGCCGAGACCCCGGCTGCCGAGAACACCGGAACGGAGGCCTGACCGCAATGCTGATCCCCCGTCGGGTCAAGCACCGCAAGCAGCACCACCCCAAGCGCCGCGGCGCTGCCAAGGGTGGCACCGAGCTCGCCTTCGGCGAGTACGGCATCCAGGCCGTCACCCCGGCCTACGTGACGAACCGGCAGATCGAGTCCGCTCGTATCGCCGTCACCCGTCACATCAAGCGTGGCGGCAAGGTCTGGATCAACATCTACCCGGACCGTCCGCTCACCAAGAAGCCGGCCGAGACCCGCATGGGTTCCGGTAAGGGTTCGCCCGAGTGGTGGATCGCGAACGTGCACCCGGGTCGGGTCATGTTCGAGCTGTCGTACCCCAACGAGAAGGTGGCTCGTGAGGCGCTGACCCGCGCAGCTCACAAGCTCCCGATGAAGTGCCGGATCATCCGGCGCGAGGCAGGTGAGAGCTGATGTCGGCCGGCACCAAGGCTGCTGACCTCCGCGAGCTGGACAACGAGGGTCTCGTTGCCAAGCTCCGTGAGGCCAAGGAGGAGCTGTTCAACCTCCGCTTCCAGGCGGCGACCGGGCAGCTCGACAACCACGGACGGCTCAAGCTCGTCCGTAAGGACATCGCGCGGATCTACACCCTGATGCGCGAGCGCGAGCTGGGCATCGAGACGGTGGAGAACGCCTGATGACTGAGAACACCAACGAGACGCGCGGTTTCCGCAAGACCCGTGAGGGCCTCGTCGTCAGCGACAAGATGGACAAGACCGTCGTCGTCGCCGTCGAGGACCGCGTCAAGCACGCGCTGTACGGCAAGGTCATCCGCCGTACGAACAAGCTGAAGGCGCACGACGAGGCGAACGCCTGCGGCATCGGCGACCGGGTCCTCCTCGCGGAGACCCGCCCGCTGTCCGCGACGAAGCGCTGGCGCGTCGTCGAGATCCTCGAGAAGGCCAAGTAACGAAGTTGATGCGGTACGGCCGTATGTGCACCAGGTCCCTCGCGGGCGCTGGTGTGAGCAGCGGCCGGCCCGTCAGCTCTCGTTGACGATCAGGAGAAAGCTGTGATCCAGCAGGAGTCGCGACTGCGTGTCGCCGACAACACGGGCGCGAAGGAAATCCTTTGCATCCGCGTTCTCGGTGGCTCCGGTCGCCGCTACGCCGGTATCGGGGACGTCATCGTCGCCACCGTCAAGGACGCGATCCCCGGCGGTTCGGTGAAGAAGGGTGACGTCGTCAAGTGCGTCGTCGTCCGTACCGTGAAGTCGCGCCGTCGTCCCGACGGTTCGTACATCCGGTTCGACGAGAACGCCGCTGTCGTTCTCAAGAACACCGACGGTGACCCCCGCGGTACCCGCATCTTCGGCCCGGTGGGCCGCGAGCTGCGCGACAAGAAGTTCATGAAGATCATCTCGCTTGCGCCGGAGGTGCTCTAACCCATGGCGAACAGCATGAAGATCAAGAAGGGTGACCTGGTCCAGGTCATCACCGGCAAGGACCGCGGCAAGCAGGGCAAGGTCATCCAGGCCATGCCCGCCGAGAACAAGGTCCTCGTCGAGGGTGTGAACCGGGTCAAGAAGCACACCAAGCCGGGTCCGGGCACTCAGGGTGGCATCATCACCGTCGAGGCCCCGGTGCACGTCTCCAACGTCCAGCTGGTCGTGGAGAAGGACGGCAAGAAGGTCGTCACCCGCGTGGGCTACCGCTTCGATGACGAGGGCAACAAGATCCGCGTTGCCAAGCGAACCGGTGAGGACATCTGATGTCTGAGACGTCTGTTGAGAAGGTGACCCCCCGTCTCAAGGAGCGTTACAACTCCGAGATCAAGGGTCAGCTGCAGGAGCAGTTCTCGTACGAGAACGTCATGCTGACGCCCGGCCTGGTCAAGGTCGTCGTCAACATGGGTGTCGGCGAGGCCGCCCGTGACAGCAAGCTGATCGAGGGCGCGATCCGCGACCTGACCGCGATCACGGGTCAGAAGCCGGCCGTGACCAAGGCTCGCAAGTCCATCGCGCAGTTCAAGCTGCGCGAGGGCCAGCCGATCGGCACCCACGTCACCCTCCGTGGTGACCGCATGTGGGAGTTCCTGGACCGTCTGGTGTCGCTGGCCCTGCCGCGTATCCGTGACTTCCGTGGTCTCTCCCCCAAGCAGTTCGACGGCCGTGGCAACTACACCTTCGGTCTGACCGAGCAGGTTATGTTCCACGAGATCGACCAGGACAAGGTCGACCGTCAGCGCGGTATGGACATCACCGTCGTGACCACCGCTCAGACCGACGACGAGGGCCGGGCGCTCCTGCGCGCTCTGGGCTTCCCGTTCAAGGAGGCGTGAGCCAATGGCGAAGAAGTCCCTCATCGCAAAGGCCGAGCGGAAGCCGAAGTTCGGCGTCCGGGCCTACACCCGGTGCCAGCGCTGCGGTCGCCCGCACTCGGTGTACCGCAAGTTCGGCCTCTGCCGTGTGTGCCTCCGTGAGATGGCCCACCGCGGCGAGCTGCCGGGCGTGACCAAGAGCTCCTGGTAGTCCAGGACCTCGCGGTAATGCCATAGCGAAGCAGGTGTGCCCGATCCCACAGCGCCCCGTTTTTGGGGCTACGTACGGAATCCCGTAAGGTAGTGAGGTCGGGCCCCCTGTCGCGGGAGCTCCATAGCTGCCGTCGACCCTCTTCGGAGGGCTCGCACCCAGTCTTACGACGCCGCAGGTCCCCTGCGTCTGTGCCCCTGCCGCACTCCCCGGAGTGCGGCGGGGGGACCTGGCGCGGAGAAACCACGGCGAGAGAGGCCTGAGGCCATCATGACCATGACCGACCCCATCGCAGACATGCTCACGCGTCTGCGTAACGCGAACTCGGCGTACCACGACACCGTGGCGATGCCGGCCAGCAAGATCAAGGCGCACGTCGCCCAGATCCTGCAGCAGGAGGGGTACATCTCCTCCTACAAGGTTGAGGAGCCCGTTGAGGGCGAGGTCGGCAAGAAGCTGACCATCGAGCTCAAGTTCGGCCCCAACCGTGAGCGCTCGATCGCTGGCATCAAGCGGATCAGCAAGCCGGGCCTGCGGGTCTACGCAAAGTCCACCAACCTGCCGAAGGTGCTCGGCGGCCTGGGCGTGGCGATCATCTCCACGTCTTCCGGTCTCCTCACTGACAAGCAGGCTGCCAAGAAGGGCGTAGGCGGAGAAGTTCTCGCCTACGTCTGGTAATTCGGGAAACGGAGGTACAGCAATGTCGCGCATTGGACGGCTGCCCATCCCGGTTCCCGCCGGCGTGGACGTCACCATCGATGGCCAGGCGGTCTCGGTGAAGGGCCCGAAGGGCTCCCTCACCCACCACGTCGCCGCGCCGATCGAGATCGGCAAGGGCGAGGACGGCACGCTGCTCGTCACCCGCCCCAACGACGAGCGTCTGTCGAAGGCCCTGCACGGCCTTTCCCGCACGCTGGTGGCGAACATGATCACCGGCGTGACCGCGGGCTACCGCAAGTCGCTGGAGATCAGCGGCGTCGGCTACCGAGTTCTGGCGAAGGGCTCCGACATGGAGTTCCAGCTGGGCTACAGCCACCCGATCCTGGTCGAGGCCCCCGAGGGCATCACCTTCGTCGTCGAGTCCGCCACCAAGTTCCACGTGGACGGCATCGACAAGCAGAAGGTCGGCGAGGTCGCCGCCAAGATCCGCAAGCTGCGCAAGCCCGACCCGTACAAGGCCAAGGGCGTCAAGTACGCGGGCGAGGTCATCCGCCGCAAGGTCGGAAAGAGTGGTAAGTAAGCGATGAGCGTCTCTGTCAAGATCGGCAAGGGCAACGCCTACAAGAGCGCCGCTCGCAAGCGCCGCGCTATCCGTGTTCGCAAGCGCGTCACCGGCACCGAGGTGCGTCCGCGCCTCGTCGTGACCCGCTCGAACCGCCACATGGTCGCCCAGGTCATCGACGACGCCAAGGGTCACACCCTGGCGTCGGCGTCCACCCTCGACGTGTCCATCAAGGGCGTCGAGGGCGACAAGACCGAGCTGGCCAAGAAGGTCGGGAGCCTGGTCGCCGAGCGCGCCAAGGCCGCCGGCATCGAGTCGGTCGTCTTCGACCGCGCGGGCAACCGGTACGCAGGCCGCATCGCCGCTCTGGCCGATGCTGCCCGTGAGGCCGGGCTCGACTTCTAAGCCGCTCGTCGGCTCAGTCGACGGACGTAATCGAGAGAGGTAATTCCAATGGCTGGACCCCAGCGCCGCGGTAGCGGCGCCGGCGGCGGCACCGGCGGTGGCGAGCGGCGCGACCGTAAGCGTGACGACCGGGGTAACGCCCCCGCCGTCGAGAAGACCGCTTACGTCGAGCGCGTCGTTGCGATCAACCGTGTCGCCAAGGTTGTCAAGGGTGGTCGTCGTTTCAGCTTCACCGCGCTGGTCGTGGTGGGCGACGGTGACGGCACCGTAGGTGTCGGCTACGGGAAGGCGAAGGAGGTTCCGGCCGCCATCGCCAAGGGTGTTGAGGAGGCCAAGAAGAACTTCTTCAAGGTCCCCCGTATCCAGGGCACCATCCCTCACCCGATCCAGGGCGAGAAGGCTGCCGGCGTCGTGCTCCTGAAGCCGGCTGCCCCCGGTACCGGTGTTATCGCCGGTGGCCCGGTGCGTGCCGTGCTCGAGTGCGCCGGTATCCACGACATCCTGTCGAAGTCGCTCGGCTCCGACAACGCGATCAACATCGTGCACGCCACGGTGGCCGCTCTGAAGGGCCTCGTGCGCCCCGAGGAGATCGCCGCCCGTCGTGGCCTGCCGCTGGAGGACGTGGCTCCCGCCGCTCTGCTGCGGGCTCGTGCTGCAGGGGTGAGCGCCTGATGGCTCGCCTGAAGATCACGCAGACCAAGTCCTACATCGGCAGCAAGCAGAACCACCGCGAGACGCTGCGCTCGCTGGGTCTGAAGCGCATGCACGATGTGGTCGTCAAGGAGGACCGTCCCGAGATCCGCGGGATGGCCCAGACCGTGCGTCACCTCGTCACGGTCGAGGAGGTGGACTGATTATGGGCGACTCGCCGATCAAGGTTCACAACCTGCGTCCCGCCCCGGGTGCCAAGACCGCCAAGACCCGTGTTGGTCGTGGTGAGGGCTCCAAGGGTAAGACCGCCGGTCGTGGTACCAAGGGCACCAAGGCCCGCTACCAGGTTCCGCAGCGCTTCGAGGGTGGCCAGATGCCGCTCCACATGCGCCTGCCGAAGCTGAAGGGCTTCAAGAACCCGTTCAAGATCACGTTCCAGGTTGTCAACCTCGACAAGCTGGCCGAGCTCTACCCGCAGGGTGGCGAGGTCACTGTCGAGGACCTGGTCGCCAAGGGCGCGGTTCGCAAGAACTCCCTCGTCAAGGTGCTCGGCACCGGCGAGATCTCGGTTGCGCTGCAGGTGACGGTCGACGCCGTCTCCGGCTCCGCCACCGAGAAGATCACCGCCGCCGGCGGCACCGTCACCGAGCTCGTCTGAGCCCGCTGACTCTCCACGAGCCCCGCACCTCCTTCACGGAGGTGCGGGGCTCGTGCGTTGTCGAAGTGGTCCGCCGCCGCTCTCGCGCGGGTGCGGGCCTCGTTCTTTTGTGTGGCAAACCCGGGCATCCCGTACCCCGTGAGTGGGGGAGGGGCCGTACGCGCTTCTTTCGAGTGGCCGCGCACTGTTAGAGTCCGTGGAGTTCCCTTGTAGGCTGCGCGTAGGCTCGCCTGTGCCGTCTGTACGGGGGCCCGAACCGCAAACTCCCCATTCAGGACCGACCCTCCCGCCGACGACGCGCGGGAGGCGCAGGAGGCACCGTGCTCAGTGCGTTCGCGCGGGCGTTCCAGACGCCCGACCTGCGCAAGAAGCTGCTGTTCACGCTGGGCATCATGGTGCTGTTCCGGCTGGGCTCCCACGTCCCGGTACCCGGGGTCAGCTTCCAAGCTGTCAACGAATGTGTGAAGGACACCAAGAGCAGCGGACTGTTCGGGCTCGTCAACCTGTTCAGTGGTGGCGCGCTCCTCCAGCTGACCATCTTCGCGCTCGGCATCATGCCGTACATCACGGCCAGCATCATCCTCCAGCTCCTCACCGTCGTGATCCCGCGACTCGAGGCGCTGAAGAAGGAGGGGCAGGCCGGTACCGCGAAGATCACCCAGTACACGCGCTACCTGACCATCGCGCTCGCCGTGCTCCAGGGCACCGGCATCGTGGCGACGGCCTCCAGCGGCGCGCTGTTCTCGGGCTGCGTCTACGCCAACCAGATCGTGCCGGACCAGTCGGTGTTCCGGATCGCCGTCATGGTGATCACGATGACCGCCGGCACCACGTTCATCATGTGGCTGGGTGAGCTGATCACCGACCGCGGCATCGGCAACGGCATGTCGATCCTCATCTTCACCTCGATCGCCTCGGGCTTCCCGGGCTCGATGTGGGCGATCAAGCAGTCCGGCACCATCGGCGACGGCTGGGTCGAGTTCCTCTCCGTCGTCGCGGTCGGCGTCATCGTTGTGATGCTGGTCATCTTCGTGGAGCAGGCCCAGCGCCGGATCCCGGTCCAGTACGCGAAGCGGATGATCGGGCGCCGCGCCTTCGGCGGCACCTCGACCTACATCCCGCTCAAGGTGAACCAGGCCGGTGTCATCCCGGTCATCTTCGCCTCGTCGCTGCTGTACATCCCCGCCCTGGTGGTCCAGCTGACCAGCAGCCAGGCCGGCTGGGCGACGTGGATCAGGACCAACTTCGTCAAGGGTGACCATCCCGTCTACATGGCCACCTACTTCCTGCTGATCGTCTTCTTCGCCTTCTTCTACGTCGCCATCTCCTTCAACCCCGAAGAAGTTGCCGACAATATGAAGAAGTATGGTGGGTTCATCCCGGGCATCCGGGCCGGCCGGCCGACGGCCGAGTACCTGAACTACGTGCTCACCCGCATCACGTGGCCGGGTTCGCTCTACCTGGGCCTGATCGCGTTGATCCCGATGATCGCCCTGGTCGCCTTCGGACAGCAGACCAACTTCCCGTTCGGCGGCACCAGCGTTCTCATCGTCGTCGGCGTCGGACTCGAAACTGTGAAGCAGATCGAGAGCCAGCTCCAGCAGCGCAATTACGAAGGGTTCCTCCGCTGATGCGTATCGTCCTCGTCGGGCCTCCCGGGGCCGGGAAGGGTACTCAGGCGCACCTGCTCGCCAAGACCCTGTCCATCCCCCACATCTCCACCGGCGACCTCTTCCGCGCCAACATTGGTCAGGGCACCCCGCTGGGGCTCGAGGCCAAGAGCTACATGGACGCGGGTCGCCTGGTGCCGGATGAGGTCACCATCGGGATGGCCAAGGACCGCATGCTCCAGCCCGACGCCGCCAACGGCTTCCTGCTCGACGGCTTCCCGCGCAACCTTGGCCAGGCCAAGGCGCTGGACGAGTTCCTGGCCGAGCAGGGCATCGCGCTGGACGGCGTGCTGGACCTGGAGGTCCCCGAGGACGAGGTCGTCCGCCGGATCGCCGGCCGCCGCCTGTGCCGCAACGACGGGGGCCACGTCTTCCACGTGGACTACAACCCGCCGAAGGCCGAGGGCGTCTGCGACGAGTGCGGCGGCGAGCTGTACCAGCGCTCCGACGACACCGAGGAGAAGGTGCGGACGCGGCTGGAGGTCTACCACACGGAGACCGAGCCGATCATCGCCTACTACGACGAGCAGGGCCTGGTCGCGACGATCCCGGCGCTCGGCAAGGTGGACGAGGTCACCCAGCGCGCGATCAAGGCGCTGAAGCAGGACAGCTGACAGTACGAGCGACGCCCTACGGCCGCGCCGCCCCTCGCCGGGGCGGCGCGGCCGTGGCGCGTCGTACGGTGGAACGAGTGCACGGCCGGCCGGCAAGGACCGGGCGGGAACCCAAGGAAGGCGTGACCAGATGGTGGAGATCAAGACCCCCGAGCAGATCGCGAAGATGCGAGTGGCCGGGCTGGTCGTCGCCGAGGCGCTGAAGGCCTGCCGGGAGGCGGTCGCCCCGGGGGTGACCACCCAGGAGCTGAACGACGTCGCGGACAAGGTCATCACCGACCACGGCGCCACCTCGAACTTCCGCGCCGACCACGGCGGGCTCTGGTTCCCGGGGGTGATCTGCGCCTCGGTGAACGACGAGGTCGTGCACGGCATCCCCGGCGACCGGGTGCTGCAGGAGGGCGACATCATCTCGATCGACTGCGGCGCCATCGTGGACGGCTGGCACGGCGACGCGGCGATCACCGTCGCGGTCGGCGAGGTCCGGCCCGAGGTCGAGATGCTCAGCCGGGTCACCGAGGGCTCGATGTGGGCCGGCATCGCCCAGATGAAGAAGGGCAACCGGCTGGCCGACGTCTCCAAGGCGATCGAGGGCTTCATCCGCCGCCAGCCGCTGCCGCCCAAGGGCAAGTGGGGCATCACCGAGGGCTACGGCGGCCACGGCATCGGCACCGCGATGCACATGGAGCCGCACGTGCTGAACTACGTCGAGCGGGGCCGCGGCAAGGGCCCCAAGCTGATCCCCGGCACCGTGCTGGCGATCGAGCCGATG
The DNA here is from genome assembly GCF_053587085.1 of Kitasatospora sp. NPDC003701. NCBI lineage: Bacteria > Bacillati > Actinomycetota > Actinomycetes > Kitasatosporales > Streptomycetaceae > Kitasatospora > Kitasatospora sp. NPDC003701. Next base: position 14,535 of record NZ_JBSFNM010000020.1, read on the forward strand.
GTCTCGCTGGGCACCCCGCACACCAGGGTGCTGGAGGACGACTGGACCGTCGTGACCACCGACGGCACCTGGGCCTCGCACTGGGAGCACTCGGTGGCCGTGACCGAGCAGGGCCCGCTGGTGCTGACGGCCTTCGACGGCGGCCGGGCCGAACTCGCGAAGCTGGGCATCACCGCAGCTCCGGACCCGCTCGGCTAGTCGCGGAGGCGGTCGACTGCCGCGTCTGACAAGGGATCAGGGCCCTGGAGGTTTGGACCTCCAGGGCTTTTGTCCTATTTTTATCGGCTGGCAGTGGCTTCACTGGCTTCAGCGGCTTCGATCAAGCAGGAGAGTGCAGTGCTCAAGGGATTCCGCGACTTCATGATGCGCGGCAACGTGGTCGACATGGCCGTCGGTGTGGTCATCGGTGCCGCCTTCACCGGGGTGGTGACCGGCTTCGTGTCGGCGTTCCTCACCCCGCTGGTGGGCGTCGTGGTCGGCGCGGCCGGCGACTTCAGCTCGTACAAGGCCAACCTGGGCGGGGTCATCTTCCCGTACGGGCAGTTCCTCAACGTGCTGATCGCGTTCCTCATGACCGCCGCGGTGCTGTACTTCTGCGTCGTGCTGCCGGTGACCAAGGCCACCGCCCGGTACCTGCCGAAGAAGCCGAAGGCCCCGAAGCGCCCCTGCCCCGAGTGCCTGACCGAGATCCCGCAGGCGGCCCGCCGCTGCTCGGCCTGCACCGCCCACGTCGAGCCGCTGGTGGTTTCCACCGGTCTGTGACGGTGGCCGTGCGGCGCGACGGCCGCTCCGGGGCCTCGTTTTGGCCCATCGGACGCGCTGACGTAGGATGGACCGTCGGCTCACTCGTAGCGTGCTCCAGCACGCCCTCTTCCCCCTCGGGGGGTGGGGTGGACCCAGGTTCGCACGAGCGTTCCGCATACGGTAGCCGGTCCCGGAAGGTGGATCTCGCAGTTCATGGCTAAGAAGCAAGGCGCCATTGAGATCGAGGGCACCGTGATCGAGTCTCTTCCGAACGCGATGTTCAAGGTCGAGCTGCAGAACGGTCACAAGGTCCTCGCGCACATCAGTGGCAAGATGCGCATGCACTACATCCGCATCCTGCCGGACGACCGGGTCGTGGTGGAGCTCAGCCCCTACGACCTCACGCGTGGCCGGATCGTCTACCGCTACAAGTAAGAACGTCAGATCTAGACCCGGAGAACCTGAAGCATGAAGGTCAAGCCGAGCGTCAAGAAGATCTGCGACAAGTGCAAGGTGATCCGCCGTCACGGCCGGGTCATGGTGATCTGCGACAACCTGCGCCACAAGCAGCGCCAGGGCTGATCAGTTCTCCCCAGCATTTCTCGTAGTACTTCGCGCAACGCGAAAACGTCATAAGCGGGCTGCCCGATCCGTCCTTCGCAGGACGGACTGCCGCCCCCGGTCAGAGGCCGGGGCTCCCACACCGTGAGGTGTCGGAGTAGGTAGCACGCAAGACCTCTGAAGAACCACAGGAGCCATGAATGGCACGCCTCGCCGGCGTTGATCTCCCCCGTGAGAAGCGGATCGAGATCGCCCTTACGTACGTGTACGGCATCGGTCGTACCCGCGCCCAGCAGACCCTCGCCGAGACCGGCGTCAACCCGGATGTGCGCGTTCGCGACATCTCCGAGGAAGACCTCGTCAAGCTGGGTCAGTACATCGACGCCAACTACACGGTCGAGGGTGACCTCCGCCGTGAGGTGGCCGCCGACATCCGCCGCAAGGTCGAGATCGGCTGCTACGAGGGTCTGCGTCACCGCCGCGGCCTGCCGGTCCGCGGTCAGCGCACCCACACCAACGCGCGTACCCGCAAGGGCCCGCGTCGCGCGATCGCCGGTAAGAAGAAGCCGGGCAAGAAGTAGTCCGTCCCGTCACCGGACATCCCTCCGGCCCGCGGGTCAGCGGACCGACCACCTCAGTAGGAGAACAGACTTATGCCCCCCAAGGGTCGTCAGGCTGCCGGCGCGAAGAAGATCCGCCGCAAGGAAAAGAAGAACGTCGCTCACGGCCACGCGCACATCAAGAGCACGTTCAACAACACCATCGTTTCGATCACCGACCCCGCGGGCAACGTGATCTCCTGGGCCTCTGCCGGCCACGTCGGCTTCAAGGGCTCGCGCAAGTCCACCCCGTTCGCCGCGCAGATGGCCGCCGAGGCCGCTGCCCGTCGCGCGCAGGAGCACGGCATGCGCAAGGTTGACGTCTTCGTGAAGGGTCCGGGCTCCGGCCGCGAGACCGCGATCCGTTCGCTCCAGGCCACCGGCCTGGAGGTCGGTTCGATCCAGGACGTCACCCCCACCCCGCACAACGGCTGCCGTCCGCCGAAGCGCCGCCGCGTCTGACGCAGCTGCTCGGTCCGCCCCCGCCTTCGGGTTCGGGCGTTGCTTTGACCGCGTGCGGGGTCCCGGTTCGTCCGGGACCCCGTACGCTGGTTCTGTTCGGCATCAAATAGTGGGTGCCGAAGACAACTGGAGGATCTGAAAACATGCTGATCGCTCAGCGTCCCTCGCTGACCGAAGAGGTCGTCGACGAATTCCGCTCGCGGTTCGTGATCGAGCCGCTGGAGCCGGGCTTCGGCTACACCCTCGGCAACTCCCTTCGCCGCACGCTCCTCTCCTCGATCCCCGGCGCCGCTGTCACCAGCATCCGGGTCGACGGTGTCCTGCACGAGTTCACCACCGTGCCGGGCGTCAAGGAGGACGTCACCGACCTCATCCTCAACATCAAGCAGCTGGTCGTCTCCTCGGAGCACGACGAGCCGGTCGTGATGTACCTGCGCAAGCAGGGCCCGGGTGTGGTCACCGCCGCCGACATCGCGCCGCCGGCCGGTGTCGAGGTGCACAACCCCGAGCTGGTCCTCGCCACGCTGAACGGCAAGGGCAAGCTGGAGATGGAGCTGACCGTCGAGCGCGGTCGCGGCTACGTCTCCGCCGTGCAGAACAAGGCTTCCGGCCAGGAGATCGGCCGCATCCCGGTCGACTCGATCTACAGCCCCGTGCTGAAGGTCACCTACAAGGTCGAGGCCACCCGTGTCGAGCAGCGGACCGACTTCGACAAGCTGATCGTCGACGTCGAGACCAAGCCCGCCATGCGCCCGCGTGACGCCATGGCCTCGGCCGGCAAGACCCTGGTCGAGCTGTTCGGTCTCGCCCGCGAGCTGAACATCGACGCCGAGGGCATCGACATGGGCCCGTCCCCCACGGACGCCGCCCTGGCCGCCGACCTGGCGCTGCCGATCGAGGAGCTGGAGCTCACCGTTCGGTCGTACAACTGCCTCAAGCGCGAGGGCATCCACACCGTGGGTGAGCTCGTCGCCCGCTCCGAGGCCGACCTGCTCGACATCCGCAACTTCGGTGCGAAGTCGATCGACGAGGTCAAGGCGAAGCTGGCCGGCATGGGCCTGGCCCTCAAGGACAGCCCGCCCGGGTTCGACCCGACCGCCGCCGCCGACGCCTTCGGCGCCGACGACCTGGACGACGCGGGTTACGCGGAGACCGAGCAGTACTGAGCTTGATCCGGGGGAGCTTCCCCCGGACCCCCGTTTTGCTGGCGGGGGCGGTTCCCCGGAGCCGCCCCCACCATCATGAAAGTCGTACGGACACCGTGTCCGTACGCCCGCTGCGGTACCTGGTACGGCCGTAGTCGGAGATCCAAGGAGTCATTCCATGCCGCGTCCCACCAAGGGTGCCCGCCTCGGCGGCGGCCCGCATCACGAGCCGCTGCTGCTCGCCGGTCTGTGCCGGGAGCTGTTCCAGTACGGCCGCATCACCACGACCGAGGCCAAGGCCCGTCGGATGCGCCCGCTGGCGGAGAAGCTGATCACCAAGGCGAAGAAGGGCGACATCCACAACCGTCGTCTGGTTCGCAAGACGATCACCGACATCTCCGTGCTGCACACCCTCTTCACCGAGATCGCGCCGCGCTACGAGAACCGCCCGGGTGGCTACACCCGCATCACCAAGATCGGTGGCCGTCGTGGCGACAACGCCCCGATGGCCGTCATCGAGCTGGTCGAGGCGCTGACCGTCGCGCAGACCGCCGTCGGCGAGGCCGAGGGCGCCACCAAGCGCGCCGTCAAGGAGGCCGAGGCCAAGGTCGAGGAGACCAAGGTCGAGGACACCAAGGCCGACGAGGCCGAGGCCGAGCAGGCCTGACACCTTTAGGTGCAGTGCGGGCCCGCTCTCCCATTCCGTGGGGGAGCGGGCCCGTTCCTTCTGTCTGGAGTGAAGCAGTGGTCAACGATTGCGCCGAGCGCCCGCCGGTGAAGGACGGTCCGGCGGACGGGTACGTCCGGGTCCGGCTCGACCTCGCCTACCACGGGGCGGAGTTCTCCGGCTGGGCCCGCCAGCGCGGTGGCCGCCGGACGGTGCAGGAGGAGATCGAGAGCGCGCTGCAGATCGTCACCCGCAGCTCGGAGCTGTACCCGCTGACGGTCGCCGGGCGGACCGACGCCGGCGTGCACGCGCGCGGCCAGGTCGCGCACGTCGACCTGCCGGCCGAGCTGTGGGCCGCGCACCGCGAGAAGCTGCTGCGCCGGCTGGCCGGGCGGCTGCCCGGGGACGTGCGGATCTACCGGCTCGGCGAGGCGCCGGCCGGCTTCGACGCCCGCTTCTCCGCGATCTGGCGCCGCTACGCCTACCGGGTCGCCGACCACCCCGGCGGGGTGGACCCGCTGCTGCGCGGCCACGTGCTCTGGCACGACCGCCCGCTGGACGTCGAGCGGATGAACGAGGCCGCCGCGCTGCTGCTGGGGGAGCACGACTTCGCCGCGTACTGCAAGAAGCGCGAGGGGGCGACGACCATCCGCACCCTGCTGGAGCTGCACTGGGACCGCGTCCCGGTCGACACCTACGCCTCGCAGGAGGGCTCGCTGGCGGTCGCCACCGTCCGGGCCGACGCCTTCTGCCACAACATGGTGCGGGCCCTGGTCGGCGCGATGCTGCTGGTCGGCGACGGGCACCGGCCGGTGGAGTTCCCCGGCGAGGTGCTGGCCGGCGGGGTGCGCAACTCCGCGGTCAACGTGATCCGGCCGTACGGGCTGACGCTGGAGGAGGTCGGCTACCCGGCCGACGACCTGCTCGCCGAGCGCAGCCGGCTGGCCCGCCGGGTCAGGACGCTGCCGGGGCAGCCGGTCGTCGGCTAATCCGTTTTGGTCCTGGGCGGCGGCTTGGGAGAATCGTCCGCATGGGACACGTCGAGATTTCGCACCTTGAGTACTACCTGCCGGACGGGCGGGTGTTGTTCGACGACGCGTCCTTCCGGGTCGGCGAGGGCACCGCGGTCGCGCTGGTGGGCGCCAACGGCGCCGGCAAGACCACGCTGCTGCGCATGATCGCGGGCGACCTCCAGCCGCACGGCGGCTCGGTGACGATCAGCGGCGGGCTCGGCGTGATGCGCCAGTTCGTCGGCACCACCGGCCGCGAGGCCAAGCAGGAGGACGAGGACCGGCAGGGCCCGGCCCCGCTGGCCGCCGACGCCTCCGTCCGCGACCTGCTGGTCTCGGTGGCCCCCGAGCGGATCGCCGTCGCGGCCCGGGCCGTGGACGCCGCCGAGCTGGCGATGATCGCCCAGGACGACGAGAAGACGCAGATGGCCTACGCCCAGGCGCTCTCCGACTGGGCGGACGTCGGCGGCTACGACTACGAGACCGACTGGGACGTCTGCACCACGGCCGCCCTCGGGATGCCCTTCGACAAGGCCCAGTGGCGCGGGCTGAACACCCTCTCCGGCGGTGAGCAGAAGCGCCTCGTCCTGGAGGCGCTGCTGCGCGGCCCCGAAGAGGTGCTGCTGCTGGACGAGCCGGACAACTACCTGGACGTCCCCGGCAAGCGCTGGCTGGAGGAGGCGATCAAGGCCACCTCCAAGACCGTGCTCTACATCTCGCACGACCGCGAGCTGCTCTCCCGCACCGCCGAGAAGATCATCAGCGTCGAGTCCGGCGCGGCCGGCAGCAGCGTCTGGGTGCACGGCGGCGGCTTCGACTCCTTCCACGAGGCCCGCAAGGACCGCTTCGCCCGGTTCGAGGAGCTCGGCCGGCGCTGGGACGAGGAGCACGCCAAGCTCAAGAAGCTGGTGGTCACCCTGCGCCAGGCGGCCTCGGTCAGCCACGCGCTGGCCACCCGCTACGCCGCGGCGCAGACCCGGCTGAAGAAGTTCGAGGAGGCGGGCCGCCCGGAGGAGCCGCCGCGCGAGCAGAACATCACCATGCGGCTCAAGGGCGGCCGCACCGGCGTGCGGGCCTTCACCATGGAGCAGCTGGAGCTCACCGGTCTGATGAAGCCCTTCGACCTGGAGGTCTTCTACGGCGAGCGGATCGGCGTGCTGGGCTCCAACGGCTCGGGCAAGTCGCACTTCCTGCGGCTGCTCGCCGGGGACGGGACGGTCGCCCACCGCGGTCAGTGGAAGCTCGGCGCCCGCGTGGTGCCCGGCCACTTCCGGCAGACCCACGCCCACCCGGAGCTGTTCGGCCGCACGGTGCGCTCGATCGTCGAGGAGGAGCACGCGCTCAGCCGCGGCGCCGCGATGGGGGCGCTGCGCCGCTACGAGCTGGACCGCCAGGAGGAGCAGAAGTTCGAGTCGCTCTCCGGTGGCCAGCAGGCCCGGCTGATGATCCTCAAGCTCGAACTCGACGGGGTGACGGCCCTGTTGCTCGACGAGCCGACCGACAACCTGGACCTGGAGAGCGCCGAGGCGCTGCAGGCCGGCCTGGAGGCCTTCGACGGCACCGTGTTGTGCGTCACGCACGACCGCTGGTTCGCCAAGACCTTCGACCGCTTCCTGGTGTTCGGCGCGGACGGCCGGGTCTACGAGTCCGCTGAGCCGGTCTGGGACGTCACCCGGGTCGAGCGCGAGCGCTGACCGGGCCGTGGTCCGGGTCCGCCGCGGGTGCGGATCCGGGCCGGTGGGGCCGCTTTCCGGCCCGGCCGGTGCGGGGGGATTTTGACCCACCCCGGCGCGCCCAGTAGGCTGGGTGCTTGTTGTGCGTATTGGCTCGCTCTATCTCACGTGAGAGGTCGGTACGCCGGAGATATCAGGTCGACGACCCAGCGGCCCCCCTTGAATTGCGTCCAAGGCGGCCAGGCTGATGCGCTCGACCGGGTGCTCCTGTCAGGACTCACTCACTGAAAAGCAGAGGCTACGACCGTGCGTACGTACAGCCCCAAGCCCGGCGACGTCCAGCGTCAGTGGCACGTCATCGACGCGACCGACGTCGTGCTCGGCCGCCTGGCCTCCCAGGCCGCCAACATCCTCCGGGGTAAGCACAAGGCGATCTACGCGCCGCACGTTGACACCGGTGACTTCGTCATCATCATCAACGCGGACAAGGTGCACCTGTCGGGTAACAAGAAGACCCAGAAGCTGGCGTACCGCCACAGCGGTTTCCCGGGCGGTCTCCGCTCGGTCCGCTACGACGACCTCCTGGCGAACAACCCGGAGAAGGCCGTCGAGAAGGCCATCAAGGGCATGATCCCCAAGAACACCCTGGGTCGCCAGATGCTCTCGAAGCTGAAGGTCTACTCGGGCGACCAGCACCCCCACGCTGCCCAGCAGCCGGTGCCGTTCGAGATCACCCAGGTCGCGCAGTAACTCCGGCCACCTAGCCCCCCAACACTGAAAAGAGCTGAGGAACACCGTGGCCGAGACCACTGAAACCCTTGAGGTCGACTTCGACGAGACCGTCGTCGAGGGCGAGTACACCTCCGAGGAGAGCTACACCTCCGAGTCGCTGGCCGGCCGCTTCGGCGAGGCCGTCCCCGGCGCCGGCCTTGGCCGCCGCAAGGAGGCGATCGCCCGCGTGCGCATCGTCCCGGGCACCGGCGTGTGGAAGATCAACGGTCGCACCCTGGAGAACTACTTCCCCAACAAGGTGCACCAGCAGACCGTGAACGAGCCCTTCAAGCTGCTGGAGCTCGACGGTCGCTACGACGTCGTCGCCCGCATCTCGGGTGGTGGCACCTCCGGTCAGGCCTACGCGCTGCGCCTCGGCGTCGCCCGTGCCCTGAACGAGGCCGACGTGGACAACAACCGCGCCGCCCTCAAGAAGGCCGGCTTCCTCATGCGTGACGCCCGTGCCGTCGAGCGCAAGAAGGCCGGTCTGAAGAAGGCCCGTAAGGCCCCGCAGTACAGCAAGCGCTAGTCGCGCCCGAGGGGGTGTGTGCCGCCCTGGTGGTGCACACCCCCTGGTTGCGCTCTCACGCCCCGGAGTACCCCGTGTACTCCGGGGCGTCGTGCTCCCCGGCCATGGTGCGAAGGCCGGGGATTCGATCGAATGGACTGCCGGGTTTACCTGCCAGCAGCGGTGATGGAGGACGGGACAGTGGGACGACTCTTCGGTACGGACGGCGTACGCGGTGTGGCCAACCAGGGGCTGACGGCGGAGCTGGCGCTCGGGCTGTCCGTCGCGGCGGCGCACGTGCTCGGTGAGGCGGGGGCCTTCGACGGCCACCGGCCGGTCGCGGTGGTCGGCCGCGACCCGCGCGCCTCGGGCGAGTTCCTGGAGGCCGCGGTCATCGCGGGCCTGGCCAGTGCGGGTGTCGACGTGCTGCGGGTCGGCGTGCTGCCCACCCCGGCGGTGGCCTACCTCACCGGCGCCCTCGGCGCCGACTTCGGCGTGATGCTCTCCGCCAGCCACAACGCCATGCCGGACAACGGCATCAAGTTCCTCGCCCGGGGCGGCCACAAGCTGGACGACCGGATCGAGGACGCCATCGAGGCGCACTACCGCACCCACACCGTCGGCGGGGAGGAGTGGAAGCGCCCGACCGGTGAGGCCGTCGGCCGCGTCCGCGAGTACACCGAGGGCTTCGACAAGTACGTCGCCCACCTGATCGGCGTGCTGCCCAACCGCCTGGACGGCATCCGGGTCGTCATCGACGGCGCGCACGGCGCGGCCGCCTACGTCGCCCCCGAGGCGTTCGCCCGGGCCGGTGCCGAGGTCGTCCACACCCTGGGGGCCGAGCCCACCGGTCTCAACATCAACGACGGCGTCGGCTCCACCCACCTGGACCGGCTGCAGACCGCGATGAAGGAGTACCGGGCCGACCTCGGCATCGCGCTCGACGGCGACGCCGACCGCTGCCTGGCCGCCGACGCGGACGGCAACGAGGTCGACGGCGACCAGATCATCGCGATCCTGGCCGTCGCCATGAAGGAGGCCGGCACCCTGCGCGGCAACACGGCCGTCGCCACCGTGATGTCCAACCTGGGCTTCAAGCTGGCGATGGACCGCGAGGGCGTCGAGCTGGTGCAGACCGCGGTCGGCGACCGCTACGTGCTGGAGGCGATGAAGGAGCACGGCTTCGCCCTCGGCGGCGAGCAGTCCGGCCACGTCATCCTGCTGGACCACGCCACCACCGGCGACGGCACCCTGACCGGCCTCATGCTGGGCGCCCGGCTGGCCGCCACCAAGCAGCCGCTGGCCGACCTGGCCGCCGTGATGACCCGGCTGCCGCAGCTGCTGATCAACGTCAAGGGCGTGGACAAGAGCCGGGTGAACACCAGCCTGGAGCTGGCCGCGGCGGTCGCCGAGGCCGAGGCCGAGCTGGGCTCCACCGGCCGGGTGCTGCTGCGCCCCTCGGGCACCGAGCCGCTGGTCCGGGTGATGGTCGAGGCCGCCGACCAGGTGCAGGCCAAGGCCGTCGCCGAGCGGCTGGCCGAGGCGGTCCGCACCCACCTGGGCTGACGCCCGCGCGCACCGGGAGCGAGCAGGGCCCCCGCCGTCTCGTACGGCGGGGGCCCTGTGGCGTGTCGGGGGTGTTCCTCCGGGGCGCTCTTTCGGGTGCGCTCCTTGGGTGGGCTCGTCGGGTGGGCTCGTCGGGTGCGCTTCTCGGATGGGCTCGTCGGGTGGGCCCGTCGGGTGGGCTCAGAGTTTGCGCAGCAGCGCGCGGCGGACCTTGTGGTCCTGACCCTTCTGCAGGACCAGGGTGGCGCGGCCGCGGGTGGGCAGCACGTTCTCCAGCAGGTTGGGCTTGTTGATGGTGCGCCAGACCTGGCGGCCGTACTCCATCGCCTCCTCCTCCGGCACCTCGGTGAAGCGGCGGAAGTAGGAGTTCGGGTCCTGGAAGGCGGTCTGCCGCAGCTTGCGGAAGCGGTCCAGGTACCAGCTCTCGATGTCGTCGGTGCGGGCGTCGACGTAGATCGAGAAGTCGAAGTAGTCGGTGACCGCGAGCCTCGTCCGCCCGTCCGTGCCGGGCAGGGCCGGCTGGAGCACGTTCAGGCCCTCGACGATGAGGATGTCCGGGCGCTCCACGGTGAGCCGCTCGCCGGGCACGATGTCGTACACCAGGTGCGAGTACACGGGGGCGGTGACCAGCTCCTTGCCGGCCTTCACGTCCGCCACGAAGCGCATCAGCGCGCGGCGGTCGTAGGACTCCGGGAAGCCCTTGCGGGCCATCAGACCACGCCGGCGCAGCTCGGCGTTGGGCAGCAGGAAGCCGTCGGTGGTGACCAGTTCGACCCGGGGGTGCTCGGGCCAGCGGGCCAGCAGCGCCTGGAGCAGGCGCGCGGTGGTGGACTTGCCGACGGCGACCGAGCCGGCCACGCCGATGATGAACGGCGTGCGGGTGCGCTCGGTGTCCGGGGTGTCCAGGAAGGTGCCCAGCGCGCCGCGCAGGTCGTGCGTGGCGTGGATGTAGAGGTTCAGCAGGCGGGACAGCGGCAGATAGACGTCACGGACCTCGTCCAGGTCCAGGGCGGTACCGAGGCCGCGCAGCCGTTCCACCTCCTCCGCGGTCAGCGGCAGCGGCGTACGCTCGCGCAGCGCGCTCCACTCGGCCCGGCTGAGGTCCACGTAGGGCGACGGCGACGGGCCGGGCGTGGCGGCGCCCCGCGTACAGAGTTCGGTCAGCACATGCTCCATTGTGGGCCGTAGCGGCGTTCACGGTGGCTGTGGTGTCGGTCACGCGCAGTGGGCGAAGCGTGCGAATGGGGCGTCTTGGGCGCCCTTATGCTGGCACGCATGTGCGGAATCGTTGGATACGTGGGCTCTCAGCCCGCTCTTGATGTAGTAATCGCAGGCCTGCAGCGACTGGAATACCGGGGCTACGACTCGGCCGGTGTCGCGGTGCAGGTGCAGGGCTCCGACGGGCAGTGGAGCCTCGCCACCGACAAGCGGGCGGGCAAGCTCGCCAACCTCGAGAAGTCGCTCGCCGAGACCCCTCTTCCCGGCGGCACCACCGGCATCGGTCACACCCGCTGGGCCACCCACGGCGGCCCGACGGACGCCAATGCCCACCCCCACCTGGACGACGCCGTCCGGGTGGCCGTGGTCCACAACGGCATCATCGAGAACTTCGCCCAGCTGCGGGCGGAGCTGGCCGAGCGCGGTCACACGCTGCGCTCGGAGACCGACACCGAGGTCGTCGCGCACCTGCTGGCCGAGGTGTACGAGGGCGACCTCGCGGAGGCGATGCGGATCGTCTGCCGCCGGCTGGACGGCGCCTTCACCCTCGTCGCCGTGCACGCCGACGCGCCGGACGTCGTGGTCGGCGCGCGCCGCAACTCGCCGCTGGTGGTCGGGCGCGGCGAGGGCGAGAACTTCCTCGCCTCGGACGTGGCCGCGTTCATCGCGCACACCCGTGAGGCGATCGAGCTGGGTCAGGACCAGGTCGTCGAGCTGCGCCGCGAAGGCGTCACGGTGACCAACTTCGACGGCAGCCCGGCGGACGTGCGCGAGTACCACGTCGACTGGGACGCCTCGGCCGCCGAGAAGGGCGGCTACGACTACTTCATGCTCAAGGAGATCGCCGAGCAGCCGAAGGCCGTCGCCGACACCCTCCTCGGCCGGATCGGCACCGACGGCCGGCTCACCCTCGACGAGCTGCGGATCTCCGACGCCGACCTGCGTTCGGTGGACAAGGTCGTCATCGTCGCCTGCGGCACGGCCTTCCACGCCGGCATGATCGCCAAGTACGCGATCGAGCACTGGACCCGCATCCCCTGCGAGGTCGAGGTCGCCTCGGAGTTCCGTTACCGCGACCCGATCATGGGCCCGGGCACGCTGGTCATCGCGATCTCGCAGTCCGGCGAGACCATGGACACCCTGATGGCGCTGCGGCACGCGCGCGAGCAGGGCGCCAAGGTGCTGGCGATCTGCAACACCAACGGCTCGACCATCCCGCGCGAGTCGGACGCGGTGCTCTACACGCACGCCGGCCCGGAGGTGGCGGTCGCCTCCACCAAGGCGTTCCTGACCCAGCTGGTGGCCTGCTACCTGGTCGCGCTCTACCTGGGCCAGGTGCGCGGCACCAAGTGGGGCGACGAGATCTCCGCCGTCATCAAGGAGCTCGGCGACGCGCCCAAGCAGGTCGAGCAGGTGCTGGAGACCATGGAGCCGGTGCGCGAGCTGGCGCGCTCGCTCGCCGACGCCAAGTCGGTGCTGTTCCTCGGCCGGCACGTCGGCTTCCCGGTGGCCCTGGAGGGCGCGCTCAAGCTCAAGGAGCTGGCGTACATGCACGCCGAGGGCTTCGCGGCGGGCGAGCTGAAGCACGGGCCGATCGCGCTGATCGAGGAGGGGCTGCCGGTCGTGGTGGTCGTGCCGTCGCCGCGCGGGCGCTCGATCCTGCACGACAAGATCGTCTCCAACATCCAGGAGATCCGGGCACGCGGTGCGCGCACCATCGTCATCGCGGAGGAGGGCGACGAGGCGGTCGTCCCGTACGCGGACCACCTGATCCGCATCCCGGTGACGCCGACCCTGCTGCAGCCGCTGGTCTCCACCGTGCCGCTGCAGGTCTTCGCCTGCGAGCTGGCCACGGCCAAGGGCCACGAGGTGGACCAGCCGCGCAACCTGGCGAAGTCGGTCACCGTCGAGTAGTGCCTCCGGGCGTCGTTTCGCGGTGCTTCCGGCCCGGTGCCCCTGCGGTGGCTGCGTCCTACCGCAGGGGCGCCGTGTCGAGCGTGAAGGAGAACGGGGCGGGGAGGTCGATCAGTTTGCCGAACGCGACCTGGTGCTGAGCGGTGTAGTCGCCGTCCTTCGGCTCGGTGAACAGCGTTGCCTTGCTCCCGCTGCGGTCGAACAGTAGATGACAGGGAACGCCGGCTTCGGCGTAGCCCAGTCGCTTGGTCTCGAGGTCCTTCACGGGACTGGTGGACGTCACCTCCAGTACGAGCACGACGCCGACCGTGGCCGACCAGGAGTCCTGAGCACGGAAGTGTCCCACCGGGGCGACAGTGGCGTCCGGGACGAAGCGGCCTCTCGGAGTGATCAGTCCCTTTCCCCCGCTGACGTAGAGCTCCTCGGCCGACTGCCGCACGACTGCGCGACCGAACCGAGCCACCGCGTCCTCATCGTCACCATCACGCGGTGGCGTCACGATGATCTCCCCCTCGATGAGTTCGGCCTTGAAGCCCGGTGGCGTGTCCAGCTCCAGAAATGCCTGGAGGACGTCTTCCTGCCCCAGGGGGTGCTCGACTGCCGGCATGGCGACCATGGCGCTTCTCCCTCCTGCCGGTCCCAGCTCCTGCCGTTCCTTGCGTGCGGCACGGTAGGGGTACGGACCGACACCGGTGGGGGACCGAAGTGGTTGTCACTCGAAAGCGTCCCGCAAAGCCGGCGGAGCAGCCCGTGATCATCGGGATCGGGATCGGGATCGACGTGGCGGGGATCGACCGGTTCGCGGCGGCGCCGGAGCGCGCGCCGGGGCCGGTGGAGCGGCTGTTCACGCCGGGCGAGCTGCGGTTGCCTTGGGCGAGCTGCGGTCGCCGTCAGGGTGGCGGGGGTCGCGGGGGTCGCCTCGCCGGGGGCGCGGTGTGCGGTGGAGGAGGCGCGGGCCAGGGCGCTCGGCGCGCTGGGCGGGCTGCACCGGACCGACGCCGCGCGGGCGGCCGAACCCGGCGTCGGCTCGTGGCACGTGTCGCTCAGCCATGACGCGGGCGTAGCGTCGGCGGTAGTTGGTCATCGCCGAGGGTTAGGGGCTTGCGCATGCGCCGCGCTCACCGTGTCGAACAGGTCCGGGCCGCAGAGGCCGAACTGATGGCCCGGCTGCCCGAGGGCACCCTGATGCAACGGGCCGCCACCGGGCTCGCCGCCACCTGCGCCCGGCTGCTGACGCGCCGTCGCGGCCGGGTGTACGGCAGCCGGGTGCTGGTGCTCGCGGGCAGCGGCGACAACGGGGGTGACGCGCTGTTCGCCGGCGCGGCGCTGGCCCGGCGCGGCGCGCGGGTGACGGCGGTGCTGCTCGCGCCCGAGCGCGCCCACCCGGACGGGCTGGCCGCGCTGCAGGCGGCGCGCGGCCGGGTGGTGCTGGAGCAGGAAGTCGGCCTGGCCGACTTCTCGCGCGCGGACCTGGTGCTGGACGGCATCGTCGGGATCGGCGGCCGGGGCGGTCTGCGCCCGGCGGCGGAGCCGTACGCGCGGGCCGAGCGGCGCGGCGTGGTGGTGGCGGTGGACGTGCCCAGCGGGGTGGACGCCGACACCGGCGAGGTGTCGGGCGTGGCGCTGCGGGCGGACGTCACGGTCTGCTTCGGCACCTACAAGCCGGGACTCCTGATCGACCCGGGTGCCTCGTACGCCGGCGCGGTACAGCTGGTGGGGATCGGGCTGGACCTGCCGACGGCCGAGGTGGAGGCCCTGCAGCACGCCGAGGTGGCGGAGCTGCTGCCGGTGCCGGGAGCGGAGAGCGACAAGTACCGGCGCGGCGTCGTCGGGGTGGCGGCCGGCTCGGCGACGTACCCGGGGGCGGCGCTGCTGGCGGTCGCCGGAGCGCTGCACGGCGGGGCGGGCGCGGTGCGGTACGTCGGGACGGCGGCCGAGGAGGTGGTGCGACGGTTCCCGGAGGCGCTGGTCACCGAGGGCGGGCCGGCCGGAGCCGGACGGGTGCAGGCCTGGGTGGTCGGCCCGGGCGGCGGGGACGGAGCCCGGCAGGCGCTCGGCGAGGCGCTGGCGAGCGACGTGCCCGTCCTGGTGGACGCGGACGCGCTCACCGAACTGGGCCGGCTCGGCCCGCAGGCCCTGACCGGGCGGACGGCGCCCACGCTGCTCACCCCGCACACCGGCGAGGCGGCGCGGCTGCTGGCGGGAGCGGGGGCGGGGGGTGCCGCGCCGCCGGCCGTCGACGACCTGGCCGCCTCCCGGCTGGCGACCGCGCGCCGGCTCGCCGCCGCGTACCGGGCGACGGTGCTGCTGAAGGGCTCCACCACGGTGATCGCCGACCCGGGGGGTGCGGCGCGGGTCAACCCGACCGGTACGCCGTGGCTGGCGACGGCCGGGAGCGGCGACGTGCTCGCCGGCCTGGCCGGCTCCCTGCTGGCGGTGGGTCTGCCCGTGCTGGACGCCGCCTCGGTCGCCGCCTACCTGCACGGCCTGGCCGGCCGCCACGCGGCGAGCGCGGGGGGTGCGGGGGGCGTGCTGGGTGTGGCGGGTGCGCTGGGTGTGGCGGGTGCGCCGGTCACGGCGCTGCAGGTGGCCGGCGCCCTGCCGGCGGTCTGGCGCGATGTGCGGGCTTCGGCGGAGTCGGCGGGGCCAGAATAGACCGACCGGTCTACATAGTGGTGGGGGGTGGGCCGGGCGGCCGGGCCTGGTGGAGTGGGAAGTCGGGTGGGTCGACTTCTCGTGCGGGGTGGCGCTTGGGGGGCAGATCTCTAGACCGGTCTACAGATTCGGCCGGCGACGGCTTCGAACGGGTCTCGGGGGAGTGGTGGGCGCAGGAGTAGGAAGTCGGCCGGGTCGACTTCTCGCGCGAGCGCCGGGGCGGGGCCGGCCATTGATGTAGACCGGTCTACATATTCGTGCCCGGGGGGAGCCGCTCGGTCGGGGCCGGCCGGTGTGGCGTTCGCTTGGGTGGAGTGGGAAGTCGGCCGGGTCGACTTCCTGTGCGCGGTGGCGAGGGGAGCCAGCCACGGAGGTAGACCGGTCTACCTATTCGTGGCCCGGGAACTGCTCGGTGGGGAGCAGCTGGCGGGGCGTTCGCTTGGGTGGAGTGGGAAGTCGGCGGGGCCGACTTCCTGTGCGCGGTGGCGTTGAGAGCCAGCCCGAGAGGTAGACCGGTCTACATATTCCTCAGGCCCCTGGAGGAAGGAGCCGAGCGGGCAGGGGAGTAGGAAGTCGGACAGGCCGACTTCTCATACGGCGAGCCCGTCGGGCAGCGGGCCGTTCGGCTGGCCGACGTGCCCCGCGTGCCCCGCGTGCCCTGCGGGCTCCGCGTGCTGCGAGTACTCCGCGCACTGCGCGTCGTCCGGGGAACCGGTGGTGCTTCGGGGGCGTCCGGGACGAGGTGGTGGGGTGTACGGGCTGGTCGGCGGGTGGGCGCCGGTCCGCCGCGCCGACGGGCCGTTCGGCGAGGACCATGAGACGTCTGGGAGACTGACCCTGATGACAACTGCGAACACGACCGGCACGGCCACCCTCACCGACGGCGTACGGGCTGAGGCGACCATTGATCTGGCCGCTCTGCGCGGCAACCTCGCCGCGCTGCGCGAGCGCGTCGGCGCCGCCACGGTGATGGCCACGGTCAAGGCGGACGGCTACGGCCACGGCGCGGTCCGCTGTGCCCGCGAGGCGGTCGCCGCAGGCATCGGCTGGCTCGGCACCGCGCTCCCGCAGGAGGCGCTGGCCCTGCGCGCCGCCGGGATCGGCCCCGACCAGGCCCGCATCCTCTGCTGGCTCTGGACGCCGGGCGGCCCCTGGCGCGAGGCGCTGCTCGCCGACATCGACGTCTCCGTCAGCGGCCAGTGGGCACTGGACGAACTGCTCGCCGCCGTCCGGGCGACCGGCGTCCCGGCCCGGGTGCACCTGAAGGCCGACACCGGCCTCGGCCGCAACGGCTGCCAGCCCCACGACTGGCCCGAGCTGGTCGCCGCGGCCCGTCGGGCCGAGGCCGAGGGCCTGCTCGCGGTGGTCGGCGTCTGGTCGCACTTCGCGGCGGCCGACGAGCCGGGCCACCCCTCCATCCAGGCCCAGCTGGACGCGTTCCGCGAGGCCCTGGCGTACGCCGAGGCGGCCGGGCTGCGCCCTGCGGTCCGCCACCTGGCCAACTCGCCGGCCACCCTGCTGCTCCCGCAGTCGCACTACGACATGGTCCGTACCGGCCTGGCGATGTACGGGCTGTCGCCCGTCCCGGAGGTCGGCTCGCCGGCCGACTTCGGGCTGCGCCCGGTGATGGCGCTGACCGCCCGGCTGGCCCTGGTCAAGCACGTTCCCGGCGGGCACGGCGTCAGTTACGGCCACCACTACACCACGCCGGGCCCGACCACCCTGGGCCTGGTGCCGGTCGGCTACGGCGACGGCGTCCCCCGGCACGCCAGCGGCACCGGCCCGGTGCAGATCGCGGGCAAGTGGCGCACGGTGGCCGGCCGGGTGGCGATGGACCAGTTCGTCGTCGACCTCGGCGGGGACACCCCCGCGATCGGCGACGAGGTGCTGTTGTTCGGCAACGGCGAGCAGGGCGAGCCGACCGCCGAGGACTGGGGCCGGGCCTGCGGCACCATCTCCTACGAGATCGTGACCCGGATCGGCGCCCGGGTGCCGCGCCGCTACCACGGCGGGCTCGCCGAAAGTACCGCCGAGAGCACCGCCGAAAGCGCAGGAGCCGTCGAAGGCGCCGGAATCGCCGAGGGCCCGGCCGTATGAGCGAGGAGGCCGGCTCCGGCCCGGTCGCAGCGGTGGCCAAGGCGGCCGGTGCGGCCTCCGGAGTGAGCCGGGCCGGCCTGATCGGCATCTCGGTCGGCGTGGTCGCGGCCGGTGCGGCCGCCGGCGTGGCGATCGAGCGGCTGACCGTCGGCCGGGCGACCCGCCGCCGGGCCCGCGCAGAGTTGGACGCCAACGCCCCGTACGGCTCGCTGCGCGGTCGTCCGTGCACGGTCGCCGCCGCGGACGGCACCGAGCTGTACGTCGAGCTGGACGGTACCGGCTGGCCCGAGCCCGTCCGGGTGCGCCCCGAAGCCCCGGTGCGCGGCGAGGACGGGACGGAGGGCGAAACCGGGCCCGGCGCCGGCACGGGCGGCCGCCGCGGCTGGTTCGTCCGCCGGAGGGAGGACGGCGCCGGGAACGGCGAGGGACCGGTCGACCGGACCGGACTGCCCGGCCTGCTGGGCGGCTCCGGCGCGCTGGTGCGGGCCGGGCGACGATCGGGCCTCGGCCCCGCCGCCGCTGCCGTCGACCGACGCGAGCCGCTGACCGTGGTCTTCTGCCACGGCTACTGCCTCAACCAGGACAGCTGGCACTTCCAGCGGGCCGCGCTGCGCGAGGGCATGCGGCTGGTCTTCTGGGACCAGCGCAGCCACGGCCGGTCCGAGCGCTCCCGCTCCTACCTGGCCGGTGAGCCCGCGAGCATCGA
This sequence comes from Kitasatospora sp. NPDC003701, assembly GCF_053587085.1. Lineage (NCBI taxonomy): Bacteria > Bacillati > Actinomycetota > Actinomycetes > Kitasatosporales > Streptomycetaceae > Kitasatospora > Kitasatospora sp. NPDC003701. The sequence goes on from NZ_JBSFNM010000020.1 coordinate 32,831, forward strand.
CCAGCTGGGCGGGGACCTCAGGGCCGTGATCGAAGCCGTCGCGCCGACCGGGCCGCTCGTCCTGGTCGGCCACTCGATGGGCGGCATGACGATGATGGCGCTGGCCGACCAGGACCCGGAGCTGTTCCGCGAGCGGGTCGCCGGGGTCGCGCTGATCGGCACGCTGGCGGGGGACTGGGAGACCGTGACCCTCGGCTTGCCGGCGGTCGGCGCCAAGCTGTTCAAGAAGGTCGCGCCCGGCGTGATGAAGCTGCTCGGCCGTCAGGTCGAGCTGGTGGAGGCGACCCGGCGACTGGGCGCGGACGTCAGCGCCGTCTTCTACCGGAAGTTCTCCTTCGGGGGGAAGGACGTCGACCCGGGCGTGGTCCGGTTCGCCGAGCAGCTGCTGGACGCCACCCCGATCGACGTGGTGGCCGAGTTCTACCCGGTCTTCGGCGCGCACGAGAAGACCGCCGCGCTGGCGGCCCTGCGGGGCATCCCCACCCTGGTGCTCGCCGGCACCAAGGACCTGCTGACCCCGCCCGCGCACAGCGAGGCGATGGCCGAGCAGCTGCCCGGTGCCGAGCTGCTCCTGGTGGAGGACGCCGGGCACCTGGTGATGCTGGAGCGCCCCGACCTCGTCGACCAGCGCCTGGTCGCCCTGCTCAAGCAGGCGGTCGACTACCGCGGCGCGGCGCCGTTGCCGCCCTCGCTCGGCGAGTCGGAGTAGACGCCCGGTGGCCCGGCCCCTCGTGCAGAGGGCCCGGGCCACCGGTGTGTGACGGTACGGCGCGGCGTCAGGCCTTCGTGGCGCCCTTGCGGCGGCGCAGCAGGACGAGCGTGCCGACACCGGCGGCCAGGACGGCGCCGCCGGCCACGCCGAGGAGGGTGGTGTCGTCACCGCCACCGGTGGTGGCCAGGTTGGAGCCCCCGGAGGGGCGCTTGGCGGCCTTCGCCTTGGCCGCGGCGATCGCGGCGGCGGACGGCTTGGGCTGGGTGACCTTGGCCTGGACGACACCGCTGCCAGGCAGGGCGGCCGGCTTGGCGGACGGGGTCGCACCGGTGCCGGTGCCGGTGGTCGGGGCGGGCGCGGCCGAGGTGGCGGACGCGCTCGGGCGGGCCGAACCTGTGGCCGACGCGGTGGCGCTCGCCGAAGCCGAAGCCGAAGCAGAGGCAGAAGCAGAGGCCGAAGCCGAAGGGCTGGTCGAGGCGCCGCCGGGGTGACGGTCGAGAACCGGGCCGGCTCGCTGTTGGTCGGCTCCACCTCCGCGTTCGCCGACTCCAGGTCGAGCGAGGTGGTGACGAACACGGCGGTCGCGTCGTCCGGCAAGGTGCCCTTGGGCAGCGAGAGCCGGACCTGGATGCCCAGCGACTCGTCCTCGCGGAGGTAGAGCCAGGAGTCCTCGGTCGCCCGGCCCTGGGCGTCGAGCGCGCCGAGGACCTGGAACACGCCCCGGTCCGCCGGTGCGGGGGCCGGGGTGGCGACGTCCTTCCAGGCCCCGCTGTCCACGTTCTGGTACTGGAGCTTGTGCTGCTCCTTGGCGAACAGCGGGGAGTGGTCGGCCTCGGTGTACAGGAAGGGCACGAACATCAGGGCGCGGTGGGAGGTGTTGGTGATCTCCAGGGTGAAGGTCACCGCCTGCCCGTCCGCGGTGATCTTCGCGGGCATGTTCTTGATCGAGAGCGTGGGGTGGACCCCGGTGCTGTCGACCGCGGGGGCGACGGTGACGGCGCCGACCGCGGGGGTGGCGAGGGCAGCCGGGGCGGTGGCGACGACGGACGCCGAGGCCAGGGCGGCGACGGGGCGGATATCGCGAGACCGCGACGGAGCTTCCTGAAGAGTGAGCTCGTGGGGCCGGCCGGGCCGTTGGGGGCCCGGGGGAGCAGGAGCCCGGACCGGCAGGGGCGGGTCGCGTGACGGTCCGAACGGGGTTCGGGAGGAGGACCGTAACGCGGTCCTGGGAACTTCCTGGGAGCGGGGTCCGGCCCGGACGGCCGGTCGGCGGCGGCAAAGCCGATCACACCGGGACGGGCCCGGCGCACGGGCGGGCGGGGATGTGGCACCGTAGCGGAGGCGCCCGGCGGTCGGTGCGCCGCAGTTCGGACCGAAGGGCTTGAATCGCGCATGGGCTCGCACGCCACTCTCACCGTCGCCACTCCCGAGCGGATGGGCCGCCTCGGCCGGGAGCTGGCCGCGCTGCTGCGGCCGGGGGACCTGGTCCTGCTCTCGGGTGAGCTGGGGGCGGGCAAGACCACGCTCACCCGGGGCCTGGGGGAGGGGCTCCAGGTGCGCGGGGCGGTCACCTCGCCGACCTTCGTGATCGCCCGGGTGCACCCGTCGCTGGTCGGCGGCCCGGCGCTGGTGCACGTGGACGCGTACCGGCTGGGCGGGGACCTGGATGAGATGGAGGACCTCGACCTGGACGTCTCGCTGCCGGAGTCGGTGGTGGTGGTCGAGTGGGGCGAGGGCAAGGTCGAGCGGCTCGCCGAGGACCGGCTGGAGGTCCGGATCGAGCGGGCCATCGGCGGCACGGCGGACGGGGACGACCTGGACCCGCGCCAGGTGCGGCTGACCGGGATCGGCCCGCGCTGGACCGGGGTGGCGCTGGACGCGCTGGCCTGAGGCTCATACCGACAGGCTGTCGGCAAAGTGTTGCGGGCGGGGTGCCGGGCGTGATGGGATGGGTGCTGCGGTTAGGTCTGCCTAACTAGGGAGGCGCCATGTCGAGCACCACCCCCGCCCCGGAGCGCGCGCCGCGCGGTACCGGGGCCGGAGAGCCCGCCCGCAGCGTTCAGGGCGGGTCGATGCGAGCCCTGCTGGCCGCGTGTGCGGCCGCCGAGGCGGTCTCCACCCCGCCGGAGCGCCGTGAGACCGCGGCGCCCGCCGAGCCCGTGGCCGAGACCCGCCGCGCGGCCTGACCTCGCGGCCCGACCACCCGGCCGCGCCTGAACCGGCCAAGCCTGAACCGGACGTGCCTGGCCCGGGCACACCGTGCCCCGGGCCCGCGCCCTCAGGCGACCACGACGACCTTGGTGCCGTTCGGCGCGAAGTCCCAGATCAGCTGACCCTCCGGTCGCCCACTGCGGATGCCGCCGGTCTTGGCCTTCGGGTCGGTGGTCGCGGTGGCGCCGTCCACGGCCGCGCTGAAGCCGAACACCACGCCGTTCTGCTGGGCGAAGCGCACCACGTGCTCGATCTGCCGGCCGTCCGTCCCGGTGGTGGTGGGCGTGCGGCTGTACACCGGGTAGCTGCCGGGGGCCGGCTCCACCGAGCCCGGGGTGACCGCGAAGGCGGCCACCACCTGCGGGTTCTTCTTGGGGTCGACCAGCCAGACGTAGTGGCTGCCGACCGAGTAGACGACCCGCAGTCCGCTGCCCGAGCTGGTCGGCAGGGTCGGGACGGTCGGGGTGGCCGAAGCGGTCGGGGTGGCCGAGGCGGACGGTCCGCTCGACGAGGCGGTCGTGCTCGTGCTCGGCCGGGTGGCTCCCGCGCGGTCCTGCGCGCCGTTGGCCTGGAAGGCCAGCAGGCTCACCACCGCGAGGGCCCCCAGGGTCAGCCCGGTGACCACCACTCCAGGACCCATCTTCGCCACGTGTCGCTCCCACCGCCGTCCCAAAACCCGTCGGCCCCATCGTGCCAGGTCCGCTCGTCCGCACCCGCACCCCGTAGGACGTGTGTTCCGAACCCGGACGCCTTGTCGATCGGGCGGACCAAGACCGGCAGTGGGCCACGGCTCCGATCGGTCTAACCTTGACCCGTGCTGCTGCTCGCGTTCGACACCGCCACCCCCGCCGTCACGGCCGCCGTCCACGACGGCACGGCCGTCCTCGCCGAGACCGACCAGGTCGACGCCAGGCGCCACGGTGAGCTGCTCCTGCCCGCCATCGACCGGGTGCTCCGGGAGGCCGGCGTCGACAAGCACCGGCTGACCGGCATCGCGGTGGGCGTCGGCCCCGGCCCCTACACGGGTCTGCGGGTCGGCCTGGTGACCGCCGCCGCGCTCGGCCACGCGCTGGGCATACCGGTGCACGGCGTCTGCACCCTGGACGCGATCGCCCACCGGGCCCGCGCCGAGGGCCTCGCCGGACAGCCGTTCACGGTGGCCACCGACGCGCGCCGCAAGGAGGTCTACTGGGCCTCGTACGACGCGGACGGCCGCCGCACCGAGGGCCCCGCCGTGGACCGCCCGGCCGAGCTGGCCCCGCAGCCGCGGGCCGTCGGAGCGGGCGCGCTGCTGTACCCGGAGGCCTTCCCGGGCGCGCACGGGCCCGAGCACGTCTCGGCCGGCGCGCTGGCCGACTTCGCCGCCGCCGAGCTGGCCGCCGGCCGTGAGCTGCTGCCCAACGTGCCGCTGTACCTGCGCCGCCCGGACGCCCAGGTGCCCGCCGGCTACAAGGCGGTGCTCCCGGCGTGACCGGCCCGAACGGCGAACCGGGCCACAACGGCCAGGCCGGCCCGAACAGCCCAACCGGCCCGAACGGCCCAACCGGCCCAACCGGCCACAACGGCCAAGCCGCTCACGCCGGCGGCGCCACCCTGCGCCCGATGCGCTGGTGGGACATCGCGCCGGTGATGGAGCTGGAGCTGGCGCTCTTCCCCGAGGACGCCTGGTCCACCGGGATGTACTGGTCCGAACTGGCCGAGACCCACCCCGGCGGCACCCGCCACTACACCGTGGCCACCGCCGCCGACGGCGCGATCGTCGGCTACGCCGGGCTGATGGCGGTGGCGGGCGAGGGCGACGTGCAGACCATCGCCGTCGACCGGCGGCACCAGGGCACCGGCCTCGGCGCGGTGCTGCTCACCGACCTGATCCGGGAGGCCGCCCGGCGCGACTGCGCCGAGCTGCTGCTGGAGGTGCGGGTGGACAACGCCCGCGCCCAGCGGCTGTACGAGCGCTTCGGCTTCGAGGCGGTCGGCATCCGGCGCGGCTACTACCAGCCGGCCGGCATCGACGCGCTGGTGATGCGCCTCGACCACCCCGGTACCGAACCGAAGGACCCGAAGGAAGACCGCCATGGCTGACGAACCGCTCGTCCTCGGCATCGAGACCTCCTGCGACGAGACCGGCGTCGGCATCGTCCGCGGCACCACGCTGCTCGCCGACGCGGTGGCCTCCAGCGTCAACGACCACGCCCGGTTCGGCGGTGTGGTGCCCGAGATCGCCAGCCGCGCGCACCTGGAGGCGATGGTCCCGACCATCCAGCGCGCCCTGGACACCGCCGGCATCAAGGCGAGCGACCTGGACGGCATCGCCGTCACGGCGGGCCCTGGCCTGGCGGGTGCGCTGCTGGTCGGTGTGAGCGCCGCCAAGGCCTACGCCTGGGCGCTGGACAAGCCGCTCTACGGGGTCAACCACCTGGCCTCGCACATCTGCGTGGACCAGCTGGAGCACGGCCGCCTGCCCTCGCCGACGATGGCCCTGCTGGTCTCCGGCGGGCACTCCTCGCTGCTGCTCAGCGAGGACATCACCAGCGACGTCCGCCCGCTGGGCGCGACCATCGACGACGCGGCCGGCGAGGCCTTCGACAAGGTCGCCCGGGTGCTCGGCCTCGGCTTCCCCGGCGGCCCGGTGGTCGACCGCACCGCCCGCGAGGGCGACCGGAAGGCGATCGCCTTCCCGCGCGGCCTGAGCGGCCCGAAGGACCCGGCGTACGACTTCTCCTTCTCCGGGCTGAAGACCGCCGTCGCCCGCTGGGTGGAGGCCAGGCGCCGGGCCGGCGAGGAGGTGCCGATCGCCGATGTGGCGGCCTCGTTCCAGGAGGCGGTCACCGATGTGCTGACCCGCAAGGCGGTCAAGGCCTGCAAGGACAACGGCGTCGACCACCTGATGATCGGCGGCGGGGTGGCGGCCAACTCGCGGCTGCGCGAGATGGCCCAGCAGCGCTGCGACAAGGCGGGCATCCGGCTGCGGGTGCCGCGCCCGGGCCTGTGCACCGACAACGGCGCGATGGTCGCCGCGCTCGGCTCCGAGATGGTCTGGCGCGACCGCGCGCCCTCGGCCTTCGACCTCTCGGCCGACTCCTCGCTGCCCGTCACCGAGGTCCACGTCCCGCACACGGACGTGCACGGCCAGGCGTACCAGGCACTGGGCGGCGGGCGGTGAGCACCACCGCCGCGATGTGGGAGGCGCGGGCCGCCGACGGCCGCGGCGCCGAGCTGTCCGCCTGGGTCCGCGAGGTGGCCGTGCCCGCGCTGCGCGGATCGGCCGGCCTGGTCCGCACCGAACAGTTCGGCGCGCCGGGCGACCGGGTGCTGCTGATCACCTGGTGGACGGCGGAGCCGGTGGCGGTCGCCGAGCCGCCCGCCGGGCTGATCGGCCGTCCGGTGCACCGCTGGTCCTTCGTCAGCGAGCATCTGGAGTAGGCCTTCGTACGCCTGTCCTGGAACCGAACAGCTGACCGTTACCGTGCATAGCTGAGGAACAGCTGGACGGTACCGGGGAGCGCGGCGCGGTGAAGTGGCACGGGCGGGGCAGGACGAGGACGTACGCGGTGGGGGCGCTGGCCTTGCTGGCCGCCGCCACCGGCTGTGGCGGCGGCGGTGCGGGCGGGGGGCCGGCGGCCACCGCCGCGACGACGCCGGCGGCCGCGGCCACGGCGCGGAAGACGCCTCCCGCCGCGAGCCCGACACCCGCCGCGGCGCCCGCCGCCGGGGACGCGGCGGCCTGGGCGAAGTGGAACCTCAAGCCGCTGCCGCCCGCTCCCGCGGCGCCCGCCGACAAGCCGATCAAGCTCGAACGGACCGGCCCCGTACCGGTGTTCAGCGAGGTGAAGACCACCGACAAGGTCGTCTTCGTCACCATCGACGACGGCGCCGAGAAGGACCCGAAGTTCGTCGAGATGCTGACCGACCTCAAGGTGCCGGTCTCGATGTTCCTGACCCGGGACATCGTCAAGGAGAACTACGGCTACTTCAAGCCGCTCCAGGCGCTCGGCAACCACATCCACAACCACACCGTGGACCACGCCCAGATGAGCAAGGTCGCGCCGGAGAAGCAGAAGTCCGAGATCTGCGACGCCCAGTCCGCGCTGACCCAGCAGTACGGCAGTGCGCCGCTGCTGTTCCGCCCGCCGTACGGGGACGGCGCCAACACCCCGGCGCTGAACACCTCGGTGCAGCAGTGCGGGCCGCGCGCGATCGTGCTCTGGCGCGAGTCGATGCAGATCCACGACATGCAGTACCAGGCGGCGGACAAGAAGCTGCGGCCGGGCGACATCGTCCTCGCCCACTTCCGGGGGCCGAAGGACCTCAAGGGCGAGACGATGACGCAGATGTTCGGGGAGCTGCTGGCCCGGATCCAGGAGCAGGGCTTCGCGGTGGCCCGGCTGGAGGACTACATCCAGGCGCCCGCCACCTGACCGGGCGCTACGGGAGCGCCACCGGCCGGCCGAGCATCATCAGCGGGCCGTGGTCGGTGCGGCAGAGGATCACCGTGACGCTGTTCGGCCCGCTCGGCCTCAGCTGGCGGCGCAGCTCCTCCGGGGTGATCGCCATCCCCCGCTTCTTGATCACCACGGTGCCGACGGCCCGCTCGCGCAGCAGCGCCTTCAGCTTCTTGATGTGGAACGGCAGCACGTCGGTCAGCTCGAAGGCGTGCGCGTAGGGGGTGGCGACCAGCCGGTCCGAGGTGATGTAGGCGATCTTCGGGTCGATCAGCCGGCCGTGCACCTGCTCGGCCACCTCGGCGACCAGGTGGGCCCGGATCACCGCGCCGTCCGGCTCGTAGAGGTAGCGGCCGACCGGTCCGGCCGGCGGGTCGGGCAGGTCGCCGCCGGTCAGCGAGGCGCCGTGCGGCAGCAGGGTGGCGCGGTGCGGGCGGGCGGCCCCGGTGCCGAACCAGAGCACCGCCTCCTTGACGTCGCCGTGGTCGGAGACCCACTCGGCCTCCGCGTCGGCGGGGACGGCCTCGTGCGGGATGCCCGGGGCCACCTTGAGCGCGCCGATCGGGGTGCGCCGGCCGGCCTCGATCGCCCAGGAGAGCGGCGGGGCGTACGCCTCGGGGTCGAACACCCGGCCGCGCGCGGTGCGGCGGGCCGGGTCGGTGAAGACCGCGTCGTAGCCGGTGACGTCGATGTCGGCGACGTCCGCGCAGCGCACCTCGACGAGGTCCGCCAGGCCCAGCGCGGCGGCGTTGGCTGCGGTGGCCGCGCAGGCCGCCGGGTCCTTGTCGACGGCGAGCACCTCGATGCCGGCCCGGGCCAGCGCCAGGACGTCCCCGCCGATCCCGCAGCAGAGGTCGGCCAGCCGGCGCACCCCCAGGTCGGCGAAGCGCCGCGCCCGCCACTCGGCGACGCTGCGCCGGGTGGACTGCTCGACGCCGTTGGGCGTGAAGTACATCAGGTCGGCGTCCGGGCCGAACTTCGCGCGTGCCCGCTGCCGCAGCCGGGCCTGCCCGAACGCCGCCGAGACCAGCTCCGCCGAGTGCTCCCGGCGCAGCCTGGTCGCCAGCGCGAGCTCCTCCTCGGGCGTGAACTCGCGCAGCTCGGCGAGCAGGGACTGCCCCTCGGGGGTCAGCAGGGGCTGCAGGTTCTCGGTCTCCACCCGGCCATTCTCCCCGCTGGGGGCGCCCGCCCGCCCGGGAGCGGTAGAGCGGGAGAACCGGGGCGGGAGAGCCGGAGCGGTCGGGCGGTTACCCGGCCGCGGCATCGCACAGGAGTGCGGCCCGGCGCCCGCCGTCCGAACCGTTCGGGCGCGCCGTTGGCACTCTGGTTGACTGAGTGCTAACCGCGGCCTATGGTCGTCCTTGGCACTCTCCCCATGGTGAGTGCTAACGCGACGACGTGTGTCTGACCCCCGCGACGGCAGGCCCGCAGGTTCGCCACCTACCCGTTAGAAAACCCCGTAATCTCCGAAGGGGAGCTCGGACGTGACCACCAGCAGCAAGGTTGCCATCAAGCCGCTCGAGGACCGCATTGTGGTCCAGCCGCTCGACGCCGAGACCACCACGGCCTCCGGCCTGGTTATCCCGGACACCGCCAAGGAGAAGCCCCAGGAGGGCGTCGTCCTGGCTGTCGGCCCGGGCCGCTTCGAGGACGGCCAGCGTCTGCCGCTCGACGTCGCCGTCGGTGACATCGTCCTGTACTCGAAGTACGGCGGCACCGAGGTGAAGTACCAGGGCGAGGAGTACCTCGTCCTCTCGGCGCGCGACGTTCTCGCCATCATCGAGAAGTAAGCAGCACCGAGAAGTAAGACGTTCCAGCCCGCCCCGGATCCGTGTCCCAGTGACAGGGGCCCGGGGCGTGGTTGTTGGTTCACGTAGTCCGGTGGCCGGCGTGCCGGCCGCAGCCCCGAGGGAATAGGGAACATGGCGAAGATCCTGCAGTTCGACGAGGACGCCCGCCGCTCGCTGGAGCGCGGTGTCAACAAGCTGGCCGACACCGTCAAGGTGACCATCGGCCCCAAGGGCCGCAACGTCGTCATCGACAAGAAGTTCGGTGCGCCGACCATCACCAACGACGGTGTCACCATCGCCCGTGAGGTCGAGCTGGACGACCCGTACGAGAACCTTGGCGCGCAGCTCGTCAAGGAGGTCGCCACCAAGACCAACGACGTCGCGGGTGACGGCACCACCACCGCCACCGTGCTGGCCCAGGCCCTGGTCAACGAGGGTCTGCGCAACGTCGCCGCCGGTGCCGGCCCGGCCGCCCTGAAGAAGGGCATCGACAAGGCCGTCGCCGCCGTCTCCGAGCACCTGCTCTCCATCGCCCGCGAGATCGAGGGCAAGGACGACGTCGCCGCCGTCGCGTCCCTCTCCGCGCAGGACACCCAGGTCGGCGAGCTGATCGCCGAGGCGATCGACAAGGTCGGCAAGGACGGTGTCATCACCGTCGAGGAGTCCAACACCTTCGGTGTGGAGCTGGACTTCACCGAGGGCATGCAGTTCGACAAGGGCTACCTGTCGCCGTACTTCGTCACCGACGCGGAGCGCCAGGAAGCGGTCCTCGAGGACCCGTACATCCTGATCAACCAGGGCAAGATCTCCTCCATCCAGGAGCTGCTGCCGCTGCTGGAGAAGATCCTGCAGGGCGGTGCCTCGAAGCCGCTGCTGATCATCGCCGAGGACGTCGACGGCGAGGCGCTGTCCACCCTCGTGGTGAACAAGATCCGCGGCACCTTCAACGCGGTCGCCGTCAAGGCCCCGGGCTTCGGTGACCGCCGCAAGGCGATCCTGGGCGACCTGGCCACCCTGACCGGTGCCACCGTCATCTCCGAGGAGGTCGGCCTCAAGCTCGACCAGGCCGGTCTGGACGTGCTGGGCACCGCCCGCCGCGTGACCATCACCAAGGACGAGACCACCGTCGTCGACGGCGCCGGTGACTCCGAGGCCGTGGCCGGCCGCGTCGCCCAGATCAAGGGCGAGATCGCCAACACGGACTCCGACTGGGACCGCGAGAAGCTGCAGGAGCGCCTGGCCAAGCTGGCCGGCGGCGTCTGCGTCATCAAGGTCGGCGCCGCCACCGAGGTGGAGCTGAAGGAGCGCAAGCACCGCCTGGAGGACGCCATCTCGGCGACCCGTGCCGCGGTCGAGGAGGGCATCGTCGCCGGTGGTGGCGCCTCCCTCGTCCACGCCGCCAAGGTGCTGGAGGGCGGCCTGGGCCTGGAGGGCGACGAGGCGACCGGTGTCGCGGTCGTCCGCAAGGCGCTCGCCGAGCCGCTGCGCTGGATCGCCCAGAACGCCGGCCTCGAGGGCTACGTCATCACCCACAAGGTCGCCGAGCTGGAGGCCGGTCACGGCTTCAACGCCGCCACCGGCGAGTACGGCGACCTGCTGAAGGCCGGCGTCATCGACCCGGTCAAGGTCACCCGCTCCGCGCTGGAGAACGCCGCGTCGATCGCCTCCCTGCTGCTCACCACCGAGACCCTCGTGGTGGAGAAGAAGGAAGAGGAGGCCGACAACGGCCACTCGCACGGTGGTCACGGCCACTCCCACTGACGCCTGATCAGTGACCGCAGGCCCGGTCCGCGCCCCCTCGGGGGTACGGCCCGGGCCTGCGGCGTGTCCGCGCGTTTCACTCTTCAACTATCAGTTGAATTTTGCATAACGCAAAGATTGCCTTATAACTGAGGCATGATCGAGGCCCGCCATCTGCGCGTACTGCGTGCCGTCGCCCGCACCGGCTCCTTCTCCGCCGCCGCTCGTGAGCTGGGCTGTACGCAGCCCGCCATCAGCCAGCAGATGAAGGCGCTGGAGAAGTCCGTGGACACCCCGCTGGTGGTCCGTTCGGGGCGCGGCATGCAGCTGAGCGAGGCCGGACGGGTGCTGCTCAAGCACGCCACCGGGATCCTGGCCGGGCTCTCCGCCGCCGAGGAGGAGGTCGCGGCGATCGCCGGACTGCGGGCCGGGCGGGTGCGGCTGGTCTCCTTCCCGACCGCGAGTTCCACCCTGGTGCCGCCGGCCGTCGCCCGGCTGCGGGACAGCCATCCGGGGGTGCGCGTGTCGCTGGTCGAGGCCGAGCCGCCGGAGTCGCTGGCGATGCTGCGCGGCGGCGAGTGCGAGATCGCGCTGGCCTTCCGCTATCCGCAGGCCCCCGGCGGCGCCCCGGTGCCCGCCCCGGCCGCCGTCCCCGCGCACGGCACGCCCCGCGAGGCCCGGGCCGAGGCCAACCTGGAGGCCCAGCAGCTCAGCGCCACCACCGACTGGTCCGATCTGGTGGTCACCCCCCTGCTGGACGACCCGCTGGTCGGCCTGCTGCCCGCCGCGCACCCGCTGGCGGGGCGCGGCGGCGGGCGCGGACCGGTGGAGCTCGCCGAGCTGGCGGGGGAGCAGTGGATCGCCGGCTGCCCGCAGTGCCGGGGGCACCTGGTGGAACTCTGCGCGGGGGCGGGTTTTGAGCCCCGGATCGACTTCGCGACCGACGACTACCCGGCGGTGGTCGGCCTGGTGGCGGCCGGGCTCGGGGTGGCGGTACTGCCGGGGCTGGCGCTGGAGTCGGTGCGCCCCGACGGCGTGTCGGAGGTGCCGGTGCGGACCGCCTCGGGGGCGCCGGCGGTGCGGCAGGTGGTCGCCCTGACCCTGCCGGACCTCGCCGAGGTGCCGGCGGTGGCGCTGATGCTGGAGCGGCTGGCGGGTGCGGCGGCCGGGCGCTGACCGGGCCCTCGGACGGGCGGGCCGGCGGCTCCGGGTGCGGCGACTCCGAGCGCTGTGAAGAAACGTTTCTTCACGGCGCGGAACGGGTGAACCCCTAGCGCGTCAGCCCCGTCGGCGCGACCAGCGGTACCTCCACCAGGCGGTTGCGCGAGCGGCCCATCATCTCCTCGCGCTCGTCCTCGGTCAGACCTCCCCAGACGCCGTACGGCTCGCGGACCGCCAGCGCGTGGGCCGCGCACTCGGTGCGCACCGGGCAGCGCATGCAGACCTCCTTGGCGCTCGCCTCGCGCGAGCTGCGCGCGGCGCCGCGCTCCCCCTCGGGGTGGAAGAAGAGCGAGCTGTCCACGCCGCGGCAGGCCGCGGAGAGCTGCCAGTCCCAGAGATCGGCGTTGGGGCCGGGGAGGCGTGAGAAATCTGCCATGGCTCATTCCCTTCAGAGGCTCGGCGGCCGCGGACCGGCCATCGGCGGGCTGGGCTGCGCGGCACGGCGAGGCTTCGATGCGCTGGTGTGGACACCTGGAAATATGACTTACGGCAACTCCATGGACAAGTCACCCACAGAGTGGCACAACAGTCAATGACCATACAAAAGCTATAAAAACGGGCAAAGTGGGCATGGAGTTCGGCGGGCGCAGACGTGGCAATCGGGTGGCCGACGGGCGCACGACACCCCGCACGGGCGTGCGGGTCGTGCGCCCACCGCGCGCGAGCTGCACAAAAGTGCGGCGTGTGCACCGCGAGGTGGCTGATCGGTAACGGGTCGGCCACGTACAGTGGTGGAGATGGCCCTGAAAGCCGTAACTCATTCGAGTGACGGTCGTTGGAAGTGCGGAGGCGGTTAGCGGGCGCCGGACGTCGGGAACGATCGCGGGAAGTTCAGGCGATCGGTACGGAGTCCGTCGCCAATCGGCCGTGTCGGAGAGATTCGTACCAGCCAGGAGGCTCAACGTGACGCGGATCAGCTGCGGAGGACGACGGTCATGACTTCCGTTCTCGTTTGCGACGATTCCCCGCTCGCCCGCGAGGCGCTTCGCCGCGCGGTCGCGACCGTACCCGGCGTCGACCGGGTCACCACCGCGACGAACGGGGAGGAGGTCCTCCGCCGCTGGGTGGCCGACCGCTCCGATCTCGTTCTGATGGACGTCCGGATGCCCGGCCTCGGCGGGGTCGAGACGGTCCGGCGGCTGCTGTCCGCCGACCCGGGCGCGCGGATCATCATGCTCACCGTCGCGGAGGACCTCGACGGCGTCGCCCTCGCGGTGGCCGCCGGGGCCCGCGGGTACCTGCACAAGGACGCCTCGCGCGCCGAGCTGCGGGCCACCGTCACCCAGGCCCTCGCCGACCCGACCTGGCGGCTCGCCCCGCGCCGGCTGCGCAGCCCCGACATGGGCGCCGCGCCGACGCTGACGGCACGTGAGATCCAGGTGCTGGAGGGCATGAGCCACGGCCGCAGCAACGCCGAGATCGGCCGCGAGCTCTTCCTCTCCGAGGACACCGTGAAGACCCACGCCCGACGGCTGTTCAAGAAGCTCGGCGCCTCGGACCGCGCGCACGCGGTGGCCCTGGGCTTCCGGTGGGGCCTGGTCCGCTGACCACCGCCGGTTCCGCCGGCCGCGGCGCGCTGGTCGCGGTTCCCTTCGCAGGGGCGTATGACGTTACGGTCCCGAGGTTGCACCATGGAGGTGTGGAGCACCTCGGGGACCAGCGGACAGGCACTGCGGCGAACCACGGAGTCGCAGGACACTCGGCGAACGGCGCGACGGACGGGACCACCGCCGATGGCGGCGGTGCGGGAGGCGGCACGGTGCAGGAGGGGCCGGTGGTGCGCGGCGGCGCGGTGCCCGGCGGCGCACCGCATAACGTTCCGGTGCACAACTCCGGACGCGGTGCCGCGTTTTCCCGTTCGACCAGGCACCATGGACCGATGCGTGACGACGTTGCCGGCACTCCCGGCGAGGCCGACCCGGTGGAGGCCGAGCCCTCCGGACCGGGTCGCGGTCAGTCGTACGCGGATTTCGGTGACGGCGAGCCCGAGCAGGGCCCTGACCGGAGCTCCGACCGGGGCTCCGACGAACCCGGCGCCGGCCGGGCCCCGGTGCTCGGCACCGGCGGCTCCCCGCTGGTCGGCGAGCTGGTCGCGGCCGCCGTCCGGGGCGAGGGTCCGGCGATCGACGCACTGCTCGCCTACGTCCACCCGCTGGCGCTGCGCTACTGCCGGGGCCGGCTGGTGCGGCTGCCGGGCGGGGCCCGGCACCACGTGGACGACGTCGCCCAGGAGGTCTGCGTCGCGGTGCTCTGCGCGCTGCCGCGCTACCGGGACCAGGGCCGTCCGTTCGAGGCCTTCGTCTACGGCATCGCCGCGCACAAGATCGCCGATCTGCAGCGGGCCGCGATGCGCGGCCCCGGCTCGACGGTCGTCCCGCAGGACGACCTGCCGGAGGTGCCGGACGAGGCGCTCGGCCCCGAGGAGCGGGCGCTGCTCAGCAGCGACGCGGCCTGGGCCAAGGAGCTGCTCTCCAACCTGCCGGCGCGTCAGCGCGAGCTGGTGCTGCTGCGGGTGGCCGCCGGGCTGTCGGCGGAGGAGACCGGCGAGATGCTCGGGATGTCGCCCGGCGCGGTCCGGGTCGCCCAGCACCGGGCGCTCAGCCGGCTGCGGGCGCTCGCGGAGGAGTCCTCCTGATCGTCCGCCCTGGTGGGGGCCGGAATGGCCCATGGGCGGTCGGTGTTGTCAAGGGCACACGAGGACACATTCGCGGTGCCAGTACCATGGGGTATCGGCGCCTGGGCGGGTCGCCAAAGTTCCGTGGGTGCGAGCGGGGTTTCCCTGGAGGTTCCTCCAATGGCACCGAGCTTTCGGCGGCCTGAGCGAGTGAGCGATGGAGTGCGCCCCCACCCTCAGGGCGCGAGCGGATTAGGCCGGCCACGGAAGGTACCCCCAAATGTCCTACAACGCCGCAGGCGTACCCGAGAAGTTCGCGATGCTCGGGCTGACGTACGACGACGTGCTGCTGTTGCCCGGGGCCTCCGAGGTGCTGCCGAACCAGGTCGACACCTCCTCGCGGGTCTCCCGGAACGTGCGCGTCAACATCCCGCTGCTCTCCGCGGCGATGGACAAGGTCACCGAGGCGCGGATGGCGATCGCGATGGCCCGCCAGGGCGGCGTCGGCGTCCTGCACCGCAACCTCTCGGTCGAGGACCAGGCCAACCAGGTCGACCTGGTGAAGCGCTCCGAGTCCGGCATGGTCACCGACCCGATCACGGTCGGCCCGGAGACCACCCTGGCCGAGGCGGACGCGCTCTGTGCCAAGTTCCGGATCAGCGGCGTGCCGATCGCGGACGAGGCGGGCAAGCTGCTCGGCATCGTCACCAACCGTGACATGGCCTTCGAGTCGGACCGCAGCCGTCAGGTCCGCGAGATCATGACCCCGATGCCGCTGATCACCGGCAAGGTCGGCATCTCCGGCGAGGACGCGATCGGCCTGCTCCGCCGCCACAAGATCGAGAAGCTCCCGCTGGTCGACGACGAGGGCCGGATCAAGGGCCTGATCACCGTCAAGGACTTCGTCAAGGCCGAGAAGTACCCGAACGCCGCCAAGGACGCGGAGGGCCGGCTGCTGGTCGGCGCCGCCGTCGGCGCCAGCGCCGAGGCGTTCGACCGGGCCCAGGCCCTGGTCGAGGCGGGCGCGGACTTCCTGGTCGTGGACACCTCGCACGGCCACAGCCACAACGCGCTGGCCTGGATCGCCAAGATCAAGGCCGCCGTCGGCATCGACGTGGTCGGCGGCAACGTCGCCACCCGTGACGGTGCCCAGGCACTGATCGACGCCGGTGTGGACGGCGTCAAGGTCGGCGTCGGCCCCGGTTCCATCTGCACCACCCGCGTGGTCGCCGGCATCGGCGTCCCGCAGGTCACCGCCATCTACGAGGCCGCGCTCGCGTGCCAGGCGGCCGGCGTCCCGGTGATCGGCGACGGCGGCCTGCAGTACTCCGGCGACATCGGCAAGGCGCTCGCCGCCGGTGCCGACACCGTGATGCTGGGCTCGCTGCTGGCCGGCTGCGAGGAGTCCCCGGGCGAGCTGCTGTTCATCAACGGCAAGCAGTTCAAGTCCTACCGCGGCATGGGCTCGCTGGGTGCCATGCAGTCCCGCGGCCAAGGCCGCTCGTACTCCAAGGACCGCTACTTCCAGGCCGAGGTGGCCTCGGACGAGAAGCTGATCGCCGAGGGCATCGAGGGCCAGGTGCCCTACCGCGGCCCGCTGTCCGCCGTGCTGTACCAGCTGGTCGGCGGCCTGCGCCAGACCATGGGCTACGTCGGCGCGGCCACCGTGGCCGAGATGGAGAGCAAGGGCCGGTTCGTCCGGATCACCTCGGCGGGCCTCAAGGAGAGCCACCCGCACGACATCCAGATGACCGTCGAGGCGCCGAACTACACCAGCCGCTGACACGTCGGACACCGAGGGGCCCGCAGCCGCGGGCCCCTCGCGCGTGTCCGGGTCCTCGCGGGTGTCCGGGTCCCGGAGGCGAGCGCGCGTCCCGCGCCGAGCCGAAGGGGCACGCCGGTGCCGAACGGGAGAGAGCGAGGAGGACCCGAGGAACGAGGGGCCTCGGAGTGACGACCATCGGCATCGGGACCAGTGTCCCGGAGGCGAGCGCGCGAGTCGGAGCGGGTGCGGGATACTGGGGGCGGCCGGGGTGACCCGGCGGGTATGAGCAACAAACCAGAAGGGCTCGAACGAAGTGACTGAGATCGAGATCGGGCGAGGTAAGCGCGGCCGCCGGGCGTACGCATTCGACGACATCGCCGTCGTCCCCAGCCGCCGCACCCGGGACCCGAAGGAGGTCTCGATCGCCTGGCAGATCGACGCCTACCGCTTCGAGCTGCCGTTCCTGGCCGCCCCGATGGACAGCGTGGTCTCCCCGCAGCAGGCCATCGCCATCGGCCGCCTCGGCGGCCTGGGCGTGCTCAACCTGGAAGGCCTCTGGACCCGCTACGAGGACCCGCAGCCGCTGCTGGACGAGATCGCCACCTTCACCGACGAGGCCGCCGCCACCCGCCGCCTGCAGGAGATCTACTCCGCGCCGATCCGGGCCGAGCTGATCAAGCAGCGGATCCAGGAGGTCCGCGACTCCGGCGTGGTCACCGCCGCCGCGCTCTCCCCGCAGCGCACCGCCGAGTTCTCCAAGGCCGTCGTGGACGCCGGCGTCGACGTCTTCGTCATCCGCGGCACCACCGTCTCCGCGGAGCACGTCTCCAGCGGCGCCGAGCCGCTCAACCTCAAGCAGTTCATCTACGAGCTGGACGTCCCGGTCATCGTCGGCGGCTGCGCCACCTACACCGCCGCGCTGCACCTGATGCGCACCGGTGCGGCCGGCGTGCTGGTCGGCTTCGGCGGCGGCGCCGCCCACACCACCCGCAACGTGCTCGGCATCCAGGTGCCGATGGCCACCGCCGTCGCCGACGTCGCGGCCGCCCGCCGCGACTACATGGACGAGTCCGGCGGCCGCTACGTGCACGTGATCGCGGACGGCGGTGTCGGCTACAGCGGCGACATCCCCAAGGCCGTCGCCTGCGGCGCCGACGCGGTGATGATCGGCGCGGCGCTGGCCCGTGCCACCGACGCCCCGGGCAAGGGCTTCCACTGGGGCATGGAGGCCGTCCACGAGGAGCTGCCGCGCGGCAAGCGGGTGGACCTCGGCACCGTCGGCACCACCGAGGAGATCCTCACCGGCCCGTCGCACACCCCCGACGGCACGATGAACCTGTTCGGCGCGCTGCGCCGCGCGATGGCCACCACCGGCTACACGGAGCTCAAGGAGTTCCAGCGGGTCGAGGTGACGGTCAACCCGGCGCTCCACCACCGCTGAGCCGCCCGCTGTGCACGGGGCCCCCGCCGGACCGGTCCGGCGGGGGCCCCGTGCGTTCAGTCCCGGGCGGCCGCGCGGCGGGTGAGCAGGAAGCCGCCGATCACGGCGATGCCGTAGAACACGACGTCCAGCAGGCGGCGGTCCGCGCGCCAGCCGGGCAGGGCGTCCCGGAGCAGTTCGCCGTACCCGGTGCCGGCCAGCTCGTGCAGGTGGCGGGTCCGGGCGATCAGCTGGCCGAGGAAGAGCGCGCCGGCCGCGAGCAGCGCGCCCAGCGGCGGCAGGGCGTGGTTGCGGCCGCCGAGCCGGCCGAGCGGCCAGGCGACGGCGGCGGCCGGGGCGATGGCCAGCCAGCCGACGGTGGTCGCCGCGCGGGCCGGTGCGAGCCCGTACGCCAGCGCGCCGGCCAGCATCGCGGCGACGGCGAGGGCGATCGCGACGGCGGTGCGCCGGCCGCGGCCGCGCGGGGCGGGTGCGGGCGCGGGGGCGGGTCGGTAACCGGCCACCGGCGCGCCGGGCATGCCCGGGGCGACATAGCCCTCGGGGGTCTCCGGCTCCGGTGCGACGGAGTAGTGTGCGGCCGTGCGCGGCCGGTCCGACCGGCCGTCAGCGCCCGGTGCGGGTGCGGTCATGGGCGTCGAAATCCCCCCGGAAAGACGGTGAGCTGCCGAACGCTAGCAGCGCCCGGGGGCGGCCGGACAGAGTTTTCGATCACAGATCGGGCACGGAGCGCCGGGTCCGCCCCGGTCCGGGACCAGGGTGGCCGGGGGCCGGGTGGTCGCGGGCCCTCGGGACAGGGGATGATGGAGGCTTGGCGTTCGGGCCCGCGCCGGGCCGACGCGCCGTCACCTCGACCGCCAGCAGCACATGGGGGAACGTTCCGAATGACCCAGGCGCAGGGCTCCACCGGCCGCCTCCTGGCCGGACGCTACCGGCTGAACGCGGTGCTCGGGCGCGGCGGCATGGGCACCGTCTGGCGTGCCGAGGACGAGATGCTGGGCCGGATCGTCGCGGTCAAGGAACTGCGGATGAACGGCAGCGTCGACGAGGACGAGAAGCACCGGCTGATCGTCCGGACGCTGCGCGAGGCCAAGGCGACGGCCCGGATCCGGCACAGCTCGGCCGTCACCGTGTTCGACGTGGTCGAGGAGGACGACCGGCCGTGGATCGTCATGGAGCTGGTCGAGTCCCGTTCGCTGGCGGACGTCATCAAGGAGGACGGACCGCTGCAGCCCGGCCGGGCCGCCGAGATCGCGCTGGACGTGCTGGGCGTGCTCGTCGCCGCGCACGCGCACGGCATCCTGCACCGTGACGTGAAGCCGTCCAACGTGCTGATCGGCGAGGACGGCCGGGTGGTGCTCACCGACTTCGGCATCGCCAGCGTGGAGGGGGACGCCTCGGTGACCTCCACCGGCATGCTGGTCGGCGCACCCTCGTACATATCCCCGGAGCGGGCCCGCGGGCAGAAGCCCGGACCGCCGGCCGACCTCTGGTCGCTGGGCGGCACGCTGTACGCGATGGTCGAGGGCCGGCCGCCGTACGACCGGGGTTCGGCGCTCGCCACCCTGACGGCGGTGATGACGGAGGAGCTCGGCGCGCCGCTGAACGCCGGGCCGCTGCGGCCGGTCATCGAGGGGCTGCTGGCGAAGGACCCGGCCGAGCGGCTGGACGCCTCGCAGACCCGCTCGCTGCTCAAGCGGGTGGCGGCCGAGGCCACCGCCCGGGCGGAGTCGACCACCGAGCACGCGATGCCGGTGAAGCCGGCCGCCGGGGCGGCCCGGGAGCGCGCGGCCGACGAGGCCCAGGGCGCCGCCGAGGAGAAGCCCGCGGGCGCCGGCCGGCGCACGATCGGCGGTCTGCTCGGCACCGTCCGGGTGGGGAGCCGGGCCAAGGACGCCGAGGAGGCCGGGCCCGCCGAGGACGGCGAGCAGCCCGCGGCCGAGGCCGCCGGCGCCGCCGCGCCGACGGGCGAGCCGATCCGGCCGGTGACCAGTGAGTGGACCCTGGGGGCGACCCAGGCCGCCGGGGCCGATCCGCGCAAGGGCCGGCGGCGCCTCGCCGTGGTCACCGTCGTGGTGGTGCTGCTGCTGATCGCCGGCGTGGTGGCGATGGTGCGGGCCTTCGGCGACTCCGACGGCGGAGCGGCCAACGGCGCGGGAGCCACCTCCCCGGGGGCGGTCGGCACCTCGGCGACCGGTACCCCGGCCGGTACGGCGACGGCCGGTACCGCGGCGCCCGGCACCTCCGCGGCCGCGACGGCCCCGGTCGGCGGCGGGGCCGGTTCGCCCGAGACCACCCCGGCCGCCGCACCCGTGACCCAGCCCCCGGCGGCACCCGCGACCCAGCCCCCGGCCGCGCCGCCCGCTCCGGCGGCGACCGGCGCGACGGTGCCCGCCGGGTACCACGAGTACAAGGACCCGACCGGCTTCTCGATCGCCCTGCCGGACTGGCTGCAGCCCGCCGGCTCGGAGTCCAACCGCCGGGTGTTCAAGGGCAACGGCGGCACCCTGAAGATCGAGTGGACCACCACCCCGGGCGCGAGCGCCGTCGCCGACTGGCAGGAGTCCGAGCCCGGGCTGCGCGGCCAGGTCAGCAACTACCAGCGGGTGCAGCTGCAGGCCGTCACCTACCGGGAGTGGACCAACGCCGCCGACTGGGAGTGGACCAACGGCACCCCCCGGACGCACTCGCTCAACCGGGGCTTCGTCACCGGCACGCCGGCCAAGTACGGGTACGCGATCTACTGGACGATGCAGGACGCGGACTGGGGCGCGCCGGCGAACGCGCAGGCCCGCCAGGTCGCCTTCGACACCTTCCAGCCCGCGCCGTAGGGCGGTTCCGGCCGCCGGCTCCGGTCTACGGAGCCCGGCCGCCGGGTGTCAGCCGATCAGGCGCTGCTTGGCGCGGCCGAACTCCTCGTCGGTGAGCGCCCCCGCGGCGTGCAGGGCGGCCAGCCGCTCCAACTGGTCCAGCAGCTCGGCGCCGGACGCGGCCGGCGCGGCGGGCGCGGCCGGGGGCTTCGCCGCGGCGTCGCGCACCAGCCGGGCGGCGGCCCGGACCTGCTCGGCGAACACCTCGGCCTTCGTCACGTCCTCGAACCGGTGCGAGCCGGTGAGCGCGACCACCAGCAGCACCTCGCCGTTCAACCTGGTCCTGGTGACGGTCGCGTCCGTCACCGCGGCGAGCGGAACCGGGACGGGCGGCTGGCCGTCCTTGAGGAAGAGCAGCCGCTGGGTGGTGAGGACCAGCACACCCTTGCGGAAGTGATCGGGGTGGCGCCCCGCCGTGGAGGCGACCGGCCTCTCGTCGGGCACGACGTTCGCCTCGACGGTGCGCAGGGCTTCGGCCCGGGTGTCGCGGTTGCTGTTGCCGGCCACGTCGAAGGCCGCGTCGATCAGATCGGTCCAGTCCATGGGACCGAGCGTAATACGGCTGTCGGCGGGCCCCGTTCGGCCGGTCGCCGCGCACCCGGCGAGGATCGGCGGGGCAGGGCCTAGGCTGGGCGGTGAGCGAGAGGAACACGCATGCGAGCGGGTCCGGGTCAGGTACTTGCGGGGCGTTACCGACTGACGGACCGTCCGGAGGCGCTGCGTGCGTTCGCCGTGGACGAGCGGACGGGGGCCACCGTCCTCCTGCGCGCCCTGGAGCTGCCCGCCCTGCTGACGAGCGGTCACGACCCGGACGAGCCGGTGCCCGAGCAGGGTGAGCGGCTGGTCCGCCGGGTGGCTGCGGCGGGCTCGGCCGCGCCCGTGCACCCGAGGCTGCTGCAGGGCGTCGGCGCGTTCGTCGAGGGCGAGCTGCTCTGGACGGTCGAGGAGCGGCCGGCCGGGGTGCTGCTGGCCGATCTGACCGCGGCCGGGCCGGTCGCGCCGTACCGGGCGGCCGAGTTGGCGGCGGACCTGGCCGGCGCGCTGCGCGCGCTGCACGAGGCCGGCCTCACGCACGGCAGTCTGACCGTCGAGTCGGTCCTGGTCTGCGAGGACGGCGCGGCCCTGCTGGGCGGGCTGCTCCCCGGGGTGGCCGAGGAGGCGCTGGCCGAGGAGCTCGGCGGGCCCGGCGGGCGCCGCCGGTACGAGGTCCGGGCCACCCTGGTCGGCCCGGTGGCGGAGCGCTGGCCGCTGGACGGCGGCCCGGCCGGCGACTGCTGGGCGCTCGGCGTACTGCTGCACCGGCTGGTGACGGGCCGCTCGCCGTACCCCGACCAGGGGGTGCCGGAGCTGGTGACGGCGGTGCGGGACGGCCGGCGGGAGCCGTCGACGGCGTGCGGGCCGCTGGCGCCGCTGGTGGAGCGGCTGCTGCAGCCCGACCCGGCACTGCGGCCGGGCGCGGCCGGGATCCGGCGGGAGCTGGCGGACCTGCTGGCGGGCGCCCCGGAGCCGGCCGACGAGGAGCGGGCGGCGCGGGCGCTCACGCTGCGCCCGGAGGGCCCGCTGGTGCCGCTGAGCCCGCGTCGGCGCGGCCGCGGTGCGCCGCCGGCGGAGGCGGTGGCGGCGGACGGCGGTCCGCTGCCGGCCCGGGCGCCGCTGCTGCCGCCGGCCCTGCTGGGCCCGGTCCTGGTCGGCGGGGTCTTCCTGCTGCTTGTGCTCGGGGTCGCCGCCGTGGTGATGTTCGCAGGCTGACGGTGCCCACCGGGCCGCCGCCACCTCCCCTGCGCACGGGGGAGGTTACCGGGGCCCGCGCGGTGCACCTAGGGTGTGCGTGAGATCTGTTCGAAAAGTGGTCTGTACCGGGCCCTCCGTCGCGGTGACGGCAGGTGGAGGAGGGGGAGCGGTCGCCGATGGGCGTGCACGACCGGCCGGAGGCGGCCGAGGGTGAGCGGCTGCTGGCCGGGCGTTACGAGCTGGGCGACCGGCTCGGCCGGGGCGGCATGGGCACGGTCTGGCGGGCCTGGGACCGGATGCTGGACCGCGAGGTCGCGGTCAAGGAGCTGACCGTCAGCCACCTCCCCGAGGAGGAGCTGCAGATCCTGCACGCCCGGATGAAGCGCGAGGCCAGCGCGGCCGCCCGGATCAAGCACCCCGGGGTGATCACCGTCCATGACGTGCTGGAGCAGGACGGCCGGCCGTGGATCGTGATGGAGCTGGTCGACGGCCGTTCGCTGGCCGACGTGATCAGCCAGGACGGCACCCTCCAGCCGCGCGCCGTCGCCGAGGTCGGCAGCCAGGTGCTGGCCGCGCTGCACCGCGGGCACCAGCTGGGCGTGCTGCACCGGGACGTGAAGCCGGCCAACGTCCTGCTGGAGCGCGGCACCGGGCGGGTGGTGCTGCTGGACTTCGGCATCGCGACGTACGAGGGCTCGGCCGAGCTGACCCGGCCGGGGGACCTGGTCGGCTCACCGGACTACCTGGCGCCGGAGCGCGCCCAGGGCGAGCGGCCGGGCCCGGCCTCCGACCTGTGGGGCCTCGGGGCGACGCTGTACGCGGCGGTGGAGGGCGAGTCGCCGTTCCGCCGGACCTCGCCGCTGACCACGCTGGCCGCGGTGGTCGGCGAGCCGCTGCCGGAGCCGCGGCGGGCCGGGGCGCTGGGGCCGGTGCTGGCGGCGCTGATGGCCAAGAACCCGGCCGAGCGGCCGAGCGCGGACGAGGCGGCCCGGATGCTGGCCGAGGTGAAGGCCGGGCACACCATGGGCTTCAAGCCCGTCGCTCCGGTCAAGGCGCCGACCCAGTCGGTGCCGCTGGTCGACCGGAACGACGCGTCCTCCGGGACGGCTCCGGCCGGGGAGTCCGAGGGGCCGACGGTGCCGCAGCCTCCGGCGCGGGCCGCCGGGGGCGAGGGCGTCGAGGGCCCGGGCACCGGGCCGGCGGGGCCCGTCGCGGTGGCCGGTGACGGGGCGTACGCCGCCACACCCACGCCGGGGGCGCACCCTGCCGCACCGGCACCGGGGGCGCACCTTGCCGCACCGGCGCCAGGGGCGCACTCTGCTTCACTGGCGCCGGGGGCACACTCCGTTTCGCCCGCGCGTGGCCCGGCCAGGCGCCGGGGTGTGCTGCGGATCGCCGCGGTCGTGCTGGCCGTCGCCGTGGTGGCCGCCGGGGCGACCTTCCTGGCGACCCGCGACCGGGGGACCCCGCTGCCCGGGCCCTCCCCGACCGCCTCCGGGACGCCGCAGCCCACCGAGTCCGGCGCCACCGGCCCCCCGCCCACCGGCTACCAGTGGGTGAACGACCCGGCGGGCTTCCGCTTCCCCCTGCCGGTGGCGACGCCGGCCTGGCAGCGCACCACCGACACCGCGAACCAGATCTTCTACAGCCCGGACAACAAGACGCACTACCTGCAGTTCGCCGTCACCGTCGGGCAGTCGGTCAAGCCGCTGGAGCACCTGCGGCAGATGGAGACCACCGTCTCCAAGCTGAAGGAGTACCGCCAGCACAAGCTGACCAGCGTCCTGGTGAACGGCCACGACGCGGCGGTCTGGGAGTTCAGCTACGCGGCCAAGGAGGGCGGCCGGCGGCGGGCCATAGAGGCGGAGTTCATCGACGCCGACGGCACGGGCTACGCCATCTACCTGTCCAGCCCGGACACGGACAAGGACTGGCCGGAGGGGGAGCAGCGGTTCAACGCCGTGCTCCGGGACTTCACACCGACCCGCTGACCCGCTGACCCGCCGGGCTGCCGACCCGCTGACCCGCCGGGCTGCCGACTCGCTGACCGCCGACTCCGGCTCGCCGACCCCGAGCCGCCGGCCCGTCGGCGGGCCGCGACGCGCCGCATTTCTTGTTACCGACGGGTACCGAACCGGCCGCCGAGCGCCTAGGCTGCGCCCCATGACGGACCTCACAGCAGATGCCACGGTCTCCGAGCAGCCCGGCGCAGGCGCCGCGGACCGCAACCCCGCCGCCCCCGGCGGCGGCCGCACCGTCGCCGCGGCCGTTCCGCCCTCCCTGGTCGCCCGCCTGGCCGGCGGGGTCACCGCGACCGGCGAGCCGGACCTGGTGGAGACCGTCGCCCCGCTGACCGGTGAGCGGCTGGCCGGTCTGCCGCGCTCGACCCCGGCCGACGTCGAGGTCGCCTACGAGCTGGCCCGGCGCGCCCAGCCGGCCTGGGCCGCGCTGCCGGTCCGCCGCCGCGCCGCCGTCCTGCTGCGCTTCCACGACCTGCTGCTCAAGCGCCAGGACGAGGTGCTGGACCTCATCCAGGCCGAGACCGGCAAGGCCCGGCTGCACGCCTTCGAGGAGGTGCTGTCCGTCGCGATGGCGGCCCGGCACTACGGGCGGGCCGCGCACGGCTACCTGCGCGACAAGCGGCACGGCGGGGCCCTGCCGCTGCTCACCCAGGCGGTCGAGGCCCGCCGCCCCAAGGGCGTGGTCGGGCACATCTCGCCCTGGAACTACCCGCTGGAGCTGTCCATCGGCGACGCGCTGCCCGCCTTCGTGGCCGGCAACGCGGTGGTCAACAAGCCGGACACGCAGACCGCGCTGACCGCGCTCTGGGCCCGTGAGCTGCTGATCGAGGCCGGGCTGCCGGCCGACCTCTGGCAGATCGTGATCGGCGACGGCCCGGTGGTCGGCCCGGCCGTGGTCGAGCACGCCGACTACGTCTCGTTCACCGGCTCCACCCGCACCGGCCGCGAGGTCGCCCAGCGCGCCGCCGCCCGGCTGGTCGGGGCCTCGCTCGAACTCGGCGGCAAGAACGCCATGCTGGTGCTCGCCGACGCCGACCTCGACCGGGCCGCCGAGGGCGCCGTCCGGGCCTGCTTCTCCTCCGCCGGCCAGCTCTGCATCTCGATCGAGCGGCTGCTGGTGCACCGCTCGGTGGCCGACGCGTTCCTGGCGAAGTTCGCCGAGCGGACCCGTGCGCTGCGCCTCGGCGGCGGTCTCGCCTACGGGGCGGACATGGGGTCGCTGGTCTCCGTCCGGCAGTTGGACGCCACCACCCGGCACGTGGAGGAGGCGGTCAAGGCCGGCGCCACCGTGGTGGCCGGCGGCCGCGCCCGGCCGGACCTCGGCCCGTTCTTCCACGAGCCGACCATCCTGGACGGCGTCACCCCGGAGATGGCGGTCTGCACCGAGGAGACCTTCGGCCCGGTCGTCTCGGTGTACCGCTTCGACACCGAGGACGAGGCGGTGACCACCGCCAACTCCACGCCGTACGGCCTCAACTCCAGCGTCTGGACGAAGGACCTGCGGCGCGGCCGGGCGATCGCGGCCCGCCTGCGCACCGGCACGGTGAACGTCAACGAGGCCTACGCGGCGGCGTACGGCTCGGTCGGCTCGCCGATGGGCGGCATGGGCGAGTCCGGTCTCGGCCGGCGGCACGGCGCCGAGGGCATCCTGCGGTACACCGAGGCGCAGACCATCGCCAGCCAGCGGGTGATGCCGCTGGCGCCCTCCTTCGGCCTGGACGACCGGCAGTTCGCCGCGGTGTTCACCGGTGGGCTGCGGGTGCTGAAGGCGCTGCGGTTCAAGTAGCCGCGCCCGTCCGACGGGGCCGGCCCGGGCGGCCGGCCCCGATGTCCGTTTCGTTTCCCGAAGGAGCAGTGGCACATGGTGGGGTCCCGCGACGAGGCGGACTTCGACTACGACGTGGTCGTGATCGGATCGGGCTTCGGTGGTTCGGTCTCCGCGCTGCGGCTGACCGAGAAGGGGTACCGGGTCGCCGTCCTGGAGGCCGGGCGGCGCTTCGAGCGCGACGAACTGCCCAAGAACTCCTGGGACCTGGCCAAGTACCTGTGGGCGCCCAGGCTCGGCCTGTACGGCATCCAGCGGATCCATCTGCTGGCCAATGTGATGATCCTGGCCGGTGCCGGGGTCGGCGGCGGCTCGCTGAACTACGCGAACACCCTGTACGTGCCGCCCAAGGCCTTCTTCGAGGACCGCCAGTGGCGCCACATCACCGACTGGCAGGAGGAGTTGGCGCCCTTCTACGACCAGGCGCAGCGGATGCTCGGGGTGCGGCTCAACCCGACCGTCACCCCGTCCGACGTCCATCTGCGGGCGGCCGCCGAGAAGATGGGCGTGGGGGACACCTTCCACCTGGCGCCGGTCGGGGTCTTCTTCGGCGACGGCAAGGACTCCGACCGCACGGCCAAGGCGGCGCCCGGCGAGGAGATCGCCGACCCGTACTTCGGCGGGGCCGGCCCGGCGCGGCGGGCCTGCGTGGAGTGCGGCGAGTGCATGACCGGGTGCCGGCACGGCGCGAAGAACATGCTCACCGAGAACTACCTGTACCTGGCCGAGCGGGGCGGCGCCGAGATCCACCCGCTCACCACGGTGGCCCGGATCCGCGAGCGCGGGGAGGGCTTCGCGGTGGACGTCCGCCGGACGGACGCCCGCTCCGGCACCGACCCGGTGAAGGCGGGCGCGCGGACCATCACCGCCGCCCGGGTGGTGGTCGCGGCCGGCACCTACGGCACCCAGTCGCTGCTGCACCGGATGCGCGACGGCGGCCACCTGCCCCGGATCTCCGGCCGGCTCGGCGAGCTGACCCGGACGAACTCCGAGGCGCTGGTCGGCGCCCAGACCACCGACCGGCGCTACGGCAGCCGGGCGGACTTCACCAAGGGCGTCGCGATCACCTCCTCGATCCACCCGGACGAGAACACCCACATCGAGCCGGTGCGCTACGGCAAGGGCTCCAACGCCATGGGCGCGCTGTCGATCATGCAGGTCAAGGGCGGTGGGAAGGGGCCCCGCTGGCTGCGCTACCTGGGCACGGCGGCCCGGCACCCGGTGACCTTCGCCCGGTCGATGAACCAGCACCGCTGGTCGGAGAAGACCATCATCGGCCTGGTGATGCAGTCGCTGGACAACTCGATCACCGTCTCGCTGAAGACCAAGGGCCTCGGCAAGGGCCAGCTGACCTCCACCCAGGGCCACGGCGCGCCCAACCCGAGCTGGATCCCGGCGGCCGAGCAGGGCGCCCAGGCGCTGGCCGAGGAGATCAACGGCTTCGCGGGCAGCACCGTCGGCGAGATCTTCGACATCCCGATGACCGCCCACTTCCTCGGCGGCTGCCCGATCGGCGACTCCGCGGAGACCGGCGTGGTCGACCCGTACCACCGGCTCTACGGCCACCCCGGGATCAGCGTGGTGGACGGTTCGGCGGTCTCCGCCAACCTCGGGGTGAACCCCTCGCTGACGATCACCGCGCAGGCCGAGCGGGCCATGTCGATGTGGCCCAACAAGGGCGAGACGGACGGCCGCCCGGCCCCGGACGAGGCGTACCGGCGGGTCGAGGCGGTGCCGCCGGTGCGCCCGGCGGTGCCGGCGGAGGCCTTCGGCGCGCTGCGGCTGCCGCTGCTGGCCGTCCCGAAGGTCCCCAAGAAGCTTGGTGGGACGGCCTCCTGACGAGCCGCCGGGCGCGTCGGGGGCCGCGGCGAAGGCCGGTTGACAGCCGTCCGGGCACGATGGGATAAACGGGCTCCCTGGGGGGACCAGGGAGCACCGTTCACGGGGGGATCGCGGTCCATGGCCATCTGCGCATCGTGCGGCGCGGCTTCGGGGGAGGGGGCGCTCTCCTGCGCCGCCTGCGGGCGGCCGGTCACGCCGCCGCCACCCCCGCCGCCGCCCGCCCCGCTCTCGCCGCCGCCCGCCGGGCCGGCCGGCTCCACGTATCCGCCACCCCTGCCGCCCGCCGTGCCGCCGGCCCCGCCGGCCCCGCCGGCCCCGCCCGTCCCGCCCGGCTTCGCGCCGCCGGCGGTGGGCGGCTGGGGCGCCGGCCGGCCCTACGACCCGGCCGCCGCCCGCCCGGCCGTCCTGCGCGGGCTCACCGGCGAGGACTGGCGGCCGGCGTTCAAGGTGATGATCGCGCCGACCGCGGTGCTGTTCCTGGCGGCGCTGATCGCGGCGATCCCGGACGACTACACCTTCTTCTACCTCTTCGAGGCGCCGTCCTTCGGCAAGCGCTTCGGCGGCGCGCTGGCGCTGGCCCTGGGTGCCCTCGGCGCGCCGTTCGAGCTGGCCTACTCCGGCGGGGGCCGCTACGCGTCCGGCGGCGATTCGCTCGTCCGGGCGGTGCCGATGACGGTCACCGCGCTCTGGCTGTTCGCGCTCTGGCTCGGCCTGCGGGCCGACGCGCGCCGGCGGCAGGCCCGTACCGGTGAGCAGCCGACCAGGCGGCAGGCGGCCGGTGAGGCGCTGCGCACCGCGCTGGCCGGGGCGGCGGTGACCCTGCTGATCGGCCTCGTCTGCGGCACCACCTGGCGGCCCGGCTCCCCGCGCGGCGGGTTCGGCGAGGGCGACTACTCCGACGCGTTCGGCGGGCTGACGTACTCGGCCGACGCCGGCTGGCTCCAGGCCGTCGGCTGGACGGCGCTGCTCGCCGGGCTGCTGGCGTTCACCGTGCACGGCACGGACGCGCTGCGCTGGGCGGCCTGGCGCAACCGCGCGGTGCGCGGCTGGGCGGTGGCCGCGCTGGCGGCGGGCCGCGCGCTGGCGATGACGGTCGGCCTCGCCTCGCTGGTCGGTTTCGTGCTGATCGCCGTCCAGGGCGAGGGCGGGCAGGCCGGTGCCTCGCTGGCCGTCCTGCCGAACGTCGGCCTGCTGCTGCTCGGCCTGGGGTCGGGGGCGACGCTCAGGTGGACGAGTGGCGCGAGCGGCTCCTCCGCGGACGCGGACTGGGAGTCCGGCGCGTCCGGCGGCGACGAGTTCTCCTTCTTCGACCTGCACCACGAGAGCGCCGACTGGCGGTGGACCGGTCTGCTCGCGCTGGCCGCGGCGGCCTTCCTCGGGTGGACGGCGTACCGGCGCCGGCTGGACGCGGCCGACCGGCTCCGGCTGGCGGTGGTGTACGCGGCCGGGCTCAGCCTGCTGATGGCGATCGCCGGCGCGCTGCTCTCGACCAGCTCGACCACGACGTACTTCGGCCGCCAGCGGGAGCTCGGCCACGAGTACTCGGTCGGCCTGGTCCTCGCCACCCTGCTGGCGGCCAATGTGATCTGGGCGGCGGTCGGTGCGCTGGCGGTGCCGCCGCTGCTGGCGGCCGCGGGCCGCGGCGGGGCCGTCGGCCCGCCCCGGGCGGCGGCGCCGGACCTGTCGTACCAGCCGCAGGGCGCGCCGTACCAGGGGGCGCCTGCTCCGGGTCGCGCGCCGCAGGACGCCGGGCAGGCGCCGGAGCCCGCCGTGCCGACCGGGGTGAGCGAGGTGATCGGCTCGCACGAGGAGCCGCCGCCGCGCCCGGCGGTGGGGGTCCCCCCGGCCGAAGGCCCGGGGAGGGTGCCCGCCGCGCGGCCGCCGGGTGAGGACGACCCGGTCGATCCGAGCGTCTGGCGCAAGCAGCAGTAGTGACGGAGGGGCGCGTGGCCGGTGGCCCGCGCCCCTCACCCGTGGGCCGGCCGGCCCCGCGGTGGTCCGCCCCGGCCCCGAACAGGGCAAAGGGCCCCGCGGGGGAACGGGGCCCTTTGTCGCTCAGCACGCGGCGTCAGGGCTGCGCCGGTGCTGGGGTGACGGCGCCGGGGGAGGAGCGCCGTCGCGTCGGATGGCTCGGGTGGCGCCGGCGCGGCGCCGGCATGAGGTGGGCCGGCCGCGCGTGGCGCGTACACACGCGGCGGGGCGGGCCGGCGCGCATGCCTGCGCCGAGCTTTCGCTCACGGAGCGTGAGGTGATAATCGTTGCCATCGTGGGTCTCGGTGACAGCGGGACGGCACTCCGCGGTGGGCCTACGGCCGCCGGGAGAACCTCTTCCAAGCAGCATCGTGATGGACGGAGGGCTTGCTCTGCAACCGATTCGGCATGATTCGGCACAGTCCATTTTCGGCCCGGCCGATGCGCGGCGGTCCGCCCGGACCGGCTCGGCGGCCCCTCGGAAGGCCGCGGGTGGCCGCTATCGATGATCACCGTGTGTAGTGGTGGCGCCGGAGCGCACAGGGACGCGCGTAGCGGCGCGGGACGGTGAACGGTGTGCGCCTGGGTCGCGCCGGGGTGCGGCGGCCGGAGCCCGGGCGTCCCCGGGGCCGGCCGCCCCACCTCCTTGGGTCCAGTCGCGGCCGGGGTCGCTGTCCCCTGCTGGCCGGCCGCTGCACCCGCGCACGGTCCCACGGCGCACCGCTCCCGGCGGGGCCGGGACAGCGGCGGCGCCACGCGCGCCGGTGGACTGGGATGAGCTCCACGCGTGGTCCTGCTGGCCCGCACGGCGGCGCCCCTGCCGGGGCGGAGGCGGCGCACCTGGCAGGCGCGGCGCGGTCGTGCGGTCGTCTGATGCAACGAAGCGGCCGCCCGCCCGGTCACGGCCTCTTGGACGTGCAGACGAGTGAAACCGGCCAGCCCGGTAGACTCGTGCCCAGACCCCCGCCCGTCGCCCGCCGCCGCCCTCTCGGGGGGCGTGCTCCGCGACACCTCTAGATACCGCTGCCGGAAGGCCGTCCGTGTCCTCTGCTATTCCCGACCAGTCCGCGCCTGAGACCGACACCGTTCTGGTGGTCGACTTCGGCGCCCAGTACGCCCAGCTCATCGCCCGTCGGGTGCGTGAGGCCCGGGTCTACAGCGAGATCGTGCCGAGCAGCATGCCGGTCGCCGAGATGCTCGCCAAGAACCCGAAGGCGATCATCCTCTCCGGCGGCCCCTCGTCGGTCTACGAGCAGGGCGCGCCGCAGCTCGACCGCGCGATCTTCGAGGCCGGCGTGCCGGTCTTCGGCATGTGCTACGGCTTCCAGCTGATGGCCAAGACGCTCGGCGGCACCGTCGACAACAGCGGCGCCCGCGAGTACGGCCGCACCCCGCTGGTCGTCTCCCGCACCGGCTCGACCCTGTTCGAGGGCGTCCCGGCGCAGCACTCGGTGTGGATGTCGCACGGCGACGCCTGCTCCGCCGCGCCCGAGGGCTTCACCGTCACCGCCTCCACCGACGTGGTGCCGGTCGCGGCCTTCGAGAACGACGAGGCCCGCCTCTACGGCGTGCAGTACCACCCCGAGGTGCTGCACTCCGACCACGGCCAGCAGATCCTGGAGCACTTCCTCTACCGCGGCGCCGGCATCGCGCCGACCTGGACCACCGGCAACGTGGTCGACGAGCAGGTCGCGCTGATCCGCGCCCAGGTCGGCGACAAGCGCGCCATCTGCGGCCTCTCCGGCGGCGTGGACTCCGCGGTCGCGGCGGCCCTGGTCAACAAGGCCATCGGCACCAAGCTGACCTGCGTCTACGTCGACCACGGCCTGATGCGCAAGGGCGAGACCGAGCAGGTCGAGAAGGACTTCGTCGCCGCCACCGGCGTGCAGCTGAAGGTCGTCGACGCCAAGGAGCGCTTCCTGACCGCGCTGAAGGGCGTCAGCGACCCGGAGGAGAAGCGCAAGATCATCGGCCGGGAGTTCATCCGGGTCTTCGAGCAGGCCCAGGCCGAGATCGTGGCCGAGGCCGGCGAGCACGGCGAGTCGGTCGACTTCCTGGTCCAGGGCACCCTGTACCCGGACGTGGTGGAGTCCGGCGGCGGCACCGGCACCGCCAACATCAAGTCCCACCACAACGTCGGCGGCCTGCCCGAGGACCTGCAGTTCTCGCTGGTCGAGCCGCTGCGCAAGCTGTTCAAGGACGAGGTCCGGATGGTCGGCCAGGAGCTGGGCCTGCCGGAGGAGATCGTCCAGCGCCAGCCGTTCCCGGGCCCGGGTCTGGGCATCCGGATCGTCGGCGAGGTCACCGAGGAGCGCCTCGACCTGCTCCGCGAGGCCGACGCGATCGCCCGCGAGGAGCTGACCGCGGCCGGTCTGGACCGTGAGATCTGGCAGTGCCCGGTGGTGCTGCTCGCGGACGTCCGCAGCGTCGGTGTCCAGGGCGACGGCCGGACGTACGGCCACCCGATCGTGCTGCGCCCGGTCTCCTCCGAGGACGCCATGACGGCCGACTGGTCGCGCCTGCCGTACGACGTGCTGGCGAAGATCTCCACCCGGATCACCAACGAGGTCCCCGATGTGAACCGCGTGGTGCTGGACTGCACCAGCAAGCCGCCGGGCACCATCGAGTGGGAGTAGGCACTCCCCGCCGGCGCTGAACCGGCATTGAACGGCCGCGCCGTCGTTCCCGTATACAAGGGAGCGGCGGCGCGGCCGTTCGCGGTGGACGACCGGGGCACCGGACGCCCATCGGGTGGGATCTCCCACCGAAAGCGCTCACAAGCGTGCAGAATGCGGACCGGACCCGTCAGGTGATGGCGGGCCGTGAAGGAAGGTGTGAGGGATGTCGGAGGCCAGCAGCTCCGTGGCGACCAGCAACTCCACGGCAGGCGGCGACTCCACGGCGACCGGCGCGGCGGCGAGCGGCGGCAGGGCCGAGCGGCTCGCCCTGCGCAAGGCGGCCGCCTCCCGGTACGCGCTGCTGCCGCTGCGGATCTTCCTGGGCGTCACCTTCGTCTACGCGGCGCTGGACAAGCTCGCCGACGCGCACTACCTGGCCGGCGCGGGCGACCCGGCGTCCTTCGTCTCGCAGACCCAGGCGGCCAAGGGCTCCAGCCCGATCTCGTTCCTGCTCGGGGCGGCGCTCGACGCGCCCACGCTGTTCGCGCTCGCCATCGCCTTCGGCGAGCTGGCGGTCGGCCTCGGCACCCTGTTCGGCCTCTGGGGCCGGGTCGCGGCCGTCGGCGGCGCGCTGATCAACCTGAGCCTCTGGCTGACCGTCAGCTGGAACGTCTCGCCGTACTACCTCGGCAACGACCTGGTCTACCTGATGGCCTGGACCCCGCTGGTGCTGGCCGGCACCCCGTACCTCTCGCTGGACGGCTACCTGGCCAAGCGGGCCGCCCGGGACCGCGAGCGCGGGCTGCGCGAGCAGCACGTCCGGCGGCGGGCGCTGATGGACGGCGGGATCGCGGCCGTCGCGATCGGCGGCGCCGGGCTGCTCACCGGCTCGCTGACCGCCACCTTCGGGCGGGACAAGAAGGCCGCCGCCGGGCCGTCGGCCGCGCCGTCGCCCGCCGGGCCGGCCGTCTCGGTGGACGCCGCGAGCGTCCCGGTCGGCGGCTCGGCCCAGGTCAAGGACCCGGCCACCGGTGACGCGGTCTACATCGTCCAGCCCAAGGCCGGCCAGTACTGCGCGTTCTCCTCGACCTGCACGCACTCCGGCTGCGCGGTCGACGCACCGAAGAACGGCCAGCTGTACTGCCCCTGCCACGGCTCCCGGTTCGACGCGGCCACCGGCGCGGTGGTCAACGGCCCGGCCACCAAGCCGCTGCCCAAGTACAGCGTCACCAAGGACGGCGACAAGCTGAACCTCGGGCCGCTGCAGAGCTGAGCGGGGCGCCCGGGCGCCCCGGCCGTCAGGGCGCGTCCTGGTCCTGCGGGTCCGGGCGGCCGCGCCGCACCGCCGCCGCGACCGCCCCGGCCAGCCCGCCGACCCCGAGCACGATGAAGGTCACCGGGATGACGATCCGGCCGTTCACGGAGATGTCGTTGAGCGCCGCCACCAGGTAGAGCACCGCGATCACGGTGAACAGCCCGCCCGCGATCAGCGAGAACAGATCGAGCTGGTGCTTCCTCACGACTGGACCACCTTGATGTCGCCGAGCCCGACCATCAGCCTGAGGTCGAGCGTGCCCTTGGATGCCTGACCGTTCACGGGGTGCAGCTGGAAGCTGCGGGAGCTGTTGCCGTTGACCTCGTCCGCCCCGGGCACCTTGACGTTGCCCAGCCCGGCCCTGGTCTCCAGGTTCACCGTCACGTCCGGCGGCAGCAGGACGGTCAGCTGCCCGGCACCGACCTCGACGGTGCTCCGCAGGGTGGCCCCGGCCGGGTCGATCCCGGTGAGGTCCAGCTTGGCGTCACCGAGCCCGAGCGTGTACCGCTCCTCCAGGTCGGCCGCCGAGACGACGGTCCAGTTGCGGTCGCCGAGCGCGTTCTGGACCGAGAACGACGAGCCGCCCGAGAACGCCAGTGCCAGGGTCAGCGCCAGGCCCGGCACGACCAGCTTGCGGGCCCGGCCGAACTTGGCGGCGACCAGCAGGGTCAGCCCGACCACCAGCAGCGCGGTGGCCAGCACCGTGCCGGTCACCACCTCGGCGCCGCCGTGGGCGGAGGCCGACCAGACCGCGCTGGCCGCGCCGACCGCGAGCAGCAGCCCGATCAGGCCGAGCGGCGAGCGCTCGGGGCGGTGGCGCACCACCGTCGGCCGCGGCGGCCGGCCGGCCGGGCCGTCCTTGCGCAGCGGGTCGCCCTCGGGCAGGTCGGGGCGCTGCCACCAGGGCTGCGCCGGCCCGCCGGGCGGCGGGGTGGCGGCTGGGCCGTACGGGTTGCGCTCGGGGTGGCGGGGGTCCCACAGGTAGCCGCTCGGGCCCGCGTGCGGGGTGTCGGTCGGTACCGTGCCGGCCGCCCGCTCCCGGGCGTGCCGCTCGCGGGCCGGCTCGTCCCCGCCCCGGGGCGGCCAGGAGTAGTCGGCGGTCGACGCCTCCGACCCGGGGAACCACCGGTCGTACGGGCCGTGCCGCCGCTCCCGGCCGCGCCGGCGCCCCCGCAGCCGGCCGCCGTGGCGCCGCTCCGGGTCGTAGCGGACCGCCAGGAAGACCAGGGTCCCGAGCAGCAGCACCGGGAACATGGTGTCCCCGTCGCCCATCGAGGCGA
This sequence comes from Kitasatospora sp. NPDC003701, assembly GCF_053587085.1. Lineage (NCBI taxonomy): Bacteria > Bacillati > Actinomycetota > Actinomycetes > Kitasatosporales > Streptomycetaceae > Kitasatospora > Kitasatospora sp. NPDC003701. The sequence continues at coordinate 68,237 of NZ_JBSFNM010000020.1, forward strand.
AGAAGACGCCGGTGCCGATCACGGTCAGCAGCACCGCGCCGACCGACTGGCCGTCCACCCGGCCGGTGAGCACCCGCTGGAGCTCGGTGCGGCCCGCCCTGCTGCCGCCCCGGCCGTCCGGGACGGACTCGGTCGGGATGATCAGCCAGGCCAGCCCGTACAGGAACAGGCCGAGGCCGCCGGAGAGGCAGAGCACGGCCGTCACCACCCGGAAGACCACCGGGTCGATGTCCAGGTGCCGGCCCAGGCCGCCGCAGACACCGGCCACCACACGGTGGTGCTCGGTGCGGTTCAGCGGGGGGCGGTCCGGCGCCGGCGGGGCGCTCGGCCCGCTCTCCTGGATGCGGTGGTCTTCGGTCATGCCCACCATCCTGGTGGCTCGCGCGGTCCCGCCCAACCGGTGGGAGCCCTGTCCGTACCCTGACTTGTCCCTGAGACGGATGGGGGCTCCACCCTGATGCGCCCGGGCCCGCGTGCGTGGAACCATCGGTGCCGTGGCAGCACCCGGTACCGATCCCCGCCCCCTCGTCCCCGACGCCGCGTCGGCGGCGAGTGCCGACCCGGCCGCGCCCGGCGGCGAGCGCCCGCCGTACCGGCGGCTCTACCGGAGCCCGCAGGGCCGGATGCTCGGCGGCGTCGCGCACGGCCTCGCGGTGCACCTCGGGCTGCCGGTCACCTGGGTCCGGGTCGCCTTCGTCCTGCTCTTCTTCGCGCAGGGGATCGGCGCGCTGCTGTACGCGGCGTTCTGGTTCGTGGTGCCGATCGGCATCGGCGAGCCCGCGCAGCGCGCCGGTGCGCACTGGGTCTACGCCAACGGCGCCTTCGTGCCGGCCGGCTCCTGGCAGGCCTCCGGCGCCTCCGGGGCGGAGCTGAGCAAGGGCCGGCGCGGCTGGATCGGCCGGCTGCGCGAGCTGCTCCAGCACGCCCTGCAGGGCGAGCCCGCCGCGGCCGCGGCCGAGCCGGGCGGCGAGCCGGTCCCGGCCCGGTCCGCCGCCGGCCGGCGCCAGGGCGGCCTGGGCCAGCTCGCCGCGCTGGTCATGGTGGTGATCGGTCTGATCGCCCTGCTGAGCGCGCTCGGCGTGCAGACCGCCCGGCCGTACACCTGGCCGCTGCTGGCGATCGGCGTCGGTGTCGCACTGGTCTGGCGGCAGGCCGACGACTCCCGGTGGCAGCGCTGGTTCGGCCTGGAGGAGGGCGAGAAGCGGCGCGGCGCCTACACCCGGGTCGGCGGCGGCGTGCTGCTGGTGGTGGCCGGCACCATCGCCTTCCTCGCCATGCAGGGCAGCGGCTCCACGCTCGGCTCGGTGGTCGAGGCCTCGCTGGCGGTGCTGGCCGGCGTCCTGGTGCTGGTGGGCCCGTACGCGCTGCGGATGTGGCAGGACCTCGGCGCCGAGCGGACCGCCCGCATCCGCGCCCAGGAGCGGGCCGAGATCGCGGCGCACGTCCACGACTCGGTGCTGCACACCCTGACCCTGATCCAGCGCCGGGCCGAGGACCCGAAGGAGGTGCTGCGGCTCGCCCGGGCCCAGGAGCGCGAGCTGCGGCTCTGGCTGTACCGGCCGGAGGCGGTCGCCGAGGACGCGCCGGACACCATGGCGGAGAGCCTGCGCGCGGTGGTCGCCGAGGTCGAGGACCGGCACGGCGTCCCGGTCGAGCTGGTCGTGGTCGGCGACTGCCCGATGGACGAGCGGATCGCGGCGCAGATGCAGGCCGCGAGGGAGGCGACGGTCAACGCGGCCAAGTACGGTGGCGGGGGACCGGTCCAGGTCTACGCCGAGGTGGAGGGAAAGACGGTGTCGGTGTTCGTACGCGACCACGGCCCCGGCTTCGACCCCGACACGGTGCCCGAGGACCGGATGGGTGTCCGCGAGTCGATCATCGGCCGGATGAAGCGCAACGGCGGCACCGCACGGGTGCGGCCCGCGCCGGACGGCGGCACCGAGGTCGAGCTGGAGATGGAGAGAACGAATGACTGACGCAGCGCCGACGGGGGGGACCCCGGCCGAGGGCGGGGGAAGGGTCGCGCGGGTCGTGCTGGTCGACGACCACCGGATGTTCCGGACCGGGGTGCGCGCCGAGATCGGGCGCACCGAGGTCACCGGGATCGACGTGGTCGGCGAGGCCGACGACGTGGAGTCGGCGGTCCGGGTGGTGGCCGAGACCAGGCCCGACGTGGTGCTGCTCGACGTGCACCTGCCGGGCGGCGGCGGGGTCGAGGTGCTGCGCCGCTCGGCCGGGCTGATGGGCGAGCAGGTGAAGTTCCTGGCGCTGTCCGTCTCCGACGCGGCCGAGGACGTCATCGGCGTGATCCGCGGCGGTGCCCGCGGGTACGTCACCAAGACGATCACCGGCACCGACCTGGTCAACGCCGTCTTCCGGATCGCCGACGGCGACGCGGTGTTCTCGCCGCGGCTGGCCGGCTTCGTGCTGGACGCCTTCGCGGCCACGGACACCCCGCCGGTGGACGAGGACCTCGACCGGCTGACCCAGCGCGAGCGCGAGGTGCTGCGGCTGATCGCGCGCGGCTACGCGTACAAGGAGATCGCGAAGCAGCTGTTCATCTCGGTGAAGACGGTGGAGAGCCACGTCTCGGCCGTGCTGCGCAAGCTCCAGCTGAGCAACCGGCACGAGCTGACCCGGTGGGCCACCGCCCGCCGCCTGGTCTGACGGCCCCCGCGACGCCTCCCGCCCGGCCCGGATCCCTTCCGGCCGGGCGGGCTTGTCAGTGCGGGGCCATAGACTCGTAGGGCCATGAGTAGCCTCTTTGACGACCTCCCGCTCCCCGGTTTCGAGGCCCCCGCCGCCGGGTCGAAGCAGCAGCCCGCCGCAGACCCGACGGCCGAGGAGCCGCCGCCGTTCGAGGACGACGTCCCGTACGACGCCTACGAGGAGGCGATCCCGGAGGGGCTCTTCCACACGGACCACGCGGCCCAGGCCGAGCGGGACGCCTACTACCGCAACGGCGCCGCCCGGCCGGTGGTGGACCCGGCCCAGCTGCTGGAGGGGATGAACGACCCGCAGCGCGAGGCGGTGCTGCACGCGGGCTCGCCGCTGCTCATCGTGGCCGGCGCCGGCTCCGGCAAGACGCGCGTGCTGACCCACCGGATCGCCCACCTGCTGGGCGCCCGCGGGGTGCAGCCGGGCGAGATCCTGGCGATCACCTTCACCAACAAGGCGGCCGGCGAGATGCGCGAGCGCGTCGAGCAGCTGGTCGGGCCCCGGGCCCGGGCGATGTGGGTCTCCACCTTCCACAGCGCCTGCGTGCGGATCCTGCGCCGGGAGAGCAAGCTGCTCGGCTTCACGTCGTCGTTCTCGATCTACGACTCGGCCGACTCGCAGCGCCTGATGTCCCTGGTCTGCCGGGACCTCGACCTGGACCCGAAGCAGTTCCCGCCGAAGTCCTTCACGGCCAAGGTCAGCAACCTGAAGAACGAGCTGATCGACGAGGAGACGTACGCCGACCAGGCGGCCAACCCGATGGAGAAGAAGCTGGCCGAGGCCTACTTCCTCTACCAGCGGCGGCTGCGCGAGGCCAACGCGCTCGACTTCGACGACATCATCATGACGACGGTGAACCTGCTCCAGGCCTTCCCCGACGTCGCGGAGCACTACCGGCGGCGGTTCCGGCACATCCTGGTCGACGAGTACCAGGACACCAACCACGCCCAGTACACGCTGGTGCGGGAGCTCAGCGGCGGCTCCGCCACGGCCGCGCCGAAGCGCACCGTGGACGGCGACTTCGTGGACCCGGCCGCCGGGCGCCTCGCCGAGGTGCCGCCGGCCGAGCTGTGCGTGGTCGGTGACGCGGACCAGTCGATCTACGCCTTCCGCGGTGCGACGATCCGCAACATCCTCCAGTTCGAGGAGGACTACCCGAACGCGACCACCATCCTGCTGGAGCAGAACTACCGCTCCACGCAGACCATCCTGAGCGCGGCCAACGCCGTCATCGAGCGGAACACCAGCCGCCGCGAGAAGAAGCTCTGGACGGCCGGCGACCACGGCGAGAAGGTCGTCGGCTACGTCGCGGACGACGAGCACGGCGAGGCCCAGTTCATCGCCGACGAGATCGACCGGCTCACCGACGCCGGCGACGCCAAGCCCGGCGACGTCGCGATCTTCTACCGGACCAACGCCCAGTCCCGCGTGTTCGAGGAGGTGTTCATCCGGGTCGGCCTGCCGTACAAGGTGGTCGGCGGGGTGCGCTTCTACGAGCGCAAGGAGGTCCGGGACGTCCTGGCCTACCTGCGGGTGCTCTCCAACCCGGAGGACACCGTGCCGCTGCGCCGGATCCTCAACGTGCCCAAGCGCGGGATCGGCGAGCGGGCCGAGGCGATGATCGACGCGCTCGCCGGGCGCGAGCGGATCTCCTTCGCGCAGGCGCTCCAGCGGGTCGACGAGGCGTACGGGATGGCCGCCCGCTCGGCGAACGCGGTGAAGAAGTTCAACGCGCTGATGGCCGGGCTGCGGCAGGTCGTCGAGTCGGGCGCCGGGCCGGCCGCGGTGCTGGAGGCCGTGCTGGAGGAGACGGGCTACCTCGCCGAGCTGCAGTCCTCCACGGACCCGCAGGACGAGACGCGGGTGGAGAACCTCCAGGAGCTCGCCTCCGTCGCCCTGGAGTACGAGCAGGACCCGGGCGAGCGGCCCGACGCGGGCGAGGACGGCGCGCCGCCGCTCGGCTCGCTGGCCGACTTCCTGGAGAGGGTGGCGCTCGTCGCGGACTCCGACCAGATCCCCGACGACGACGAGGAGGGCCGGGGCGTCATCACGATGATGACCCTGCACACCGCCAAGGGGCTGGAGTTCCCGGTGGTCTTCCTGACCGGCATGGAGGACGGCATCTTCCCGCACATGCGGGCGCTCAACCAGGTCAAGGAGCTGGAGGAGGAGCGGCGGCTCGCGTACGTCGGGCTCACCCGGGCGCGCGAGCGGCTCTACCTGACGCGCTCGGTGCTGCGCAGCGCCTGGGGGCAGCCCTCGTACAACCCGGCCTCGCGCTTCCTGGAGGAGATCCCGGACACGCTGGTGGAGTGGAAGCGGACGGGGGCGTCCACGGTGCCGGCCTCGCGCGGGTACTCCTCGGGGTCGTCCTGGGGCGGGAAGTCCGCCGGTTCGGGCGGCTCCTCCCGGGGCTCCTCGCGCGGCTCGGCGGCGGCGGCCTCGCCCAAGGCGGGCTGGGGTCAGTCGGCGCGGCGCTCCGGCGCGGCGGTCGAGCGCGAGGTCGTGGCGCTGGCGGTGGGGGACCGCGTCACCCACGACACCTTCGGCCTGGGCACGGTGGTGGCCACCGCCGGGGTCGGGGAGAAGGCGCAGGCCACGGTGGACTTCGGGACGGAGGGGCGCAAGCAGCTGCTGCTGCGGTACGCGCCGGTGGAGAAGCTGTAGGGCGGGTCGGCCCGCTCCGGCCCGGGTGGTGACGCCGCCCGGGCCGGAGCGGCGTCGTGGCCGCGGGGCGGCGGGGGCTGGCGCAGCGGGGCCCGGGGGTCGGCCGGGCCGTGGTCAGCCGGGCCTGGGGTCGGCGGGGCCTGGGGGTCAGCGCGGGTCGACGCCCTGGGCGAGGAACCACGGCAGCGGGTCGACGGGCGCGCCGCCACCGGCCGGGCGGATCTCGAAGTGCAGGTGCGGGCCGGTGCTGTTGCCGCTGCTGCCTACGAAGGCGATGACGTCGCCCGCCTTCACGGTGCCCTTGCGGATCTTGTACGACCGCAGGTGGCAGTACCAGGCCTCGGTGCCGTCGGCCATCTTCAGTATCGACATGTAGCCGTACGACGGGTTCCACTGCGTGCGGATCGTGCCGTCGGCGACCGCCATGACCTGGGTGCCGCCGTCGACGGGGAAGTCGATGCCGGTGTGCCGGGCGGCCCAGTGCGTGCCGGACGCGCCGAACATCTCGCCGAGGCCCCGCTGGGCGACCGGGAGGGTGACCTTCGGGAGCGCGGGCGCGGGGGCCGGGGCGGCCTCGGCCGTGCCGTCGGTCGTACCGGCGGGCTGGGCGCCGGAGAGCGGTACCCGGGCGTCGCCGCGGGAGGCCTGGTCGGCCTCGCCCGCGGCGAGGGCCTGCTGGGCGGCGGCCCTGGCGGGTGCGGCGCCCGGGGCCTGGGCGGCCTGCTCGGGGGAGCGCCCGGCCGCCTGGGCGCGCTGCTGGTCGGCCTCGCCCTGGACGGTCACGGCGGCCGCCCCGGCCACGCCGAGGGCGGCCATCGACGGCAGGGCGACGCGCAGCAGCGCGGTCCGGGTGGCGGCCTTGGCGGCGCCGCGGCGCTGCGCGCGCGACTGCTCGCGGGCGGCCACCCGCAGCTCCGCACGGGTCGGGCGGGCGGCTGCGTCGGGAGCCATCGGGGGCTGCCTCCTCGGTGGGCCTCGGGCACGTCGTCGGGCGAGGGGAAGGGCGAGGGGAAGGGCGAGGGGAAGGGCGGGCGGAAAGACGAGGGGAAAACAGCCGAGACTGTAGCCGCAACGCCGACATCCGGACAAAAGTCCGGATGTCAAGAGGGGAGTTGGCGGGCTGCGGGTGGATCCGGCGGGGTATACCGACGGGTAGCAAGAGGCGGAGCTGTGATTTTGCCCTCCTCTTGAGGGGCGGCACGGTCAGCCCGGCCGGGTGACGCTAACCTCCCCTCAGGTTGGTTATTGCTGGTTAACCGCGCCCGTGCCCGACGAGGTCCGGTGGGGTGGTGGACGACGAAGTCCAGGAGGCAGTGATGGGTGTGTCAGGGCCGATCCGTGTAGTGGTCGCCAAGCCCGGGCTCGACGGTCACGACCGCGGCGCCAAGGTCATCGCGCGCGCCCTGCGTGACGCCGGGATGGAGGTCATCTACACCGGCCTGCACCAGACGCCCGAGCAGATCGTCGACACCGCGATCCAGGAGGACGCGGACGGCATCGGGCTGTCGGTCCTCTCCGGGGCGCACATGACGCTCTGCGCGCGGGTGCTGGAGCTGCTGAGGGAGCGCGAGGCGGAGGACATCAAGGTCTTCTGCGGCGGGATCATCCCCGAGGAGGACATCGTCGAGCTCAAGGCGATGGGCGTCGCGGACATCTTCACCCCGGGGACGCCGACCCGGGACGTGGTGGCCTGGGTCGAGGCGAACCTGCGGGTCGCGAGCTGAGCCCCCGGGCGGAGGCCTGCCGCGAGGCGTGCGCCTCCTGAGCGGGCGCCTTCGGGCGCACGCCGCTTGAGCGTGCGCCGCTTGAGCGCCCGCCTCCTGGGCGGGCGGCTTCGGGCGCGGCCGCCGGGGCAGTCGCCGAGTGGTCCTGCGCCGAGTGGTCCTGCGCCGAGTGGTCCTGCGCCGAGTCTCCGGCCGAGCCGGTACGGGTGTCCCGTACCGGCTCGGCCGTTTTCGGCGGCGGGCGCCTCAGGCGCCGAGTTCGGCGAGCATCGCCTCCCGGAAGCGCAGGGTGCCGGCCAGCCGGGCGAAGGTCTCGGCCCAGGCCCCGGCGGGCGCGGCCCCGGCCGCCAACTCCTCGACGGCGGCGGCCGCCCCGGGGGCGAGCGCGCGCTCCGTCATACCGAGCACCCCGCTGTGGCTCCACGGGTACGCGCCGGAGGCGGCCGCCCGGGCGAGGGCCGCGACGACGGCGGTGGACAGCGGCGGTGTCCACGGCGCCGCGCAGGCGCCGAGCAGTTGGAAGGCCTCGCCCAGGCCGTGCACCTCGATGAACGCGGCCGTCCAGGCGGCGCGTTCGGCGGGCGGCAGGACCGAGAGCAGCTTGGCGGGGGCGCCGGTGCTCCGGGGGGCCCGGGCGGTGCGGCCGGAGCGGCCGCCCGGGGCGGGGGCCGGGGCCGGGCCCAGCAGCGCCCGGGCCCAGTCGGCGTCGTGCTGGCGGACGGCGGCCCGGGCCCAGGCCTCGCGCAGGTCGTCGGCCCAGCTGCTGTTGGTCTCGTCGATGCTGTCGCCGACCCGGAGCCCGAGCAGCCGGCCCGGCGTCAGACCGGTGGACTCCTGCCAGAGGGAGAGCGGTGCGGCGGCGATCACCTCGCCGAACCACCAGGCCCGCTCACCGCGCCCGGTGGGCGACTTGGGCGGTATGCCGTCGCGCTGCATCTCGGCGTCGCACTCGGTCGGCGGGGTGACGAGCAGGTGCGTGCCGCGGTCGGAGAGGCGGACGGCGGCCCGGGCGCGCTCGGCCATCCGGTGGGCGAGGGTGGAGCCGGGCAGGGTCGAGAGCAACTCCGCGGCGGTGGCCCGGACGTTCTTGCTGCGGTCGCCCAGCGCGGCCTCCAGGAAGGGTTCGTCGGCGAGCGAGAGGCCGTCCTGGAGGGCGTCCAGGAAGAGCAGCCGGTCCTCGGCGCGCTCGGTGGGCCAGGTGCTGGTGAGCAGGGCGAGCCCGGCGGCCGGGTCGGTCCGGCGCAGCGCGGTGAGGTGGGTGACGCGCTCGGCGAAGAGGCCCTCGTGCCAGAGGTGGTTGTCCCCGGCCGGGCCCGCCGGGCCGCCGGGCCCGGCCGCGGTGGTGCGCAGGACGAACCGCCAGTCGGCGTTGCGGGCGGCGAGCCAGCGGCCCAGGGGGCCGGCCAGTGCCACCGCGTCGGGGCGCAGCTCGGTCCGGCCGCGGGCGGCGTCCAGCAGGGCGGGGACGACGGCGGCGGGCGGGCGCAGGCCCCGGGCGCGGGCCGTGGCGAGCCACTGCGGGAGCAGTTCGGCGAGGTTGGCGAGGGTGCCGGGAGAGCCGGCGCCCCGGCTGCCGAGCAGGAGGGTGAGCCGGCGGGCGGCGGGGGCGGGCAGCTCGGGCCGGTGGTCCTCGGGGGCCGGGGCGGCGAGCAGGGCGGTGACGGCCTCGCTGACGGGGGCGGGGAGGGCGCCGGCGCGGCGGCGGACGGTCTCCAGGGCGGCGAGTTCGAGCAGGGCGGTGGCCGGGTCGGTGCGGTCGACGGCGAGGTGGGCGGGGGAGTCGTCGGCGGCGGGGGGTGGCAGCGGGCGGCGGTCGGTGCCGAGGAGGGCGGTGGTGTGGAGGGTCTCCCAGGGGTCGGCCGGGGTCGGGGTGGTGAGCGGCACGCGGGGCTCCTGCGGGTCGGTGGGTGCGGAGGCTCCCGGGGGTCGGCTTCTGGGCCGCTACCGGTCGGCCCCCGGTGTGGGGCGGGGGCGCGCGGGCCCTACGGGGCGGTCAGGTCGATCGGGCGGTGGTCCGCGCCCCAGGCGGTGACCGGGGCGAAGCCCCGGTGGCCGTGTTCGCCGAAGACGGTGAGGGGGCGGCCGGTGGAGACGGCCGCGAGGCGCCAGAGGGCGGATTCGGGGGTGGTGCCGCGGTGGACCGGGAGCGTGTGCCGGCCGTCGGTGAGGTGCCAGCCGTCGGGTGTGAGGACGGGGACGACACCGGTCAGGACGGTGGGCCAGGCGTCGAGCCAGGGGTCGTCGGCGACGGCGGCGCCGTAGGCGGCGACGGCCTCGGCGGGGGTGAGGCCGGGCGGCGGCTCGGCGGGGCCCGGCGCGGGGGCGCCGTAGCGGGTGCCGAGGGCGGCGCGCAGGGGGCGGGCGCCGGGGTGGAAGGCGAGCTCGACCTCCAGCAGTTGGCCGGTGGGGAGGGCGAGGTCGGGGGCCCGGCCGGGGCGGCCGAAGGCGAGGAGCAGGGCGGGGCGCCCGGTCTTGGCGCCGCGCAGCCAGAGCCGGCGGGTGGTGAGGCGCTCGTCCGCGCCGCCCTCCAGGGGCGAGGTGCGGCTGCCGAGGACGTACCAGCGGTCGCGGACGGTGGGGCCGGCCAGGACGTCGGCGGCGTCGGTGGTGTAGCCGACCCGGGCCCGGACGGTGGCGGCGAGCGGGGCGGGCAGGTCGTCGATCCGGGTGGCGGCGGTGGCGAGCAGATGGAGCATGGCGTACTCCTCCAGGAGGTCGGGGCCGGGGTCGGTGTCGAGCTCGCGGACGCGGGTGGCGAGGCCGGGGGCCTGGGCGTCCACCATCCGGGCGGCGACCTCCTCCCAGGGGCCGGCGGCGGTCCGGTCGGCCAGGCCGTGGCGGATCCGGTCGGCCAGCCGCAGGCGCAGCTCGCCGGCGCCGGCGGCCACCCGGGCGTTGCGCTTCTCGGCCCGGCGGCGGGCGGCGGCCGGGTCCGCCGGGGTGGTGGCGCCGGCGGCGCGCCGGTCGGCGCGGTCGCGGCGCTCCGCCAGCCAGTCGGACGCCCAGTCGGCCGGTTCACCGGCCGGGACGGCCTCGGGGGTGCCGCTCCAGAGCAGCAGCAGTCCGAGCGCGTGCTTGCACGGGAACTTCCGGCTCGGGCAGGTGCACGAGTAGGCGGGCGTGGCCAGCTCGACCGCGGTGCGGTACGGCGTCCGTCCGCTGCCCTTGCACTCGCCCCAGAGCGCGGTGCCGTCGGTGCCCGTGGCGGACCAGGGCGCGGGCGAGGAGAGCTTGCCCGCCGCCTTCTGCGAACTCGCGTCGGGCGCCAGGGACAGGACGTGTTCGGTGCTCCAGCGTTCCTCCATGCCGACGACGGTAGGCGGGGGGACTGACAGGCCGGGTGGTCGAACTGAGGTCCGGTCAGGATTGTCAGTGGTCCGGTGCAGGGTTGTTCCCACAGGCCGGGACGCCGACCTGGCTCCCCCCGATCACCTCGCCGCCCGCCACGGGTGTGTCCGGCGGCCGACCCGAAGGAGCCCCTCCATGACCGACGTTCTGCGCCAGCATGCGGAGGACGCCTTCGCGGCGGAACTGGCCGCGCTGGCCGCCCAGGACGACCGCCCGCGCCCCGAGCGGTGGAGGCTGTCGCCGTGGGCCGTCGCCACCTATCTGCTCGGCGGCGAGCTGCCGGACGGCACCGTGGTCACCCCGAAGTACATCGGGCCGCGGCGGATCGTCGAGGTCGCCGTGACGACGCTGGCGACGGACCGGGCGCTGCTGCTGCTCGGCGTGCCGGGCACCGCGAAGACCTGGGTGTCGGAGCACCTCGCGGCCGCGATCAGCGGCGATTCGACCCTGCTGGTGCAGGGGACGGCCGGTACGCCGGAGGAGGCCGTCCGGTACGGGTGGAACTACGCCCGGTTGCTGACGAACGGTCCGAGCCGGGAGGCGCTGGTGCCGTCGCCGCTGATGCGGGCGATGGCGGACGGGAAGATCGCCCGGGTCGAGGAGTTGACCCGGATCCCGGCGGACGTGCAGGACAGTCTGATCACCATCCTGTCGGAGAAGACGCTGCCGATACCGGAGTTGGGCGGCGAGACGCAGGCCGTGCGCGGCTTCAACCTGATCGCCACGGCGAACGACCGGGACCGCGGCGTCAACGAGCTGTCGAGCGCGCTGCGCCGGCGGTTCAACACCGTGGTGCTGCCGCTGCCCGGCTCGCTGGAGGAGGAGGTGGACATCGTCACCCGGCGGGTCGACCAGCTCGGCCGCTCGCTGGAGCTGGCCCGGCTGCCCGGCGGCGCCGAGGAGATCCGGCGGGTGGTCACCGTCTTCCGCGAGCTGCGGGCCGGCATCACGGTGGACGGCCGGACGAAGGTGAAGACGCCGAGCGGCACGCTCTCGACGGCCGAGGCGATCTCGGTGGTGACCAACGGCCTGGCCCTGGCCACCCACTTCGGGGACGGCGTGCTGCGGGCCGGCGACGTCACGGCCGGCATCCTCGGCGCCGTCGTCCGGGATCCGGTGGCCGACCGGGCGGTGTGGAGCGAGTACGTCGAGGGCGTCCTGCGCGAGCGGGACGGCTGGAAGGACTTCTACCGCGCGGCCCGTGAGAACACCCGCTGAGGGCGGTGCGGTTCCGGGGCGTTCGAGGCGGTTCCAGGCAGTCCGAGGCAGTTTCGAGGCACGAGGAGGGAGGGCGCGATGAGCGCAGAGGTGACGCTGCTGGGCGTACGGCACCACGGCCCCGGCTCGGCCCGCGCGGTGGCCGCCGCGCTGGAGCGGTTGCGGCCGGACGCGGTGCTGATCGAGGGCCCGCCGGAGGCCGACCCGATCGTCGGGCTGGCGGCCGAGAAGGAGATGGTGCCACCGGTCGCCCTGCTCGCCCACGCCGTGGACGACCCGGCGAAGGCGGCGTTCTGGCCGTACGCCGAGTTCTCCCCGGAGTGGGTGGCGATCCGGTACGGGCTGGACGCCGGCGTACCGGTGCGCTTCATCGACCTCCCGGCGGCCTACAGCCTCGCCGATGAGCCGGAGCCGGAGCCGGAGCCGGGGGCGGACCCGGAGCCGACGGAGCCGACGGGGCCGGCGGAGCCCGAGCAGGGTGCGCCGCCCGCCGAGCGGCCGGGTGATCCGATCGGGATGCTCGCCGAGGCCGCCGGCAGCGACGACCCGGAGCGCTGGTGGGAGGACGTGATCGAGCACCGCGCGCCCGGTACGGACGCGCTGGCCCCGTTCGCCGCGGTCGCCGAGGCGATGGCGGCGCTGCGGGAGGGCGGTGCGGCCGGCGGCCCGGCCGCCCGGCGCGACGACCTGCGGGAGGCGTACATGCGCCAGCAGGTCCGGGCCGCCAAGCGGGCCGGGCACCGGCGGATCGCCGTGGTCTGCGGGGCGTTCCACGTACCGGCGCTGGCCACCATGCCGACCGTCGCCCACGACCGGGCGGTGCTGGCCGGCCTGCCGAAGAAGGTGCGCACCGACATCACCTGGGTGCCGTGGACGCACCGCCGGCTCTCCCAGCAGAGCGGGTACGGCGCCGGGATCGTCTCGCCGGGCTGGTACCACCATCTGTTCACCACCACGGGTGATCCGCTGCCGCTCTGGTTGACCAGGGCCGCCGAGCTGCTGCGGGCCGAGGACCACCCGGTCTCCTCGGCGCACGTGATCGAGGCCGTCCGGCTGGCCCGGACCCTGGCGGTGCTGCGCGGCCGCCCGCTCGCCGGGCTGACCGAGACCCTGGACGCCGTCCGCGCGGTGATGTGCGACGGCTCGGAGGTCGCCCTGGCACTGGTGCGGGACCGCCTGGTGACCGGCGACGCGCTCGGCGAGGTGCCGGACGGCGCGCCGGCGGTGCCGCTGCAGCGGGACTTGGCGCGGCTGCAGCGCTCGCTGCGGCTGAAGCCGGCGGTGGAGCCGCGGGAGCTGGACCTGGACCTGCGCAAGGAGAACGACGCGGCGCGCTCCCGGCTGCTGCACCGGCTGCGGCTGCTCGGCATCGACTGGGGGGTGCCGAGCCGCTCCGCCGTCACCTCGACGGGCACCTTCCGGGAGAGCTGGCGGCTCTGCTGGCAGCCCGAGTTCGCCGTCCGGATCGCCGAGGCCGCCCAGTGGGGCACCACCGTCGAGGACGCGGCGGCCGGCCGTGCCGTCGGCGCGGCGCGGGCCGCGGTGGAGCTCGCCGAGCTGACGGCCCTGGTCGAGACCTGCCTGCTCGCCGGGCTGGCCGACGCGCTGCCCGCCGTGATGCGGGTGCTCGCCGACTGCGCCGCGCTGGACACGGACGTCGCCCGGCTGGCGGACGCGCTGCCCGCGCTCGTCCGGGCACTGCGCTACGGCGACGTCCGGGGCACCGACCACGGCGCGCTCGGCGAGGTCGCGACGGGCCTCGCCGACCGGATCCGCATCGGACTGCCACCGGCCTGCACCGGGCTGGACGCGGCCGGCGCGGAGGCGATGCGCGGCCGGCTCGACGAGGTGCACGGCGCGATCGGCCTGCTGGAGCCGGCCGGCGGGCTCGCCGACCGGTGGGCCGCGGCCCTGCGGGCGCTGGCCCGCCGCGAACCGGTCGGCGGTCCGGCCACGGGCGTGCCCGGACTGCTGCGCGGCCGCGCCGTCCGGCTGCTGCTGGACGACGGCCGGCTCGACTCCGAGGAGGCCGGGCGCCGGCTGGGCCTCGTCCTCTCGCCCGCCAACGCCCCGGCCGACGCGGCCGGCTGGATCGAGGGCTTCCTCAGCGGCGGCGGCGCCCTGCTGCTGCACGACCCCCGCCTGCTGGGCCTGCTCGACGCGTGGCTGACGGCGGTGCCGGCCGAGGCCTTCACCGATGTGCTGCCGCTGCTGCGCCGCACCTTCTCCGCGCTGGAGGCGGGTGTCCGCAACACCGTCGGCGGCCGGGTCGCGGCCGGGCCGCTCGGCGCCGACCCGGTGCCGGCGGCGGGCGCGGGCCCCGAGCTCGACCCGGCCCGTGCCGACGCGGCGGTCCCGGTGGTCGCCCTGCTGCTCGGCCTGCCCGGTTGCCCGGTCCACCCCGCCGGCCCGGCGCGGATCCCCCGCCAGGCCGAAGGCCGCAACACCTGACCCCGCCGCACCACCCGACCTCGCCGCACCACCCGACCCGTACGGGACGGACCGGAAGGAGCACCCGATGGCAGAGACCACCACCCCCGCCACCCTCGCCGCCGAGGAGCGGCTGCGCCGCTGGCGGCTGGTGCTCGGGGGCGAGGCGGACGGCACCGGCTGCGCGCTGCGCGGCCGGGACGCCGCGATGGACGGCGCGCTCGCCGCGCTGTACCGGGGCGCGCCGCAGGAGGGCCGGGCCGGGCGGGCCGGCCGGCGCGGTGCCGGGCTGGGCGGCTCGGCGCCGCAGGTGGCGCGCTGGCTGGGGGACATCCGCGAGTACTTCCCCACCACCGTCGTCCAGCTGATGCAGCAGGACGCCATCACCCGGCTCGGCCTGGACCACCTGCTGCTGGAGCCGGAGATGCTGGAGGCCGTCGAGCCCGACGTCCACCTGGTCGCCACCCTGCTCTCGCTGAAGCACGCGCTGCCCGAGACCACCCGGGAGAGCGCCCGCGCGGTGGTCGGCAAGGTGGTCGCGGAGCTGGAGCGCCGGCTCGCCGACCGCACCCGGGCCACCCTGGGCGGCGCGCTGGACCGCAGCGCCAAGGTGAACCGGCCGCGCCACCGTGACATCGACTGGGACCGCACCGTCCGGGCCAACCTGAAGAACTACCTGCCCGAGTACGGCACCGTCGTCCCCGAGCGGCTGGTCGGCCACGCCCGGGCGCAGCGCGCGGTGAAGAAGGACGTCATCCTCTGCGTCGACCAGTCCGGCTCGATGGCCCCCTCGGTGGTGTACTCGGCGGTGTTCGGCGCCGTACTGGCCTCGATGAAGACCGTGGACACCCGGCTGGTGGTGTTCGACACCTCGGTGGTCGACCTCACCGAGCAGCTCGACGACCCGGTGGACGTGCTGTTCGCGACCCGGCTCGGCGGCGGTACCGACATCAACCGGGCGCTGGCCTACTGCCAGTCGAGGATCACCCGCCCGTCCGAGACCGTCGTGGTGCTGATCAGCGACCTCTACGAGGGCGGCATCCGGGACGAGATGCTCAAGCGGGTGGTGGCGATGAAGGCGGCCGGCGTCCAGTTCGTCGCGCTGCTCGCGCTCTCGGACGAGGGGGCGCCCGCCTACGACCACGCGCACGCGGCCGCCCTGGCCGCGCTCGGCGCCCCGGCGTTCGCCTGCACCCCGGACGCCTTCGCGGACGTCATGGCGGCGGCGATCGAGAAGCGGCCGATCCCGGCGCCGGAACAGGGCGGGTAGGGACGGGGTGCGCGGGTTCACCCGGACGAGCGAACCGGGGCCCGGCCGCACCGCTGATCCGCGCGCCCGCTGAGCAGGGCGCGCGGCAGTCGGTCGCGGCCCGGCTGTGACGGTTCTCACCCAAGCCGGGCCGGTCCCGGGCGAAACGCGCCCGTCGTCCGGGGATAACCTGCCAGACGGACGTGACGCGCGTGTTGATTGACGTGTGCGCCCGTGGCTGTGTGGGCCGCAAGGCCGTACCTCTGCGTACCCGCACCGCCTCGACGACCCGCAGCGAAGATCCTGCCGTGGCACGCTCGTAGAGACACAATCCGCGACCACGAACAAGGACAAACACGTGGACCTGTTCGAGTACCAGGCGAGGGACCTCTTCGCCAAGCACGGGGTTCCCGTGCTTGACGGTGA
The DNA here is from genome assembly GCF_053587085.1 of Kitasatospora sp. NPDC003701. Lineage (NCBI taxonomy): Bacteria > Bacillati > Actinomycetota > Actinomycetes > Kitasatosporales > Streptomycetaceae > Kitasatospora > Kitasatospora sp. NPDC003701. Next base: position 84,017 of record NZ_JBSFNM010000020.1, read on the forward strand.
TGTCATCGAGACCGCCGCAGACGCTGCCGCCATCGCGGAGCGCTTCGGCGGCCGCGCCGTCGTCAAGGCTCAGGTGAAGGTGGGTGGCCGAGGCAAGGCCGGTGGCGTGAAGCTCGCCGCCGACCCGGCGGACGCCGTCGCCAAGGCCGAGGCGATCCTCGGCATGGACATCAAGGGCCACACCGTTCACAAGGTGATGCTGGCCCAGACCGCGGACATCAAGGAGGAGTACTACGTCTCCTTCCTGCTGGACCGCACCAACCGCACCTTCCTGGCCATGGCCAGCGTGGAGGGCGGTGTGGAGATCGAGGTCGTCGCAGAGGAGAACCCCGAGGCGCTCGCCAAGATCCCGGTCGACGCCAACGAGGGCTGCACCCCGGAGAAGGCCGCCGAGATCGTCGCCGCGGCGAAGTTCCCGGCCGAGATCGCCGACCAGGTCGCCGACGTCCTGCAGAAGCTCTGGGTCGTCTTCATCAAGGAGGACGCCCTCCTCGTCGAGGTCAACCCGCTGATCAAGTCCGGCGACGGCAAGATCATCGCGCTCGACGGCAAGGTCTCCCTGGACGAGAACGCCGAGTTCCGCCAGCCCGAGCACGAGGCGCTCGAGGACAAGGCCGCCGCCAACCCGCTCGAGGCGGCGGCGAAGGCCAAGGGCCTGAACTACGTCAAGCTCGACGGCCAGGTCGGCATCATCGGCAACGGCGCGGGCCTCGTCATGAGCACCCTCGACGTGGTCGCCTACGCGGGCGAGAAGCACGGCGGCGTGAAGCCCGCCAACTTCCTCGACATCGGCGGCGGCGCGTCCGCCGAGGTCATGGCGAACGGCCTGGAGATCATCCTGGGCGACCCCGACGTCAAGTCGGTCTTCGTCAACGTCTTCGGTGGCATCACCGCGTGCGACGCCGTCGCGAACGGCATCGTGCAGGCCCTGGAGCTGCTGAAGACCAAGGGCGACGAGGTCACCAAGCCGCTGGTCGTCCGCCTGGACGGCAACAACGCCGAGCTGGGTCGCAAGATCCTGACCGACGCCAACCACCCGCTGGTTCAGCAGGTGGACACCATGGACGGTGCGGCCGACCGCGCCGCCGAGCTGGCCAACAAGTAAGGAAGGGACTTCTCACCATGGCTATCTTCCTTACCAAGGACAGCAAGGTCATCGTCCAGGGCATGACCGGCTCCGAGGGCATGAAGCACACCCGCCGCATGCTCGCCTCCGGCACGCAGATCGTCGGCGGTGTGAACCCGCGCAAGGCCGGCACCACGGTCGACGTCGACGGCACCGAGGTGCCCGTCTTCGGCTCCGTCGCCGAGGCCATCGAGAAGACCGGTGCCGATGTCACCGTCATCTTCGTGCCGCCGAAGTTCACCAAGGACGCCGTCGTCGAGGCCATCGACGCCGAGATCGGCCTGGCCGTCGTCATCACCGAGGGCGTCCCGGTGCACGACACCGCCGCCTTCTGGGCGTACGCGGGCTCGAAGGGCAACAAGACCCGGATCATCGGCCCGAACTGCCCCGGCCTGATCAGCCCCGGACAGTCGAACGCCGGCATCATCCCGGCCGACATCACCAGCTCCGGCAAGATCGGCCTGGTCTCGAAGTCCGGCACCCTGACCTACCAGCTCATGTACGAGCTGCGGGACATCGGCTTCTCCTCGGCCGTGGGCATCGGCGGTGACCCGGTCATCGGGACCACCCACATCGACGCTCTCAAGGCCTTCCAGGAGGACCCGGAGACCGAGCTCATCGTCATGATCGGTGAGATCGGCGGCGACGCCGAGGAGCGTGCCGCGGCCTACATCGCCGAGCACGTCACCAAGCCGGTCGTCGGCTACGTCGCGGGCTTCACCGCCCCCGAGGGCAAGACCATGGGCCACGCCGGCGCCATCGTCTCCGGCTCCTCGGGCACCGCGCAGGCGAAGAAGGAGGCCCTCGAGGCCGCCGGTGTCAAGGTCGGCAAGACGCCGTCCGAGACCGCCCGCCTGGCGCGTGAGCTGATCAACGGCTGACGCCTCCCCGCTGTCGAGCGCCCCCGTCCGGACCTCCGGGCGGGGGCGTTCGACGTTGTGCCCCCGCCCCGGGCCCGGTGCCCTAGCGGTCCGCGGGGCAGGGGTGGAGCGCCCAGCGGGTACAGGCCGCCGGGCCCGCCGAGCCGGGCGGGGGCAGGGCCGCCGCCGCGCGGCCGGCGGCGGGCAGCTCCCACAGCGGGGCCCGGGGCGGCGGGGGGTCCACCACGACCGGCTCCAGGCCCGGCGCCGGACTGCACCAGAGGCTGCGGATGCCCGTCAGCGGGCCGTCGGGCGCGAGCGGCACGGCGGAGCCGTTGACCGAGCCGCAGACCGTCTGCGCGGGCGGCTCGGGAGAGCGGTGGAACAGCGACCCCGGGCCGCTGCCGGCCAGCGTCGCCGCCGCCGCGCCGCCGACCGCCACCGTGATCAGCACCGCCGCGCCGGTCCGGGTGGCGTTCGCCAGACCGTGCCGGGCGCGCAGCAGCGGGACGGGCGGCCGGTGCGGCTGGGGGCAGCCGCGGACGGCGGCCCGGTGCAGCAGCCCGGCGAGCCGGTCGGCGAAGCCCGCCGCCGCCGGGTCGGGCCCGACCAGGTCCGGCACCCACTGCGCCAGCGCCGCCCGGGCCGCCCAGATCCGGCCCTCGGCGGCCGCCAGGGTCGACTCCACCTCGACGGCCACGGCGGCGGCGGTCAGGCCCAGGCCGTCGTGCAGCACCAGCGCCCGGCGCTGCGGGCGGGAGAGCCGCTTGAGCGCCTTGAGCAGCGCGCGGTCGCGGTCGGTGAGCCGGTCGTGGTCCGGCAGCACGGCCTGCGACTCGTCGGCGGGGCGGACCTTGATCCGCCGGTGCGGCAGCCGCCAGACGTGTGCCCGGCGCGGACCGCCCCGGTGCCACGGCGAGAGCGCCGCCTCACAGGCCCGCGCCCGCACCCACCCCTCCGGATGGGCCCCGGCCGCCACCTCGTCCCAGCGCCGCCGGGCCTCGCCGAAGGCGAGCCGGACGCAGTGCACGGCGCGGTGCTTGCAGGAGGTGAGCAGGAAGACCTGTTGGACCAGGCGGGTGTGGGTGCTCTCGTACAGCTCCTCGAAGGAGGGCGCCTGCTCGTGCCCGGCGGGTGCGGGCACCGGCCGGGCGGTGTCCCGCTGCTCCGCCGGTGCCGCCGGTGCCGCCGCTGCGGCCACGGTGGCCGGTGCCGCCGGTGTGCCCGGTGCGGCCGGGCCGTGGGTGGCGGGCCTGCGGCCGTTCGGCCGGGGCGGGGTTCCGTTCTTGGGCCGGGGAGCCCCGGTGGGCGCGGTGTTCGGCCCGGCCGGCGCGGTGGTGCTCGTCGGCTCGGTACCCGCTGCGGTGGTGCTCGTCCGGGTGTCCGGCCGGGGCGGGGTGCCGTTCTTGGGCCGGGGAGCCCCGGTGGGCGCGGTGTTCGGCCCGGCCGGCGCGGTGGTGCTCGCCGGCTCGGTACCCGCCGAGGTGGCGCTCACCGGCTTGGCGCTCTGCGGCTTGGTGCCCACGGGGGCGGTGTCGGCCCGGGTGCCCGGTCGGGCGGGGGCCTTCGGGGTGGCGGTGGCGGGCTCCGGTCGGGCGCCGTCCCCGGTGCGCGGGCTCCGGTGGGGTGCGGGGGCGTCCGGGGTGTCCGGGCCGGCGGCGGGGGCGTCCGGCCGGGCCTTGGTGCGCCCGCGCCGCTCCCGCCCGGCCGGCCGCTCCGCCGGGGGACCGGGCCGCGGGCCGTCCGGTCGGCCCGCGGCACCGGTGGACGCGGTCTGAGCGGGGCTCAGCAGGGCGGCGAAGGCGGCGATCTCGGCGTGCGTCCGGGTGCCGAGCTTGCGCATGGCCCGGTGCTGGTAGCTGCGCGCGGTGGCCGGGGTGACGCCGAGTGCGGCGGCGGACCGGGCGAGGTCGCGGCCGGCCGCGAGGTGGGCCAGGGCCTGGGCTTCACGCGGCGTCAACTGCCGCAGCAGCCGGAGCGCCTCGTCCTGGTCGACGGTCGGTGCGCCGGCGGGTCCGTCGGACGGTCCACCGGTCGGGCCGCCGGGCTCGGCGGTCCGGCCGGCCCTGGCGGCCTTCGCGGACCGGCCGCGTCCGGACCGGCCCTTGCCGGGGCGGCCCTGCGGTGCGGGCGGGTCGGTGGCGGCGGGGCGGTCGGTGGAGTGGGCGGCGGCGGGGGCACCGGCGGGGCGCTCGGCGGTCGGCGGCGTGGTCATCAGACGCTCCGGGCCGGAGTGGGGGCGACGGCATGAGGGCCGGGTCTGAAAATGCGCATAAGCCAATAATCTGGGACACGACGGCGGTTTGCCTCTTCACGGAGCATGGCGAGTCGCCTTGGCACCATGAGGCGCATGACGCAGCTGATGGGCCGTCCGATCCTGGAAGTGCCGGGCGAGCTGGGCGCCAGACCCGTGCTGGCCGACGTGCTCACCGGGGTGCGGACGGCGCTGCTCGGCCTGGCGGCGGTCGCCGTGCCGGTGCTCGGGCTCTGGGTGGTGACCCCGTTCGCGGACGACGGCGCGGCCGGCGCCGTCCGGCTGGCCGGGGTGCTCTGGCTGCTCGGGCACGGTGCGCCGGTGCTCCGCGGGGCCCTGGACGCTCCGCTGACCGTGACTCCGTTGCTGCTCGGCCTGCTGGCGGTGGGCCAATTGCACCGTGCGGGCGCCCGGGCGGCGGCCCGGCGCCGGTTCCGACCGCGGTGGAGCGGTCCGTTGGCGGTGTGGTCCGGCTACTGCGCGGTCGCCGTGGCGGTGGTCGCGCAGTGTTCGGGGGCCGGGCAGTTCCGGGCGCGGGTGCTGCCGGACGTCCTGGTGGTGGCGCTGCTGGCCGGCGCCGCGACGGCGGCCGGCGCCCGGACGGCCCGCCGGGTGCCGGAGCGCGGCCGGGCGGCCGACGGGCCCTGGCCGGCGCCCTGGCCGGCCTCCTGGCAGGTGCTCCGGCAGCGGGCGGTGGACCGGGTGCCCGCCTGGGCCTGCCCCGACGGGGGCGCGGCGGCCGTCCGGACGGCAGCGCTGGCGGCCGGGGCGGGGCTGGTGGCGACGGGTGCGGCGGTGGTCGCGGTGGCGGCGGTGCTGGCCGCCGCGACCGGTGGCGGGCCCGGTGCGGCGGCGCTCGCGCAGGGCCCGGCCGCCGGGGCCGGACTGCTGCTGCTCAGCGTGGTGCTGCTGCCGAACGCGGTGCTCTGGGGCACGGCCTACGCGCTGGGCCCGGGGTTCGCGGCGGGGGCCGGGACGCTGGTGGCACCGGGCGGCACGGTGCTGGGGCCGCTGCCGGAGCTTCCGCTGTTCGCCCTGGTGGCCGAGCCGGGAGCGGGCGGTTGGCGGCTGCTGGCCTGCCTGTTGCCGGCGCTGGCCGGGGTGGCCCCGGCGGTGCTGCTGGGCCGGGCGGCGGCGAACGGCGCCCTGGGCCAGGCCGGCCCGGGCCGGCCGGACGGGTCGCCGAAGGACCGGAACGACCCGGACGACCCGGACAACCCGGACGACCTGGACGGCCCGTACGAGCCGGACGCCGCGGCCTGGCACCCGGCGGGGACGGTCGTCGCGGCCCTGGCGGTGGCCCTGCTGACCGGCGCGGCCGCGGCGGTGCTCGGCTGGCTCTCCGGTGGGGCGCTGGCCGGCGGCCGGATGGCGGAGCTGGGCCCGGTGCCGTGGCGGACGGGGCTGGCGGCGGCGGGCTGGATCGCCGTGGTGGCCGTCCCGGGCGCCCTGCTGACGCGGTTCCGGGCGCTGGGAAGCGGGCTGGGCGGCGGGCCGGGCGGTGCGATGGGCGACGACGCGGGCGACGCCGGGCTCGGGGGCGGCGTGCTCACCGGCCACGCGCGCCGGGGCGTGCTGCTGCTGCGCGCCCGCGCGTACGCGGTGGTGCTGCGGCTGGGGAGCTCGGCCGACGGCACGGCGGGCGCGGACCGCGCGAACGGTCCCGGCGGGACGGACTGACCGCCGCCGCTCCCGCTACTCGCGGTTCTTGGTGATGTCCACGTACCACTTCGGCGCGAGCCGCTCGCAGTTGTCCGCGCCGGTCGAGGTGAGCGAGTCCCGCACGCAGGTCACGTAGTCGTTGTAGTAGAGGCTGAGGCCGATCACCGAGGAGACGAAGACCACCGTCATCGCGCCGGTGAGCACCCCGGCGAGGGCGGCCGGGGTCAGCGGGTTCGGGGCGCCGGCCTCGCCGGCGACGGCGCCCGCCGGGGCCGCTCCGGTCCGGGGGGCGGTGGCCGGCTTGGGGGCCCGCATCGCGGTGATGCCCCAGACGATGGCCAGCGCGCCGACGAACAGCGCGACGTAGTGCAGCGAGGCGAACGCGCAGACCAGCGCGCCCATGCCGGCCAGTGCGGCGTTGCGGGCCTTGCGCTGCGCCGGGTCGTTCGGGTCGAGCTTGGGCGGCTGCGGGGCCGGCGGGCGGGGGTGCCAGCCGCCGCCCTGGTAGCCGGGGCTCCACGGGTGCGGCGGCGGGACCTGCGGGCGCTCGTCCGGGTTCCCGTCGCCGTCGGGCGCGTCCGGACCCTCGGTGGGCCCGGGGTTGCGCGGCTGCCACGGCTGGTCCGGGGCATCCGCCGGCGGCGGCGCGAAGGGGTTGCGCTCGCCGGTGTTGTCACCGCTGCTCATGGTTCAGCCATTCCTTCTCGTCGGTGGGGCGGACGCCCGCGCCACCCTATGATCCCGCAGTCGCCCGTGGGGCCTTCGGCGGCCCGCTTTCGGGGCGGGTTCCGCCACACCGGCGAACCCGCGACGGCCCGGCCGCACCCCGACGGGACCCCGGCCGCGCCCCGACGACGGCCCGACGGGACCCCGCCCGTACCCCGCCCGTACCCCGGAGGCGGCCCGACGGGACCCGCCGCACCCCGACCACGCCCCGCCCGCAGGGCGGACGGCAGGCGGACGGCGGGTGAACGGCACCCCGATGGAGATCCCCGTCTCAACTACGCGCGTAGCGCCGTCAGGGCGTTTCAGGGGCCGTCCGACCAGCCGTTATCGTGGTGACGGTCAGCAGCTCAGATAGGTTCCCCGGGCCCCGCGTCGTGGCGGGTTCGTCCGGTGTCCCCCCTCGCTCGACCTGCCGTTCGTAGTGGCCCCACCGCCGGTGGATGTACCAGCGGGCGGCGCCCGACCTACGGAGAATCGCGCAGTGGCCGCCGCCCCCGCTCAACTCTTCCCGCCCCGCACACCCGGCCCGGCCCGCCTGGTGGTGCTGGTCTCCGGCTCCGGCACCAATCTGCAGGCGCTGATCGACGCCGCGGCCGACCCGGCCTTCGGCGCGCGGATCGTCGCCGTCGGCGCCGACCGTGACGGCATCGCGGGCCTGGAGCGCGCCGGGCGGGCCGGACTGCCGGTCTTCGTGCACCGGGTGAAGGACTTCGCCGACCGCGCCGACTGGGACCGCGCGCTGACCGCCTCGGTCGCGGCGCACGAGCCGGACCTCGTGGTCACGGCCGGGTTCATGAAGATCCTCGGTTCCGCGTTCATCACCGCCTTCGCCGGGCGGATCATCAACACCCACCCCGCACTGCTGCCCGCCTTCCCCGGTGCCCACGGCGTCACCGACGCGCTCGCGTACGGGGTGAAGGTCACCGGCTGCACCGTCCACCTGGTCGACGCCGGAGTGGACACCGGGCCGATCATCGCGCAGGGCGTCGTCGAGGTCACCGACGCCGACCACGCCGATGGCGGCGACGCGCTCCACGAGCGCATCAAGACTGTCGAGCGAAAGCTGCTCGTCGACATCGTGGGCCGGCTGGCCCGCGAGGGTCACCGCATCGAGGACCGAAAGGTATGGATTCCGGCATGAGCGCCGCCCCCAGCACGCCTGTTGTCTCCGAGAACGTCCGTCCGATCCGCCGCGCGCTGATCAGCGTGTACGACAAGACCGGTCTGGAGGAGCTGGCCCAGGGCCTGCACGCCGCCGGGGTCGTCATCGTCTCCACCGGCTCCACCGCCGGCCGGATCGCCGCCGCGGGCGTCCCGGTGACCGAGGTCTCGGAGCTGACCGGCTTCCCCGAGTGCCTCGACGGGCGCGTGAAGACGCTGCACCCCCGCGTGCACGCCGGCGTGCTCGCCGACCTGCGCCTGGAGTCGCACCGCGCGCAGCTGGCCGAGCTGGGCGTCGAGCCCTTCGAGCTGGTCGTGGTGAACCTCTACCCGTTCAAGGCCACCGTCGCCTCCGGCGCCACCCCGGACGAGTGCGTCGAGCAGATCGACATCGGCGGCCCGAGCATGGTCCGCGCCGCGGCCAAGAACCACCCGTCGGTCGCCGTCGTGGTCGACCCGGCCCGCTACGGCGACGTGCTGGAGGCCGTCCGGCAGGGCGGCTTCGACCTCGCCACCCGCAAGCGCCTGGCCGGTGCCGCGTTCGCGCACACCGCCGCGTACGACGTCGCGGTGGCCTCCTGGTTCGAGGCCGGTTACGCGGCCGGCGACGTCGAGGGCTTCCCGGAGTTCCTGGGCGCCACCTACGAGCGCCAGAACGTGCTGCGCTACGGCGAGAACCCGCACCAGGGCGCCGCGCTCTACAGCGACGGCACCGGCGGCCTGGCCGGCGCCGAGCAGCTGCACGGCAAGGAGATGTCGTACAACAACTACGTCGACACCGATGCCGCCCGCCGTGCCGCGTACGACCACGCCGAGCCGGCCGTCGCGATCATCAAGCACGCCAACCCGTGCGGCATCGCCACCGGTGCGGACGTCGCCGAGGCGCACCGCAAGGCGCACGAGTGCGACCCGGTCTCGGCGTACGGCGGCGTGATCGCGGTCAACCGCCCGGTCACCGTCGAGCTGGCCGAGCAGATCGCCCCGATCTTCACCGAGGTCGTCGTCGCCCCCGGGTACGAGGACGGCGCCGTCGAGGTGCTCGCCCGCAAGAAGAACCTGCGCGTGCTGCTCGCCCCCGAGGCGCCGGCCAACCGCCAGGAGGTGCGCCCGATCTCCGGTGGCGTGCTGCTCCAGGACGCCGACCGGATCCACGCCGGGGGCGACGACCCGGCGAGCTGGACGCTGGCCACCGGTGAGGCGCTCTCCGGGGCCGAGCTGGCCGAGCTGGCCTTCGCCTGGCGGGCCTGCCGGGCCGTCAAGTCCAACGCGATCCTGCTGGCCAAGGGCGGTGCCTCGGTGGGCGTCGGCATGGGCCAGGTCAACCGGGTCGACTCGGCGAAGCTCGCGGTGGAGCGGGCCGGCGAGCGGGCCCGGGGCTCGTACGCGGCCTCCGACGCCTTCTTCCCGTTCGCGGACGGCCTGCAGATCCTGATCGACGGCGGCGTCAAGGCCGTGGTGCAGCCCGGTGGTTCGATCCGGGACGAGGAGGTCGTCGCGGCCGCCGCCGCGGCCGGCGTGACCATGTACTTCACCGGCACCCGCCACTTCTTCCACTGACACCGACGTCGACACTGACGCCGACGCCGGCGCCGGTGCCGGCGCCCGCACGGGCGCACCGGCACCGGTGAGGTGACGACACGACGGAGCGGCCCGGTCCCCGCACAGGGGGACCGGGCCGCTCCGTTCGTCGTCCGGTGCGCGTTACTTCTTGATCACCACGGTGCCGGCGGCACGGTCGTGCCAGCCCTGCAGCTTCCCGGAGTTGTCGAAGAACGGGGACAGGTAGACCAGCGCGGCGCCGATGTAGCAGAGGAAGGCGCCGACGATCGGGATGATGAAGCGGATGAAGCCGCCGCCCAGGCCGGGGACCTGGCCGTTGCTCTCCTTGACGACGCGCAGGCCCAGGGCCAGCTTGCCGAGGGTGGCGCCCGCGAAGGAGACCATCAGCCACTCGTAGAGCAGGTTGAACACCGACAGCACGCCGACCATGATCATCATGGTGACGAAGAAGCCGGCGGCGGCGTCGTTGTTGGCGTTCAGGCAGTCGTAGTACGCGGAGTTGGAGCCACCGTAGGTGTACTTGCTGCTGCAGTCCTGGGAGTCCTTGGCGATGCCCAGCGCGCTGGCCAGGCCGAGCGCCATCACCAGCGCGACGACCGCGCCGATCGCGGCGCCGTCGATCAGGCGGGCCAGGAACCGCTGACCCATGGTGGCGATCTTCACCGTGCCCAGCTGGGCGATGTTGATGTAGCCGTTGTTCGCCTGGATGGTGCCCGGCATCGGCGCGTACCCGTACGCCGGCTGCTGCGGCACGCCGTACTGCGGGGCCTGCGGCGGCTGCTGCGGGTAGCCGTACCCGGCGGCCGGCGGGGCCTGCTGCGGGTAGCCGTACCCCTGCGGCGGGGGCTGCTGGCCGTACGGGTTGTTCGGGTCGGGCGGGTAACTCATCGATGCCTCCGGGCAGGATGTGGGGACAGGGGACGGGACAGCGCAGGGCCCGGAACGCACCGGCGGGTCGGGCCACCGGACGGACGGGACGATAGCGGAGCGCGGTGACAACGGGCGCGCGAAATACGCCGGCGCCCGCCGGCACGGCTCAGGAACGTGGGTGGCGCCGGTCCGGCGCGAACGGGAGCATCGACGGCTGCGGTCCTGGCAGCACGCGGCCGTGGCGGTCGGGCGGCACGGTGTGGTGTGGTCGGCTCACTCTGTTCTTCCCCCGGGTACGCCCCCGCCGGGGTGTCCGTCGGCCCGTCACCGGGCCGGAGGCGGCAGGGAATGCCCGCTTATCGTCAACCGGACGGCCCGGCGCTGTCCAGCCGCGCCCGCGTGGCGGACCGGACTGTGGCGCAACCGCAACGTGGTCCGAACGCTTTCGAACCGCGCCGGATCCCGGGACGGGGAGCACCGGGGCTGGCGCCGTCCGCCTCCGGGATCCGGGAGAATGGGGTCATGACTGCCCAGATTCTCGATGGCAAGGCCACCGCCGCCGCGATCAAGTCCGAACTCGCCGCCCGCGTGGCGGCCCTTCGTGCCAAGGGCGTCACGCCCGGTCTCGGCACCGTCCTGGTCGGCGACGACCCGGGCAGCCGCTGGTACGTCAACGGCAAGCACAAGGACTGCGCCGAGGTCGGCATCGCCTCGATCCAGCGCGAACTGCCCGCCACCGCGACCCAGGAGGACGTCGAGAACGTCGTCCGCGAGCTCAACGCCGACCCGGCCTGCACCGGCTACATCGTCCAGCTCCCGCTGCCCAAGGGTCTTGACCAGAACCCCGTCCTGGAGCTGATGGACCCGGACAAGGACGCCGACGGCCTGCACCCCACCTCGCTCGGCCGCCTCGCGCTGGGCATCGAGGGCCCGCTGCCCTGCACCCCGCTCGGCATCGTCGAGCTGCTGCGCCGCCACGGCGTCGGGATCAACGGCGCCGAGGTCGTCGTGATCGGCCGCGGCGTCACCGTCGGCCGCTCGATCGGCCTGCTGCTCACCCGCCGCACCGAGAACGCCACCGTGACCCTCTGCCACACCGGCACCCGGGACCTCGCCTACCACCTGCGCAAGGCCGACATCGTGGTGGCCGCCGCCGGCGTGCCGCACCTGGTCAAGCCGGAGGACATCAAGCCCGGCGCGGCCGTGCTGGACGTCGGCGTCAGCCGTAGCGAGGGCAAGATCGTCGGCGATGTGCACCCGGGCGTGGCCGAGGTGGCCGGCTGGATCTCCCCGAACCCGGGCGGCGTCGGCCCGATGACCCGCGCCATGCTGCTGAACAACATCGTCGAGGCGGCCGAGCGCCGCGCCGGCATCTGAGCACCAGCGATCCGACACCAGAGGGACGGCGAGCTATGAACGGGCGGACCGAGCGAACGCCGGGAAGCTGCGCGTTTGGCGGAGCGGCAGCCGAGCGCGGCGAGGTGGGCGCATGAGCGGGCCACGGCCGGCGCGCTCCCGGCGCAGGCCGGTGAAGACCACCGGGACGCTGCCCCCCGAGGGCTCGGCGGCGGCGCTGGGGCGTGAGCACGCCCTGCCGGTGCGCCAGTGGCCGATAACCCTCGTGCTGCTGGTGGTCGGCGCCGGGCTCGCCGTCACCTGGTTCGCCGACTTCAAGGACGGTTTCAAGTACGGGCTGCTGATCCTCGGCTGCGGCGTCCTGCTCGGCGCGGTGCTGCGGCTGGTCCTGCCCGAGGTCGGCATGCTGGCGGTGCGCAGCCGGTTCACCGACGTCATCGTGCTGACCTTCCTGGGCGTCTCGATCGTGCTGCTGACCCTGGTGGCGCAGCCCAACCCCTGGCTGGAGATGCCGGTGCTGGACAACATCGGCCAGCTGATCGGGCGCCCCAAGCACTGACCGCGGGCACCGCCCCCGGGCACCGGCACCCGGGCCGTCCGACCGGCCGCCCGGACACCGGCACCCGAGCCGTCCGACCGGCCCCCGCCCCGCACCGGGCGGGGGCCGGTCATCGTCTGTGACCAATCAGCCACCACCGAACCCGCGGCGTACGCTTCGCTTTGCGATAACCTGACGCCGGTCTCTCGACGTCGAGAGATCATCCTCGGCTCCAGTGCGCCGGTGTGCCTGGGGCACCTGGCGATTTGCTGGAGAAGGTAGAAATGACCCGCACCCCCGTCAACGTCACCATCACCGGAGCGGCCGGCCAGATCGGCTACGCGCTGCTCTTCCGCATCGCCTCGGGCCACCTGCTCGGCGCCGACGTGCCGGTGAACCTGCGCCTCCTGGAGATCCCGCAGGGCCTGAAGGCCGCCGAGGGCACCGCGATGGAGCTTGTCGACTGCGCCTTCCCGCTGCTGCGCGACATCAAGATCACCGACAACGCCAACGAGGCCTTCGACGGCGCCAACGTCGCCCTGCTGGTCGGCGCCCGTCCGCGCACCGCGGGCATGGAGCGCGGCGACCTGCTGCAGGCCAACGGCGGCATCTTCGGCCCGCAGGGCAAGGCCATCAACGACCACGCCGCGGACGACATCAAGGTCCTGGTCGTCGGCAACCCGGCCAACACCAACGCCCTGATCGCCCAGCGCAACGCCCCGGACGTGCCGGCCTCGCGCTTCACCGCGATGACCCGCCTGGACCACAACCGGGCGCTCGGCCAGCTGGCCCTCAAGACCGGCGCCGCCGTGTCGGAGATCAAGAAGGTCACCATCTGGGGCAACCACTCGGCGACCCAGTACCCGGACATCTTCCAGGCCGAGATCGCCGGCAAGCCGGCCTTCGAGGCCGTCGGTGCCGACCAGGCCTGGCTGGAGGGCGACTTCATCCCGACCGTCGCCAAGCGCGGCGCGGCCATCATCGAGGCCCGCGGCGCCTCCTCGGCCGCCTCGGCCGCCAACGCCGCCATCGACCACGTGTACACCTGGGTCAACGGCACCGCCGAGGGCGACTGGACCTCCATGGGCGTCGTCTCCGACGGCTCCTACGGCGTCCCGGCCGGCCTGATCTCCTCCTTCCCGGTCACCACCAAGGACGGCTCGTTCGAGATCGTCCAGGGCCTGGAGATCTCCGACTTCTCCCGCGGCCGCATCGACGCCTCGGTCCAGGAGCTGGTCGAGGAGCGCGACGCCGTCACGGAGCTCGGCCTCATCTGAGCCCCGCCCCGGCAGGACCTTCGACGGCCCGCCGCCTCCTTCACGGGAGGCGGCGGGCCGTCGCCCTACACTGACCCGCTGTGAACGAAACCCTGGAGGACGCGGCACTCGTCCTCGTCTTCATCATGTTGGGTGGCCTGTTCAACGTCGCCGAGATCTCGCTGATCTCGCTGCGCGAGGGCCAGATCAGGTCGTTGGAGGCGCGCGGCACCCGGCGCGCGGCCCGGGCCGCACACCTGGCCGCCGACCCGAACCGCTTCCTGGCCGCGGTGCAGGTCGGGGTCACCTGCATGGGCTTCCTCTCCGCCGCCTTCGGCGCGGACACCCTGGCCGGCAAGGTGGCACCGCTGTTCGTCCGGGCCGGGCTCTCCACCGGCGTCGCCGACGCGCTCGCCCTGGTCGGCCTCACCCTGCTGATCAGCTACGCCTCGCTGGTGCTCGGCGAGCTCACCCCCAAGCGGATCGGCCTCCAGCGCGCCGACTCCATCGCCGTCCTCGCCGCCCCGGTGGTGGACGTGATGTCGGTGGCGCTGCGGCCGGTGATCTGGCTGCTCGGCCACTCCACCAACCTGATGGTCCGCCTGCTCGGCGGCGACCCGGCGGCCGGACGCGGCTCGATGAGCTCCGAGGAGCTCCGCGGCCTGGTCGCGACCAACACCGAACTCGGCAGCGACGAACGGGCGTTGATCGCCGACGTGTTCGCCGCCGGGGAGCGCCAGCTGCGCGAGGTGATGGTCCCGCGCACCGAGGTGACCTTCCTGGACGCCGAACGCCCGCTCGCCGAGGTCCGCGAGCAGGCGGACTCCTCGCCGCACTCGCGCTACCCCGTGGTCGAGGGCAGCTACGACGCGGTCACCGGCTTCGTCCACGTCCGCGACCTGTACGGCGCCCGCGGCGAGCAGGCGGTGAAGGTGCGCGACCTGGCCCGCCCGATCAAGCTGCTGCCCGCCACCCTGCGGGTGCTGGCGGCGATGGGCGAGATGCGCCGGGAGGGCCACCACCTGGCCATCGTGGTGGACGAGTACGGCGGCACCGCCGGCATCGTCACCCTGGAGGACCTGGTCGAGGAGGTGATCGGCGAGATCCGTGACGAGTACGACTCCCAGGAGCCGAGCACCACCCGCCGGCTGGCCGGCGGCGGCATGGAGCTGGACGGCCTGCTGAACCTCGGCGACTTCACCGAGGAGACCGGCGTCACCCTGCCGGAGGGCCCGTACGAGACGGTGGCCGGCTGTCTGGTGGCGGCGCTCGGCCGGCTGCCCGTCGACGGTGACCAGGTCAGGATCCCGATCGGGGCCGAGGAGGTCAGGTTGACGGTGACGAAGCTGGAGGGCCGGCGGATCGCCCGGGTCGGGGTGAGTGCGGTCACACTGGCGGAACCTCCGGGGGCGGAGGTTTCCTGAGCGGTCGGTGGAACTGGAACAATGGCCCGCATGGTCAACGCAGCGGTCACTGGTCCGGTCAAGGACCGTCCCCGGGTGCTCTCCGGCATCCAGCCCACCTCCGGCTCGTTCCACCTCGGCAACTACCTCGGTGCCGTCCGCCAGTGGGTCGATCTCCAGGAGGCCAACGACGCCTTCTACATGGTGGTCGACCTGCACGCGATCACCGTGGAGCAGGATCCGGCGACGCTGCGCCAGAACACCCGGATCTCCGCCGCCCAGCTGCTCGGTGCGGGCCTGGACCCGGAGCGCTGCACCCTGTTCGTCCAGTCCCACGTGCCCGAGCACGCGCAGCTCGGCTGGGTGATGAACTGCCTCACCGGCTTCGGCGAGGCCTCCCGGATGACCCAGTTCAAGGACAAGTCGGCCAAGCAGGGTGCCGCGAGCACCTCCGTCGGCCTCTTCACCTACCCGATCCTGCAGATCGCCGACATCCTGCTCTACCAGGCGGACGCGGTGCCGGTCGGCGAGGACCAGCGCCAGCACGTGGAGCTCACCCGGGACCTCGCGGAGCGCTTCAACACCCGCTACAGCCCGACCTTCACGGTGCCGAAGCCGTACATCCTCAAGGAGACGGCGAAGATCCAGGACCTCCAGGACCCGGCCATCAAGATGAGCAAGTCGGCCTCCTCGGCCAAGGGCCTGGTCAGCCTGCTGGACGAGCCGAAGGTCAGCGCCAAGAAGTTCAAGAGCGCCGTCACCGACACCGGCACCGTCGTCTCCTACGACGAGGAGGGGAAGGCCGGCGTCTCCAACCTGCTGCGCATCCACTCCGCGCTCAGCGGCCAGTCGGTCGACCAGCTGGTCGCGCACTTCGAGGGCAAGATGTACGGCGCCCTGAAGACCGAGCTGGCCGAGCTGTTCACCGAGTGGGTGACGCCCTTCCAGGAGCGCACCCGCACCTTCCTGGACGACCCGGCCGAGCTGGACCGGGTGCTGGCGATCGGTGCGGAGAAGGCCCGCGCGGTGGCGTCGCAGACGCTGGAGACGGTGTACGACCGGATCGGCTTCCTCCAGGCCGCCAAGCGGTGACGCCCCTGACGAGCCTGCCCGGTGGTGACGACCTCCCCGAGGTCGTCACCATCGGCGTGTCCGTGAGCGTCCCGGATCCGTACGGCTCGGCGATCCAGGACGCGCGGGCCGGGTACGGTGATCCGCTGGCCCGGTCGATACCCACGCACGTCACCCTGCTGCCGCCGACCGAGGTGGCGGCGGCCGAGCTGCCGAAGATCGAGGAGCACCTGGCGGCGGTGGCCCGGACGCACCGGTCGTTCCGGATGCTGCTGCGCGGCAGCGGTACCTTCCGCCCGGTCTCGCCGGTGGTCTTCGTCCGGGTCGAGGAGGGCGCCCAGGAGTGCCGGCTGCTGGAGGCGGACATCCGCTCCGGCCCGCTGGCCCGGGAGCTGGCCTTCCCGTACCACCCGCACGTCACGGTGGTGCACGGGCTGTCCGAGGACGTGCTGGACCAGGCGTACGAGCAGTCCCGCGGCTTCCGGGCGGCCTTCGCGGTGCCGGGCTTCGGCCTCTCCCGGTTCGACGCCGACGAGGTCTGGCGCCCCTGGCGCTCCTACACCTTCGGCTGACCCGCACCGCGGCCGGACCCGACCGGCACCCGCGTCCGCACCCGTGTCCGCACCCGTGTCCGCACCTGCACCCGCACCCGCGCCGGACCGGCCCCGCGCCGCCCGGTCACGGCGTCCCCCGGGCACCCGCCCGGCCGAGGTCCAGCATCCGGTCGACCACCCGGCGGGCGGCGGCGCCGTCCTCCAGCCCGCAGTGCGTCGCACGGAAGGCGCGGTAGCGCTCCCGGTGCCCGGCCGGCGGGCCGGAGCCGTCGTCGGCGAGCCCGCGCAGCGCGTCGAGCAGCCCGGCCGAGGTGGGGACGAGCGGGCCGGGGGCCTGCGCCTCGAAGTCGAAGGAGAAGCCGCGCAGCGTGTCGCGGTAGTGCTCCAGGTCGTAGGTGAAGAACAGCACCGGGCGGCCGGTGATCGCGAAGTCGAACATGATCGACGAATAGTCGGTGACCAACACGTCCGCGATCAGCAGCAGTTCCTGCACGTCGGGGTAGTCCCCGCAGTCGCGCACGAAGCCGTCCCCGGCCCCGGGCAGCGGCTCGCGGACGTGTGCGTGCGGGCGGATCAGCAGGACGTGGTCGCGCCCGAGGGCGCGCCGGGCGTGGTCGAGGTCGATCCGCAGGTCGAGCCGGAACCCGTCGCCGTCGCCGCGCTGCTGGTCCTCGCGCCAGGTCGGGGCGTAGAGCACGACGCGCCGGCCGTCGGGGATGCCGAGCCGGCGGCGGACGGCGGCGGCCAGCGCGGCGTCCGGCCGGGCCAGCACGTCGTTGCGCGGGTAGCCGGACTCCAGGATCTCGCCCCGGTAGCGGAACGCCCGGCGCAGGATCGGGGTGGCGAACGGGCTGGGGGAGAGCAGCAGGCTCCACTGCGGGGTCTCCCGGTCGAGGGCCTCCAGGTAGCCGTGGTCGGCGAGCCAGGGGTTCTCGACGTCGTGCGCGATCCGCTTGAGCAGCGAGCCGTGCCAGGTCTGGACGACCACCTGGCCGTCCCGGCGCTCCAGGAAGTCGGGGAAGTGCGTATTGCCCACCAGGTACCGGCTGGTGGCCAGGGCGCGGTACCACTCGGGGCTCCAGACCCGCACCGCGCGGACTCCGGCGGGCAGCTCGGCCTGGGCGTCGTCGACCACCCAGAGGTGCTCCAACGGCTCGCCGCGGCGGGCGAGTTCGGCGTGCACGGCGCGCGGTGAGTCGGCGTAGCCGCGGCCGCCGAACACGTCGTACAGCACGGCCTCGCGCAGCGGCTCCCGGCGGGCGGCCGGGTAGGCGCCGGCCCGCTGGCGGGCCTGCGTCCAGGCGCTGCGCTCGGCGGGGGAGAGCACGGGCGTGGAGTCCACCAGCAGGGTGTCGTGCCAGCGCCGTTGGAGCAGGATCCGCTTTCCGCCGGCCCCGGTGGCGGCGGGCAGCGCGGGCAGCGCCGCGGGGGCGGCGATCAGCGGCCGCGGCGGCCCGGACCGGCCGGCCGGGTGCAGGGCGGCCTCCCAGACGCCCTTGCGCAGCGGCAGGGCGGTGCCGTCGGAGCCGGTGCGGGTGGCGGGCAGCCGGACCAGGAAGCGGCCGTCCGGGCCGCGCTCGACCGGGTGGCGGACCTCACCGGCCGTCCCGGTGTGCCGCAGGACGAGTTCGAGCGGCTCGCCGCCCGGGCAGTGCCCGGAGAGTTCGAAGCCGCCGGCCCGGACGGCGATCCGCTCCACGTAGCCGGCGGCGGGCTGGACGCAGAGCTGGAGCCGGCCGTCGGCCAGGTGCTTCAGGTAGAGCGCCCGGTCCCGGGCCCCGGGCAGCGCGTGCTGGCCGGCCACCGGGCCGCCCCGCTCGTCCAGGGTGAGCTGCTCGGTGGAGCCGTCCGGGCGCAGCAGTTCGGCGTCCCAGTGCTCCGGCCGGCCGGTGCCGCGGCCCTGCGCGGTGAAGGGCCGGTACGGCAGGTGGACGGCGAAGGTGTCGCCGGTCCGGGTGACCGGCCGCAGCAGCACGGCGTCGCTCTCCCGGTGGCGCAGCCGCAGCGCGGTGCCGGGCGGGCAGTGCCCGGCGGTGCCGCGCAGGTCGAGGCCGTCCGGGGCGGGGGCGGCGTGGGTGAGCCGGACGCCGGGGCGTTCGAGTCGCAGCCCCAGCCGGCCGTCGTCGAAGTGCGGTTGGAGGCGGACGTCGCGGTCGACCCAGCGGGCCGGCGGGTACTCGCCGGAGCCGCACCAGTGCGGGGCGAGGGCGCCGTACTGGCGGCGCAGCCGGGTGGGCCGGGGGCGGGTGAAGAGGGTGGCCCCGATCCGCCAGTCGCCGAGCAGCCACTCCTCGCCGCGCCGCAGCCGGCGCGGTTCGACCAGGGCGGTGAAGCCGGACCAGTCGTGGTTGTGGTCGGGCTGGGCACTGTCGTCGGTGATCTCGGGCAGCCGGCGCGGCCGGGACCGCAGGTGGACGGGCGGTTCGTCGTCGTCGCGGAGCAGGGTCAGCCAGGTCCAGGCGGAGCCGGGGCGGGCGGTGTCCAGGTCGTCGGGGCGGGCGAAGCCGGTGAGTTCGAGGCCGCGGGCCGTCCAGCGGGCGCGCAGCAGGCCGAAGGCGACGCCCTCGTCGGCGGGCGGCAGGTCGTCGTGCGCGTGGGGGGCGGGGTGCGGGAGGACGAACCGGGTGAGCACAGGCATGGGGGGTGGCCCTTCGGAACGGGATCCCGATCCATGGCGGTGGTCCGGGGGGCCTTCGTACCGGGGGGAGCGGACGAGGGCCGATTCGATATCGAATACCGAAATGACATCCGGGGTCAACTGCGTGTCCCGGTGAAATTGATGAGAAATTCGTCTGCGAAACACGTGTTCGAGTGCAATGTTCACGTAAATGGAAGAAGGATTTACCCGGGCCGTTCCCGGAAAACGCGAAGGCGCCCGACGCGGGATTCGCGTCGGGCGCCCTCGGGCGGTGCCGGTTACTGCTGGCGGAGCATCCCGTCCACCACGCGGGCCGCGGCCTGGCCGTCGTCCAGGTCGCAGTACGCCTCGCGGAACGCCGTGTACTTCTCGGCGTACTCGCCGGTCAGCTCGTCCACCCGGCCCAGGGCGGCGACCAGCTCCTCGGAGGTGGCCAGCAGCGGGCCGGGCACCTCCGCCTCGTAGTCGAGGCTGAAGCCGCGCAGGTTGTCGCGGTAGTGCTCCAGGTCGTGCGTGAAGAACAGGACCGGCTTGCCGGTCGCGGCGAAGTCGAACAGCGTCGCCGAGTAGTCGGTGACCAGGACGTCCGCGATCAGCAGCAGCTCGGCCATGTCGGGGTAGCTGCCGACGTCCCAGATGTAGCCGTTGCCGGCGCCGGGGATCTGACCGCACATCACGCTGTGCCGGCGGACCAGCAGCACCTGGTCCTCGCCGAGCGCCGCCCTGGCCGCCTCCAGGTCGATCCGCAGGTCGATCTGGTAGCCGCCGTTCGGCCGCCGGCGGTCCTCACGGAAGGTCGGCGCGTAGAGCACGACCTTCTTGCCCTCGGGCAGGCCGAGCCGCTCGCGGACCTGCTCGGCGGTCTTCTCCCGGTCGGGCGCGAACAGCAGGTCGTTGCGCGGCGCGCCGCTCTCCAGGATCTCGCCCTTGAAGTCGAACGCGCGGCGCAGCACCGGTGCCGACCAGCTGTTGCCGGCCACCAGCATGCTCCAGTTCGGGACCTCCTTGGCGACGCCCTTCAGGTAGTTGGCGTCGGTGAACCAGACCTTCTCGAAGTCGTACCCGATCTGCTTCAGCGGGGTGCCGTGCCAGGTCTGCACGACCACCTGGCCGGGGCGGCGGACGAAGAAGTCCGGCAGGTGCGCGCTGGTGACGACGTACTTGGCGGTGGCCAGCGCCTCGAACCACTCGGGGCTCCAGAGCCGGATCGCGCCCGCCGTCTGCGGCAGCTCGGCCTGCAGGTCGTCGCTGCCCCACAGGTGCTCCAGCGGCAGGCCGCGGCGGACCAGCTCCTCGTGGATCGCCCGCGGCGAGTCCGCGTAGAGGCCGCCGAGCGCGACGTTGTAGAGCACGGTGTCGCGCAGCGGCAGCCGGCGGGCCGACGGGTAGTCGGTGGTGCGCAGCTGGCGCTGGCGGTAGCCGCTGCGCTCCTCGGGCAGCAGCGCGGAGTGCGACTCCAGCGAGAGGCCGTCGTAGTGGCGGCGCTCCAGCACGATCCGCTTGCCGCGCGACTCCACCTCCAGCGGCAGGGCGCCGAAGCACCCCGGCGCGATCAGCGCGTAGCGGGTCGCGAGCGTGTCGACCGGCTCGCCGAGCGGGCGGAAGAAGACGTCCCAGGTGCCCTGCGCGAGCGGCACCCGGCCGGCGAAGGAGGCCGTCGGCACCGCCGGCAGCGCGGCCCGGAACCCGCCGTCCGCGATCTCCACGGGGTAGACGTGCTCCTCCTCGCGCCAGTTGTGCCGCACGACCAGCTCCCAGCGGTGCGTGCCGGGCAGCGGGAAGGAGCCGCTGAGCAGGAAGCCGTCCGCGCCGCGCGAGGCGACCTCGGTGACCACTGGCTGCAGCAGCTGGTCGGAGAGCTGGAGGTAGCCGCCGGGGGAGGGCTTCGAGTACAGCGCGCGGCGCTCGTCGACCGGGGCGTCCGGGTTCAGCGGCAGGTGCAGCTGCTCGGGCGCGTTGCGGTCGTCCCAGGCCACCGGCACGGTGCTGCCGTCGGGGAGCAGTATGGCGGTGTCCCAGCGGTCCCGGGCCCGCTCCGGGGCGATCGGGTCGAGCTCGGCCCAGGCCTCGCGGACGGCGGTCAGCTCGTCGACCGGGCAGGAGGCGGTGAACGGCTGGAGCGTGCCGACCGGGGCGGTGAGCTCCAGCGGGTACACCAGCTCGCGGTCCGACTCGACGTGGGTCAGCTTGAGGCGGGCCCCGGCGAGGTTCGGGCCGGAGCGGGCCGCGCCGGAGACCTCCAGCCGGCCGTCCCGCACGGTCAGCCCGGTCACCCGGGTCCGGACCGTCTCCACCCGCAGGTAGACGCTGCCGTCGCGGACCCACGGCACGATCCGGACGTCCGGCTCGACCCAGTGCGCGGGGAGGTACTGGGCGGTGTCGCTCCAGCCCGCCCAGATCCGGCCCTTGTAGACGCCGCCCTTGCCGGCGCCGGCCACCAGGACGCGCCAGTTGCCGTCCTTCCACTGGCCCCGGTGCTTGAGCCGCTTGGGGTCGATGGCGGCGGTGAAGCCGGCCCAGTCGCAGTTGTACAGGTCGTGGTGGCAGCTGGCGGTGGCCTCCGGGCTGTACTGCGTCCGGGTCGGCACGGCCAGCACGCGGCGGCCCTTGGCCTCGCGCAGCACCAGCACCCGCACCATGTCGTGCCGGTTCTCGGCGCCCAACTGCTCCGGGTACGCGTGCCCGGTCAGCTGGAGCTTGCCGCCCTCCCAGGCCGACTCGTACAGCCGGCTGCGCATCACCAGCGAGTTGTCCAGCTTGAGGATGCCGGACGGCACGCTCTTGCGCCCGCCGCGCAGGAACGGGTAGTCGGCGTACGGGCGCAGCAGGCCGCGGGCGGCGACACCGCCGTTGCTCTCGCCCTCGTACTTGATCTGCTCGACGAACTCGTCGATCCGGCCCGACAGGGTCAGGTGGTACTTCAGCCGCAGCGGCGCGCGCAGCTTGCGGACCTGCTCGGGGCCGATCGCCCGGAGCAGCCGGCTGACGTTCTTCTGGTAGGCGTCCCGGTACTCCTTGTCGCCGTCCACGACGGACCAGAAGAACATCGGGATCTCCTCGACGAGGGTGTTCTCGTCGTAGGAGCGCAGGTACTCCGCGAAGCGCGGGTCGGTCTGCTTCTTCAGCCAGGTGCGGACCAGCTCCACCGAGGTGACGCGGTCGACCAGGCCCTTGGGGTTGGTCCGCATCTGCGTGATCGACATCTCGCCGACCTCGCGCTCGCGCCAGTGGTAGATCGGCTCGGAGAGCACGTCCACGCTGGTGGCGAGGTAGTGGTGCGGCACGCTGACCGGGGCGTCCTCGTACAGGATGCCCTCGGGGTAGAGGATGCCGGCCGCGTCGAAGAAGGAGCGGCGGTACACCTTGTTCCACGCCGTGCGGTCGGTGACCAGCGCGGGGATCTCGGTGACGTGGGTCTTGAGCCTGGTCTCCTTGAACGGCCGCGAGTGCCCGCCGGACTGGTAGTAGCCCACCGCGCGGAACCGCAGCACGTTGCCGGTGGCGAAGTCCGAGCCGGTCTCGTCGAGCGTGTTGATCATCAGCTCGTAGGCGCTCGGCGGCATCGAGTCGTCGGAGTCGACGAAGCAGAGGAACTCGCCGTCCGGGTCGATGTGGCGGATGCCGGTGTTGCGGGCCGCGCCGAGGCCCTTGTTCACCTGGCGGACCAGCCGGAACCGGGAGTCCTTGGCGGCGTACGCCTCGGCGAGTGCCGCGCTGCCGTCCTTCGAACCGTCGTCGACCATGACGCACTCGAAGTCCGTGAAGGTCTGGGCGGCGATCGAGTCGAGGCATTCCACGAGGTAGCGCTCGACGTTGTAGATCGGAACGACGATGGAGAGGCGGGGAGCCATCGGCTACGCAGGCCTTTCTTGGGAAGGAGCGTGGCAGCCCGGTGGGGGTCTGGCCGCACTTTGAACCGGTGCGTACGTGCCCGACGATCCTACCGTCCGGCCCTGCGGGGTCTCCGGGGCTCCGGGCCGCCGCGGCCGCCCGGGCGCGGTGGGACCGGCCGCGCGGGCGGCCACTACTCTGTGCCCATGCCCCGCTTCAGCGTCATCGTCCCCGTTCACAGGGTCCAGGAGTACCTCCCCGAGTGCCTCGACTCGGTGCTCGGCCAGGGCGGCCCGGACTTCGAACTGATCGCGGTGGACGACCGCTCCCCGGACGGCTGCGGCGCGATCCTCGACGAGGCCGCCGGCCGCGACCCGCGGGTGCGGGTGCTGCACCTGGCGGAGAACGTCGGCCTCGGCCGGGCCCGCAACGCCGGCCTGGAGGTCGCCACCGGCGACTACGTGATCTTCCTCGACAGCGACGACACGCTGACCCCCGGCCTGCTCAAGGCCGTCGACGACCGGCTGGCGGCCGGCGGCGACCCGGACGTCCTGGTCTACGACTACGCCCGCACCTATGCCGACGGCCGGATCACCCGGGCCGCCTCGGCGCACGTCTTCGGCGCCGACTCCCCGGACGTCTTCGACCTCGACCGCCGCCCCGACCTGCTGGACCTGCTGCAGGTGGTCTGGAACAAGGCCTACCGCCGCGGCTTCATCGCCGAGCAGGGCCTCACCTTCCCCGCGGGCTACTACGAGGACACCCCCTGGACCTACCCGGCGCTGCTCGCCGCGGCGAGCATCACCCTGCTCGACCAGGTCGGCGTGCACTACCGCCAGCGCCAGGAGGGCGGCAACATCCTCGCCACCGCCTCGCGCAAGCACTTCGACGTCTTCGCCCAGTACGACCTGGTCTTCGCCTTCCTGGACGGCCGCCCGGACCTCGACCGCTGGCGCCCGGTGGTCTACGGCCGGATGCTGCACCACCTCAACACCGTGGTCTCCAAGCCCGGCCGGGTCCCGGCCGCGGACCGCCGCGCCTACTTCCGGCGGGCCGCCGAGCACTGCGCCCGGCTGCGCCCGGCCGGCTACACCCCGCCCGCCGGGGCCGAGGGCGTGCGCACCGAGCTGCTGAGCCACGGCCGCTACGGCGCCTACCGGACGGTCCGCGCGCTGGCCCGGGCCCGCCGGCTGCTGAAGCGCTGACCCCGCCGCCGGCCCGCCCCGCGGACCCCGGCGGCCGCCCCGACCCCCGTGCCGCCCGCCGAGCCTGACGCCCGTTCGGGCGAACGGGCGGTATAACCGGACAGGTGGACTTCCTCACCCGCCTCCCGGTCGTCGGCCCGCTCGTGGCGTGGGTCCTGCGCAGCCGCCCGTACCGCGTCTACGAGCACTTCACCGCCGCGCGCGGCAACCGGCTGGCCGGCGCGGTCACCTTCTTCGGCTTCCTGGCGCTCTTCCCGCTGCTCACCGTGGCGCTGGCGATCGCCGTCGCCACCCTGACCGACTCGCGGGTCGACGAGCTCCAGAAGCGCATCTCCGACCAGCTGCCGGGGATCTCGGACGCGCTCAACCTGTCCTCGCTGGTGGCCAACGCCGGCGCCGTCGGGCTGGTCAGCGGCGTGCTGCTGCTGATCTCCGGCCTCGGCTGGGTGGACACCATGCGCACCTCGATCCGGGACGTCTGGCAGCTGCCCGAGGAGGAGGGCAACCCGGTCCTGCGCAAGGTCTGGGACTGCGTGGTGCTGGGCGGCCTGGGCCTGGTCTCGCTCTTCTCGCTGGCGGCCTCGGCCGCCGGGACGACGCTGGCCGGCCGGATCGCCGGCTGGATCGGCCTGGGCACGGGCGGGCCCGGCGGCTATCTGCTGACCGGCGTCGGCCTGCTGATCGCGGTCGCCTCCGACATGGTGCTCTTCGCCTACCTGCTGGCGCCCTTCCCCCGGATCGGCGGCCAGCACCGGCGGGACGTGCTGCAGGGCGCGCTGATCGGCGGGGTCGGCTTCGAGCTGCTGAAGATCCTGCTCGCCTCCTACCTCGGCTCGGTCGCCGGGAAGAGCCTCTACGGGGCCTTCGGCGTCCCGGTGGCGCTGCTGCTCTGGATCAACTTCGTCTCCCGGCTGCTGATGTACTGCGTCGCCTGGACGGCGACGGCCGACCCGGCCGCCGCCCGGGACCGGGCCCGCGCGCGTGCCGCGGCCATGGTGGCGGCCGCGGACGAGGCCGAGGCGGCGGAGACGGCCGAGCGCGCGGGCGGCGAGGGCGGCGAGGGCGGCGAGCCGAAGGCCCGGCCCCAGGAGTGAGGCCGGGCCCGGCGGGCGGGGCGGTGCCGGTTCAGGAGGGCCGGCGCCGCCGCAGCACGACCAGCGCGCCGGCGCCGCCCACCGCGAGGGCGAGCCCGATCCCCACCCAGCCGACCGGACCGAGCCCGTCGCCCCCGTCGTCGCCGCCCGGAGCGGCCTGGGCGGACGCGGTGGCGGCCGGCGACGGGTGCGGCGGCGGCGCGGGCGCGCCCGCGGTGCCGCCCGCCTGCCCGGTCGGTGCCGGCTCACCGCCGGCCGGCGCCTCGTCCACCAGCCGGCCGACCGGCGTGACCTTGTCGGCCGCCGCGAACCCCCAGTCCAGCAGCGCCGCCGTCTCGTCGTAGACCTTCTGGTACGTCGACGGGTGCATCACCGTCACCAGCAGGGTGCGGCCGTTCCGTTCGGCGGCGCCGACGAAGGTCGAGCCGGCCTCGGTGGTGAAACCGTTCTTCACGCCGATCAGGCCCGGGTACTTGCCCAGCAGCCGGTCGGTGTTGGCGATCCCGAAGCTGCCCCGCTGGCCGGTGTTCTTGTCCACCGCGCCGGGGAACATCGCGTCCCGGGTGGCGCAGTACATCCGGAAGTCGGGATTGCGCAGCCCGGCCCGGGCGAACAGGGTCAGGTCGTAGGCCGAGGAGACCTGGCCGGCCATGTCGTAGCCGTCCGGGGAGATCACCGTGGTGTCCCGGGCCTGCAGCGAATTCGCGCGGGCCTGCATCTCGGTGACGGTCTGCTGGACCCCGCCGTTCATGTGCGACAGGACGTGCACCGCGTCGTTGCCGGAGCTGAGGAACACCCCGCGCCAGAGGTCCTCGACCTTGTACTCCAGGTCCTCCTTGATGCCGACCAGACTGCTGCCGGCGCCGATCCCCTGGATCTCGGCGTCCTCGACCTTGTGCACCAGGTTGCGGTCGAACTTGGGCAGCACGGTGTCCGCGAAGAGGATCTTCAGGGTGCTGGCCGGCGCGAGCCGCCGGTGCGGATTGCTGGCCGCCAGCACGTCCCCTGACGCCGCGTCGGCGACTATCCAGGACTGCCCGGTGAGATCCCCCGGCAGGGCCGGAGCACCGGCCAGCGGGGCCACCTGGACACCGGACAGCCCCAGCCGCTCGCCGCCGATCGCGGCCTGCGGGGGCGGCGGCTCGTGCGGGGCCGCGACGGCCGCCGGGGAGGCGAGGAGGACGGGGAGCGCCGCGGCGTACGCGGCGAGCAGGTGTGCGAGCTTACGGCGTGTGGGCACCAGCAGACCGTACCCAGTCCGGGGCCCCGCCGTCCGCCCCTCCGGGCCCGTCCTCCGCAGGAGGGGGCCGCCGTACGCCGAACGGCCGCCCGCGCATACTGGAGCCGCACACCATCTTCACGTCAGCCGCCGAGGACCGTCCATGAAGCTCAGCCGCCGCACCTCCTGGTTCCTGACCGCCTTCGGCGTCTGGTCCATGATCATCTGGGTCACCTTCGTCAAGAACCTCTGGAAGGACTCGGGCGGCCAGGCCTTCACCGACGGCGACCACGCGCAGCCGACCGCCTTCTTCTGGATCCACCTCCTGCTCGCCGTGACCTCCTTCGTCCTCGGCGTCGCCGTCGGCGCCGTGGGCGTCCGCGGCCTGCGCGCGACCCGGCGCGAGCCCGCCGCCGACTGACCGGTCGGTCCCTGTTGCCCGAGGGGCCGCTGGAAAGATCCACACCGCTTGATCAAAGATCGAAGTGACGTACAGCGGCCCGTTCGCGCCGAAGGACCTCGGCGCGCTGCGCTGGGCCCGGGCATGCGAGGAGGCCCCGCCCGATCATCGGATCGGGCGGGGCCTCCGTCGTGCGGCAGGGCTCAGAAACGGCGGGTGACCAGCGCCCGCTTCACTTCCTGGATCGCCTTGGTGACCTCGATGCCACGCGGGCAGGCCTCCGAGCAGTTGAAGGTGGTCCGGCAGCGCCAGACGCCCTCACGGTCGTTCAGGATCTCCAGCCGCTGCTCCGCACCCTCGTCGCGCGAGTCGAAGATGAAGCGGTGCGCGTTGACGATCGCGGCCGGGCCGAAGTACTGGCCGTCGTTCCAGAAGACCGGGCAGGACGACGTGCACGCGGCGCACAGGATGCACTTGGTGGTGTCGTCGAACCGCTCGCGGTCCTCGGCGGACTGCAGGCGCTCGCGGGTCGGGTCGTTCCCCTTGGTGATGAGGAACGGCATGACGTCCTTGTACGCCTGGAAGAACGGGTCCATGTCCACGACCAGGTCCTTGAGGACCGTGAGGCCCTTGATGGCCTCGATCGTGATCGGCTTCTCCGGGTTGACGTCCTTGATCAGGGTCTTGCACGCCAGCCGGTTGCGGCCGTTGATCCGCATCGCGTCGGAGCCGCAGATGCCGTGCGCGCAGGAACGGCGGTAGGTGAGGGTGCCGTCCTGCTCCCACTTGATCTTGTTGAGCGCGTCCAGGACGCGCTCCTTCGGGTCCAGGGTCAGCTGGTAGTCGACCCACACCGGGTCCGGGTGCTCCTCCGGGTTGAACCGGCGGATCCGGAAGGTGACGGTGATCAGCTCGACGCCGCCCGCCTCGACCGCGTCCAGAGCGGCCGAGTGCTTCTCCACGGTAGGAGTGCTCATCAGTACTTACGCTCCATCGGCTGGTAGCGGGTCGTGACGACCGGCTTGTAGTCGAGGCGGATGGAGGTGGTGCCGTCCTCGGCAACCTCCTGGTACGCCATGGTGTGCTGCATGAACTTCACGTCGTCACGGGTCGGGAAGTCCTCGCGGTAGTGACCGCCGCGCGACTCCTCGCGGGCGAGCGCGGAGACGGCCAGCACCTCGGCCAGGTCGAGCAGGTTGCCCAGCTCGACGGCCTCCAGGAGGTCCGTGTTGTAACGGTAGCCCTTGTCCTGGATGGCGACGTTCTTGTAGCGCTCGCGCAGGGCGGCGATGTCCTCGACGGCCTGCTTCAGGGTCGCGCCGGTGCGGTAGACCATGGCGTTGGTGTCCATGGTCTCCTGCAGCTCCTTGCGGATCTGCGCCACGGACTCGGTGCCGGTGGACTCGCGCAGGCCGTCGACCAGCGCCTGCACCTTCTCGGCCGGGTTCTCGGGCAGCTCGGTGTAGTCCACCGTCTGCGCGTAGTCGGCGGCGGCGATGCCCGCGCGCTTGCCGAAGACGTTGATGTCCAGCAGCGAGTTGGTGCCCAGGCGGTTGGCGCCGTGGACCGAGACGCAGGCGACCTCGCCGGCCGCGTACAGGCCCGGGACGACGTCCGTGTTGTTGCGCAGGACCTCACCCTCGACGTTGGTCGGGATGCCGCCCATGGCGTAGTGCGCGGTGGGCTGGATCGGGATCGGGTCCGTGTAGGGCTCGATGCCGAGGTAGGTGCGCGCGAACTCGGTGATGTCCGGGAGCTTGGCGTCCAGCTGCTCCGGCGGCAGGTGGGTGAGGTCCAGGTAGACGTGGTCGCCGTCCGGACCGCAGCCGCGGCCTTCGCGGATCTCGGTGTAGATCGCGCGGGAGCAGACGTCACGGGACGCGAGGTCCTTCATGACGGGGGCGTAGCGCTCCATGAAGCGCTCGCCGTCCTTGTTGCGCAGGATGCCGCCCTCGCCGCGGGCGCCCTCGGTGAGCAGGATGCCCATGCGCCAGATGCCCGTCGGGTGGAACTGGAAGAACTCCATGTCCTCCAGCGGCAGGCCGCGGCGGTAGACCAGGGCCTGGCCGTCACCGGTGAGGGTGTGGGCGTTGGAGGAGACCTTGAAGAACTTGCCGGTGCCGCCGGAGGCGAACACGACCGACTTGGCCTGGAAGACGTGGATCTCGCCGGTGGCCAGCTCGTAGGCGACGACGCCGGCCGTCTTGCCCTCGTTGATCAGCAGGTCGAGGACGTAGAACTCGTTGAAGAACTCGACGCCGTGCTTGACGCAGTTCTGGAACAGCGTCTGGAGGATCATGTGACCGGTGCGGTCCGCCGCGTAGCAGGACCGGCGGACCGGGGCCTCGCCGTGGTTGCGGGAGTGACCGCCGAAGCGGCGCTGGTCGATCCGGCCCTGCTCGGTGCGGGAGAAGGGCAGGCCCATCTTCTCCAGGTCGAGGACGGCGTCGATGGCCTCCTTGCACATGATCTCGGCGGCGTCCTGGTCGACCAGGTAGTCACCACCCTTGACCGTGTCGAAGGTGTGCCACTCCCAGTTGTCCTCCTCGACGTTGGCCAAGGCGGCGCACATGCCGCCCTGGGCCGCGCCGGTGTGGGACCGGGTGGGGTAGAGCTTGGTCAGCACCGCGGTGCGGCTGCGCTGGGTCGACTCGATGGCCGCGCGCATGCCGGCGCCACCGGCGCCGACGATGACGGTGTCGTACTGGTGAATCTGCATGGGGGTTCTAACTCGCCTCTGGCCTCTGCCGATTGCCGATTAGATGTTCGGGTCGAAGGTGAAGATCACCAGGGTGCCGAGCAGCACGGTGAAGACCGTGGCGGCGCCCATGAGGCCCTTCAGCCAGAGCCGGGTGGAGTCCTTCTCGGCGTAGTCGTTGATGACCGTCCGCATGCCGTTGGCGCCGTGGAGCATGGCGAGCCAGAGCATCAGGAGGTCCCAGCCCTGCCAGAACGGCGAGGCCCAGCGGCCGGCCACGAAGGCGAAGCCGATCTTGGAGACGCCACCGTCGAGCACCAGCATGATCAGCAGGTGGCCGAGGATCAGGACCACCAGGACGATGCCGGACAGGCGCATGAAGAGCCACGCCAGCATCTCGAAGTTGGTCCGGGTGCGGCGCGGGGTCTTCTTGGTCCGCTGGCGGGCCGGCTCGACCACAAAGGCGTCGGCCGGGTTACCGGTGCCGAGACCCTTGCCGGTGTGCGCCTGGGCGGAGGGGACCACCAGGGCGTCGGAGTATTCCGTGGTCATGTCTCAGATCACTTCCCGAACCAAGAGGTCAGCGTGTGCTGAAGGATCGGGTAGAAGGCGCCCGCCATCAGGACGACCCACACCCCGACCACGGTCCAGAGCATCTGCTTCTGGAACTTCGGGCCCTTCGACCAGAAGTCGACGGCGACGACCCGCAGGCCGTTGAGAGCGTGGAACAGGATGGCGGCCACCAGGCCGTACTCCATCAGGTTCACCAGGGGCGTCTTGTACGTCTGAATCACAGAGT
This sequence comes from Kitasatospora sp. NPDC003701, assembly GCF_053587085.1. Lineage (NCBI taxonomy): Bacteria > Bacillati > Actinomycetota > Actinomycetes > Kitasatosporales > Streptomycetaceae > Kitasatospora > Kitasatospora sp. NPDC003701. The sequence goes on from NZ_JBSFNM010000020.1 coordinate 114,298, forward strand.
CGTACGCCTCGGGCGACACCCGCACCAGTGCGGTGTCCAGGACATGAGCGAACAGGAAGAAGAAGATGAGGACGCCGGTGACTCGATGAGCCACCCAGCTCCACATGCCTTCCCGGCCGCGGTACAGCGTTCCAGCCGGCACGGAAAAACCCTCCGGAAGCGATTGGGGGCTCGGCCGGCTTCGGTGTCGGTCAGCCCGGCCGGGTACGGTCCACCGGCCGCCAGCATCCTATCGACGCGTTATTGCGAACCGCCTCCGGGGGCCCGAGGTGTGATCAATCAGGCACGACTGGCCTAGTGCGGCGGGAACCTGAGCGGCTCGCGCCACTCAGCGTGACGACTCGGTTGCGCTACCGTGGCCGCCCGCTCCGTCGCCGACACCCTGCCGAGGCCCCCGTGCCACTCAGCCCGCCCCGCCCGTCCGCCGCCGTCGCGGTCTGCGCCCTGCTGCTCGTCGCGGGCTGCGCCACGGTCGGCGGCTCCGCCGACCGGGCCGCGCCGGCCCGTGAGCTGTCCGCCGCCGAGCTGCGGGCGGCCGCCGTGGCCGACGGCGACCTGGGCGCCGGGTACACGGTGACGGTGATGACGCCCGGTCATGGCGAGACCGGCTCGGGCGGCGGCCGGGAGGTCTCCGACCTGGCCGCCTGCCAGCCGCTGCTGGACGCGGTGACCCCGGCGGTGGCGGCGGGCGGCGCCACGCCCTCGCCGGGCCCGGGGGACCCGTACGCGGAGACCGATCTGAGCGTGGCGCGGGCGGCCGACCCCGGCGGCGGCGTGTACGGAGGACTGCTCGGCTACCGGGCCGGGCGGGCGGCGCAGCTGCAGTCGGAGCTGGAGAAGCTGTTCGGCCCGTGCGCCTCGTTCGTCTCCACCGCGCCGCCGCCGCCGGCGGAGAAGGGCCGCAAGCCGGTGCGGACCAGGCACCGGCTGATCCGGGACGACACGCCCACGCCCGGGGGAGCCGACGCGGTGACCGGGTTCACCCTGACGAGTGAGTCGGGCAGCGTGGCGCTCTCCCAGCGTGCCGTGGTGGCCCGGGTCGGCCCGGTGCTGGCGGTGCTCACCACCGTCGGCGTCGGCGCGGAGCCCGCCGCCGCGCCGGACGATCGGATCGTCCGGCAGCAGGTGGCGAAGCTCCGCGCCGCGCAGGCGCACGGGTGAGGGTGGGGCGGCTCAGCGCGCTCCGGCCTCGGAGTGGGTGGCGACCAGGTGCTCCAGGCGGGTCAGGGCGATCCGGCGCAGCTCGTCCGAGGCGATCAACCGCTCCTCGTCCGGGTCGTGCGCCAGTCGCGTGCGGATCGAGCTGAGCACGGTGTCGAGCATCTCCTCGGGGGCCACGCCTTCCAGGCAGACCACGAAGACGTGCCCGAACCGGGCCTCGTACGCGGCGTGGGCGGCGCGCAGGGCGGTGTGTGCCGCCTGGCTGCCGGGTGCGCGCATGCCCAGGAGCGGCTGCGGCATCCAGCTCTCGTCCGCCAGCGCCTCGGCCAGGTCGGCCGGTCGCAGGTCGTAGGAGGCCTCGCTGGCCGCGGCCAGCAGGGACTCTATGTCGGGGTAGGGCCGGTGGGCGGTGAGCCGTAGGGCCCATCGGTGGCTGCCGCAGCAGGCGAGGAGGGCTTCCTCGGCCGCGCCGGCGTCGGCCTCGTTGAAGCGGTGCAACCCGAGGAGGGTCGGCTCGGAGCTGGGATCGAGCCGCGGTGACGGGATGTCGCTGGCCAGCGGGTCCTCCTCGTGAGGGCGGGAAGGTGCCGGTGAAGGGGGTGGTGAAGCAGGTGAAGTATGGGGCTGCGGGGCGGTGTTCCGAGACCCGCCGGGCAGCGGCTCAACGGTAGTTGAGCAGTCATCAGTTGGGGAGGGCGCACGCGGAATTCATCCGATCGAGCTATCAAGTTGTGACGTTGACACCTCGGTGTCAGCGCCCTCCCCACGCTCATCTGCTAGCGGTCCGGGCCTCTCGGGGGCCGGCTCCGCTCAGGAGCAGCGCGTTCCGGCCGCCGGCATCGTGCCCTCGACGAGGTACGCCTCCAGCGCGGCGTCGATGCAGCCGTTGCCCTTGCCGAACGCGCCGTGGCCCTCGCCGACCCGGGTCAGCAGGCCCGCGTTGGCGAAGCCCTTCGCGAGTGCCTCGGAGGAGGCGTACGGGGTGGCCGGGTCGCCCGTGCTGCCGACCACCAGGATCGGCGCGCTGCCCTCGGCGCGGATGGTGTGCGGCTGCTCCGTCGTCTTGAACGGCCAGTACGCGCAGGACGGCTCGGTGTAGTCGTCCACCGAGACGCCCTTGGACATCAGCGGGGCCTCGGCCTTGAGCCGGTCCACCGCCTCCTGGGCGCGCTCGGGGGTCGGGGCCGGCCGGACGCGGTCGGCACAGCCGATCGCGCTGTTGGCCTCCTCCATCGGGCTGTAGTGGCCGTTCTCGTCGCGGCCGTTGTACTCGTCGGCGAAGGCCAGCAGGTAGTCGCCCTTCTTGCCGAGCATCGCCCAGCCGAGCGCGTTGCGCAGGTACGTCCAGGAGGTCTTCTCGTCGCCGTAGAGCATCTGGATGGTGCCGGTCCAGGCGAGGTCGGCGCCGAGCTTGCGGCCGTCCTTGGCGGTCATCGGGTGCTCGCGCAGGCCGTCGAGGAAGTCGGCGGCCTTCTGGGCGGCCTTGGCCGGGTCCTTGCCGAGCGGGCACTCGGCCGCGTGGTTCTGCACGCAGTCGGCGGCGAAGCGCTCGAAGGACTTCTCGAAGCCCACCTGCTGGTCGATGCCGTGGTCCAGCCCGTCCTGGGCGGGGTCGACGGCGCCGTCCAGGATCAGCCGGCCGGTGTTCTGCGGGAACTGCTCGGCGTAGAGCGCGCCCAGGTAGGTGCCGTAGGAGATGCCGAGGTAGTTGAGCTTCTTGTCGCCGACGGCGGCGCGCAGCACGTCCAGGTCGCGGGCGGTGTTGCGGGTGCCGACGAAGGGCAGCAGCTTGCCGGACTTCGCCTGGCAGGCGGCGGCGTGCTCGGTGCCGTACTTGACGTGGTCGGCCTTGCGGACCGCCGGGTCCAGGGAGGAGTCGCGCTGGTCGGCCTCTTCGTGCTGCTTGTCGTCGTAGCAGATCACCGGGGAGCTCTCGCCGGTGCCGCGGGGGTCGAAGCCGACCACGTCGAAGCGGTTGTGCAGGGTGCCCTCGTACTCCTTGGCGCCGTACTTGACCATCTCGATGCCGGAGGCGCCCGGGCCGCCCGGGTTGACCATGAGCGAGCCGATCCGCTGGTCCGGCTTGGCGGCCGGCAGCTTGATCAGCGCGATGTCGAGGGCGTCGGTGGCGGGGGCGGTGTAGTCGAGCGGGACGTGCAGCTTGCCGCAGAGCATCCCGGATATGTCGATCTTGGCCTTCGCGGCCTGCGGGTCGGCCGGGCAGGCCGCCCAGGCGATCTGCTGGCCGTAGAACGGCTTGAGCGCCGGGTCGTCGGCGCCGGTGGGCTTGGGGGTCGGTGTCGGCGTCGCGGTGGCCGACGGGGTGGCCGGGGCGGTCGGCGGGGTCGCGACGGCCTGGTCCTGGGCGGGCTTGGTGCTGTCGTTGCAGGCGGAACCGAGGAGCAGGGTGCCGGCCGCGAAGGCGGTCAGCAGAATGCGCGGGCGGGCGGCCCGAAGGGATCTCATCGCACGTATGTATCACTGCCGGGTGACACGTTCGATCATGGCCCCCGGTCGGCGGGCCGCCCGCTCCGTGCGGCCGGGGTCAGGCCCGGTGCACCTTGTGGTTGGCGGCCTGGGCGCGGGGGCGCACCACCAGCAGGTCGATGTTGACGTGCGGGGGCCGGGTGACCGCCCAGGCGACGGTGTCCGCGACGTCCTCCGAGGTCAGCGGCTCGGCGACGCCCGCGTACACGGCCGCGGCCTTCTCCTCGTCACCCCGGAAGCGGGTGACGGCGAAGCCCTCGGACTTCACCATGCCCGGGGCGATCTCGATCACCCGGATCGGCTCCCCGCAGAGCTCCAGCCGCAGCGTGGCCGCGATGGTGTGCGCCGCGTGCTTGGCCGCCACGTAGCCGCCGCCGCCCTCGTACGCGGCCAGCGCCGCGGTGGAGGAGAGCACCAGCACGGTGCCGTCGCCGCTCGCCCGCAGCGCCGGCAGCAGGGCCTGCGTCACGTGCAGCACGCCGAGCACGTTCACCTGGTACATCGCCAGCCAGTCGGCCGGGTCGGCGGCCTCGACCGACTCCGCGCCGATCGCCCCGCCGGCGTTGTTGACCAGCACGTCCACCCGGCCGACCGCGGCCGCGAAGGCGTCCACGGCCGCCCGGTCGGTGACGTCGAGGGTGTGGGCGCGGCCGCCGAGCTCCTTGGCGAGCTCCTCGATCCGCTCGGTGCGGCGGGCGGTCAGCACCACCTCGAAGCCCTCGGCCGCGAGCCGGCGGGCGGTCGCCGCGCCGATTCCACTGCTGGCTCCGGTGACCACGGCCACCTTCTGCTCGGTCATTGCCACTCCCTGGAGGAACGCGTCGGTCGGGGAAGTACTTCGGTCGCTCACCCGATCATCTCAATGGCGTCGGCCCCGCCCGCGCCGGGCCGGGTGCCCGGTGCGCACTTTGCAAAGGCACCGGCCTTTGCAAATAGCCTCCAGGCTTTGCAAAGTCTGTGTTTGCAAAGTCCGGGGCGTTTGCGAAGGCCGGTGCACCGCCGAGGCCGTTACATTGCGAAAGGGAGTGCACCCGCCCGCCGATCCCGTGGAGGGACCCATGGCAGCCGAGCCGCGCCGCACCGAATCGGGCTTCCCCGTCGAGCCGCTGTACGGCCCCGGGGCGCTGGACGGCTGGGATCCGCGGGAGCGCCTGGGCAGCCCGGGGGAGTACCCGTACACCCGGGGCGTCTACCCGTCGATGTACACCGGCCGCCCCTGGACGATGCGCCAGTACGCCGGCTTCGGGACGGCCACCGAGTCCAACGCCCGCTACCGGCAGCTGATCGCCAACGGCACCACCGGCCTCTCCGTCGCCTTCGACCTGCCCACCCAGATGGGCTACGACTCGGACGCCCGGATCGCGGCCGGCGAGGTCGGCAAGGTCGGCGTGGCGATCGACAGCGTGGAGGACATGGGCGTCCTGTTCGACGGCATCCCGCTGGGCGAGGTCTCCACCTCGATGACCATCAACGCGCCGGCCGGCCTGCTGCTGCTCCTGTACCAGCTGGTCGGCGAGGCACAGGGCGTGCCGGCGGCGCGGCTGACCGGCACCGTGCAGAACGACGTGCTGAAGGAGTACATCGCCCGGGGCACCTACATCTTCCCGCCGAAGCCCTCGCTGCGGCTGGTCGCGGACGTGTTCCGGTACTGCCGGGCCGAGATCCCCCGCTGGAACACCATCTCGATCTCCGGCTACCACATGGCCGAGGCCGGGGCGGACCCCGCGCAGGAGATCGCCTTCACCCTGGCCAACGGCATCGAGTACGTCCGCACCGCGGTCGCGGCCGGCATGGCGGTGGACGACTTCGCGCCGCGGCTCTCCTTCTTCTTCGTGGCCCGCACCACCCTGCTGGAGGAGGTGGCGAAGTTCCGGGCCGCCCGGCGGATCTGGGCCCGCGTGATGCGCGAGGAGTTCGGTGCGCGCGACCCGAGGTCGCAGATGCTGCGCTTCCACACCCAGACCGCCGGGGTGCAGCTCACCGCGCAGCAGCCCGAGGTCAACCTCGTCCGGGTCTCGGTGCAGGCACTGGCCGCGGTGCTCGGCGGCACCCAGTCGCTGCACACCAACAGCTTCGACGAGGCGCTCGCGCTGCCCACCGAGAAGTCCGCCCGGCTCGCGCTGCGCACCCAGCAGGTGCTCGCCCACGAGACCGACCTCACCGCCACCGTCGACCCGTTCGCCGGCTCGTACGTCGTCGAGTCGCTGACCGACGGGGTGGAGGCCGCCGCCCTGGCGCTGATGGAGCGGATCGAGGAGCTGGGCGGGGCGGTGGCGGCGATCGAGGCGGGGCACCAGAAGGCCGAGATCGAGCGCACCGCCTACCGCGTCCAGCAGGAGACCGACTCCGGCGAGCGCACGGTGGTCGGCGTCAACCGCTTCCGGCTGGACGCCGAGGAGCGGTACGAGCCGCTGCGGGTGGACCCGGCGATCGAGGCGCGGCAGGCCGAGCGGCTGGCCGCGCTGCGGGCCGGGCGCGACTCCTCGGCGGTGGGCCGCGCACTCGGCGCGCTGCGCCGGGCGGCCGAGGGCCGGGACAACGTGCTGTACCCGATGAAGGAGGCGCTGGCCGCCCGCGCCACGGTGGGCGAGGTCTGCGACGCGCTGCGCGAGGTGTGGGGGGCGTACACGCCCACCGAGCGGTTCTGAGCGGCCGTCAATCCGCCGTCAGGGTGGCCCGTGACCGCCGGCCGGGGCGGTCGTTGCACAGGGCACGCACCCCGGGGAAGGCGAGTGAAACGAGATGTCATACCCACCTGCTCGGCCACTATGCGCCCATACGGGGACTTCTTTTCCGGAAGTCGGGCCAAAACCCCCCAACAGGCCTACCCTTGTTGAGATGAACCGTCCTGAGTCCGCCCAGTCGGCCATCACGCTCACCGCTGCCCGCCCCCTCGCCGGTCTGCGTGACCGGGTCGCGGCGTTGGAACCGGAGCTGATCGCCTTCCGCCGCGACCTGCACCGCCACCCGGAGCTGGGCCGCCAGGAGTTCCGCACCACCGGCCTGCTGCGCGACCGGCTGACGGCGGCCGGCCTGGCCCCCCGGGTGCTGCCCGGCGGCACCGGGATGATCGTCGACATCGTCCCGGACGGCGCCCCGCGCGGCGCCGAGTTCCTGGCCTTCCGCGCCGACATCGACGCGCTGCCGATCGACGACGCCAAGACGGACGTGCCCTACCGCTCGACCGTCCCCGGCCGGGCCCACGCCTGCGGCCACGACGTGCACACCTCGGTGGTGCTGGGCACCGCCCTGGTGCTGGCCGAGGCCGCCCGCGCCGGCGGGCTGCGCCGCCCGGTCCGGCTGGTCTTCCAGCCCGCCGAGGAGGTCATGCCGGGCGGGGCGCTGGACGTGATCAAGGCCGGCGGGATGGACGGCGTGGGCCGGATCTTCGCGGTGCACTGCGACCCGAAGGTGGAGGCCGGCCGGATCGCGCTGCGCACCGGGGCGATCACCTCGGCCTGTGACCGGCTGGTGCTGCACCTGGACGGCCCCGGCGGCCACACCGCCCGCCCGCACCTGACCACCGACCTGGTGACGGCGATCGCCCGGATGGCCGCCGACCTGCCGGCCGCGCTGTCCCGCCGGATGGACCCGCGCTGGGGCGTCAGCCTGGTCTGGGGCCGGATCGCCTCGGGCTCGGCCCCCAACGTCATCCCGCAGCACGCCGAGCTGGAGGGCACCGTCCGCTGCCTGGAGCTGGCGGGCTGGCGCGAGGCGCCGGACCAGCTGCACGAGCTGATCGCCAAGCTGGCCGAGACCTACCGGGCGAAGTGGACGCTCGACTACCACCGCGGGGTGCCGCCGGTGGTCAACGAGGCGGTCTCGGTGGGTCTGCTGGAGGCCGCCATGACGGCCCGGTTCGGCCAGGACGGCCGCCAGGTGGTGGAGGACACCGAGCAGAGCCTCGGTGGCGAGGACTTCTCCTGGTACCTGGAACACGCCCCAGGCGCGCTCGCCCGGCTCGGCGTCCGCGCCCCCGGGGACACCACGGTCCGTGACCTGCACCAGGGCCGCTTCGACGTGGACGAGCGGGCGATCGGGATCGGTGTGGAGCTGTTCGCGGCGCTGGCACTGGAGGCCGAGGGGTCCGGGGAGGCTTAGCCGGAAGTGCCCGAGTTGTCGCCTTCCGGGCTTTTTGTTCGATTACGTAGACTGGGCGCAACCAGTTCCGATCACCCTCCGCGTACGGGGAAGGAGCGTCGGGGAGACCGTGAGACCACGGTTTGATAACAACCCGATTGCTCCGGCAGCCTGTGACCCAACCGTGTTCTACGCGCGTTACGGTGGCGTCCGACCACGCTAAACGGGTGCGTGTGAGAAGGAGATACTCCCTTGCGCCGTTCTACTAAGCTCGCTGCGGTTGTGCTCTCGGGTTCCCTGGGCATTGCCTCGCTCGCCGCTTGCGGCGCAAAGAGCAACGACACTGCTTCTTCCGGCTCCTCCGAGGGCGGCCTGAAGGTCGGCATGGCCTACGACATCGGCGGCCGTGGCGACCAGTCGTTCAACGACTCCGCCGCTCGTGGCCTGGACAAGGCCAAGGCCGACCTGGGCGTCGCCGTCACCGAGGCCGACGCCAAGACCGGTGAGGCCGAGGCCGACAAGGAGACCCGGCTCAAGAACCTGGTCACCGCCGGCTACAACCCGATCATCGCGGTGGGCTTCGTCTACCAGGGTGCGGTCGAGAAGGTCGCCAAGGAGAACCCGAACACCAAGTTCGCGATCATCGACTCGGCGTCCGACACGCAGCCGAGCAACGTCACCTCGCTGACGTTCTCGGAGCAGGAGGGCTCGTACCTGGCCGGCGTCGCCGCCGCCAACAAGTCCAAGAGCAAGCACGTCGGCTTCATCGGCGGTGTGCAGTCCGAGCTGATCAAGAAGTTCGAGGCGGGTTACAAGGCGGGTGTGAAGTCCGTCGACCCGAGCATCGCGGTCGAGACCACCTACCTGACCACGCCCCCGGACTTCTCCGGCTTCAACTCGCCCGACAAGGGCAAGGAGGCCGCGCAGGGCCAGCTCGACAAGGGCGCGGACGTCATCTACACCGCTGCCGGCTCCTCCGGCAACGGCGCCATCGAGGCCGTCGCCAACGCCGGCAAGCTGGCCATCGGCGTCGACTCCGACCAGGCCGCCCAGCCGGCCCTGGCGAAGTACAAGAACAGCATCCTCACCTCGATGGTGAAGAACGTCGACAAGGCCGTGTTCGCCTACATCGACTCCGCCAAGAAGGGCGCCCCCTTCACCGGTGTGAAGAACTTCGACCTGAAGGCCGACGGTGTCTCGCTCGCCACCACCGGTGGCAAGATCGACGACATCCAGGGCAAGCTCAACGACGCGGCCACCGCGATCAAGAGCGGCGCCACCACCGTCCCGACCGCTCCGTAAGGCGCGCCCGGACGTCGCTGCCGCTGCCGTCTGCCCGGCAGCGCAATGATTGACGCAGCATCAGGGAGGGGCCCGGAAGGGTGCGCTCAGTGCGTACCCCCGGGCCCCGTCCCGTACCCCACCGTTTTTTCTTGGCCCTCCAGCGCAACGACGCGCCTCCAGACCACCAGGAGATCGCCATCACCGCATCCGACCCCGCCCTCAGCAAGGGCGGTACCCCCAGCGCGGGGACGGCGACACCGGCCGTCGAACTGCGCGGCATCACCAAGCGCTTCCCCGGCGTCGTGGCCAACCACGACATCAACCTCACCGTCCGCACCGGCACCGTGCACGCCCTCATGGGCGAGAACGGCGCCGGCAAGTCGACGCTGATGAAGATCCTCTACGGCATGCAGAAGCCGGACGAGGGCACCATCGCGATCAACGGTGAGCAGTGCGAGTTCAACACCCCGGGCGACGCCATCGCGCGTGGCATCGGCATGGTGCACCAGCACTTCATGCTCGCCGACAACCTCACCGTCTGGGAGAACGTCGTCCTCGGCGGCGAGAAGCTCCACGGCATCGGTGCCAAGGCGAAGGCGAAGATCAAGGAGATCTCCGACCAGTACGGTCTGGGCGTGCGCCCCGACGCGCTGGTCGAGGACCTCGGCGTCGCCGACCGTCAGCGGGTCGAGATCCTCAAGGTGCTCTACCGCGGCGCCAAGATCCTGATCCTCGACGAGCCCACCGCCGTGCTCGTCCCGCAGGAGGTCGAGGCGCTCTTCGACAACCTGCGCGAGCTCAAGGCCGAGGGCGTCACCGTCATCTTCATCTCGCACAAGCTGCACGAGGTGCTGTCGGTGGCCGACGCGATCAGCGTCATCCGGCGCGGCACCACGGTCGGCGACGCCGACCCGGCGCACGTCACCGCGCGCCAGCTCGCCGAGCTGATGGTCGGCGCCGAGCTGCCCTCCCCGGAGAGCCGCGAGTCGACCGTCACCACCAGCGAGATGCTCGACGTCCGGGACCTGCGGATCGCCAAGACCGATGCCGAGGGCATCGAGCGCGTGGTGCTCGACGACATCTCGCTGCGCATCCACAAGGGCGAGATCCTCGGCATCGCCGGCGTCGAGGGCAACGGCCAGGCCGAGCTGGTCGAGGCCATCATGGGCATGCTCCCGCTGGACGGCGGCGTCATCACCCTGGACGGCAAGGACCTCTCCGGCTCGCTCACCCGCAGCCGCCGCGAGGCCGGCATCGGCTACATCCCCGAGGACCGCCACCGCCACGGCCTGCTGCTGGAGGCCCCGCTCTGGGAGAACCGGATCCTCGGTCACGTCACCGAGAGCCCGAACTCCAAGGGCGTGCTGCTCGACCCGGCCGGCGCCCGCAAGGACACCGAGCGGATCGTCGCGGAGTACGACGTCCGCACCCCCGGCATCGAGGTCACCGCGGCCTCCCTCTCCGGCGGCAACCAGCAGAAGCTGATCATCGGCCGCGAGATGAGCCACGATCCCAAGCTGCTGATCGCCGCCCACCCCACCCGCGGGGTGGACGTCGGCGCGCAGGCGCAGATCTGGGAGCACATCCGGGTCGCCCAGCGGGCCGGCCTCGCGGTGCTGCTGATCTCCGCCGACCTGGACGAGCTGATCGGCCTCTCCGACACCATCCGGGTGATCTACCGCGGCCGTCTGGTGGCCGACGCCGACCCGGCGACCGTCACCGCCGAGGACCTGGGTACCGCGATGACCGGTGCCGCCAGCGGCCACATCGAGTCCGACGCGGAGGCCGTGGAGGAGTTCCACGCGGCCAGCGCGGAGGGCACCGAGGCTGCCGCAGCCGAGGACGGCACTCCGTCCGACACCCCCACCGACACCGCCGACCCGCAGGCGGGGGAGTAGCCACATGACCAGTCCCAACCCCGCGGCCAAGAGCAAGCTGGCACAGCGGTTCGACGGCGAGAAGATCGTGCTCGCCCTGGCAGCGCCGGTGCTCGCCGTGCTGCTCTCCGTCGCGATCTGTTCGGTGCTCCTGGCGACCTCGGGCAAGAACCCGTTCGACGCCTGGAACGTGATGATCACGTACGCCACCAAGTCGGACGGCCAGGTGGCCATCCTCAACCGGTCCACCACGTACTACCTGGCCGCCGCGGCCGCCGCCTTCGGCTTCCGGATGAACCTCTTCAACATCGGTGTCGAGGGCCAGTACAAGGTCGCGGCGCTGTTCGCGGCCTTCGTCGGCAGCCGGCTCGACCTGCCGTCGTTCATCCAGATCCCGCTGCTGCTGATCACCGCCATGCTGGTCGGTGGCCTGTACGCGAGCATCGCCGGTCTGCTGAAGGTCTTCCGCGGCGTCAGCGAGGTCATCTCGACCATCATGCTGAACGCCATCGCGGTCGCGATCGTCGGTCTGCTGCTCGTCCCCGGCATCTTCGCGCCGGAGAAGAGCTCCACCAGCAACTCCATCCAGACCTCGCCGGTCTCGGAGTCCAGCCACTTCTTCGCGATCAACACCGACGGCGGGCCGCTCTACGGCTTCCTCTTCATCGCGATCCTGGTCGGCGTGGCCTTCCAGTTCACCCTGACCCGGACCCGCTTCGGCTTCGACCTGCGCGCCACCGGCCGCTCGGAGAGCGCCGCCACCGCGTCCGGTGTGAACGTCAAGCGCATGGTCGTCACCTCGATGGTGGTCTCCGGTGGGCTGGCCGGCCTGATCGGCATGCCCGAGCTGCTGCAGAACTCGTACAACTTCGGCCAGAGCTTCCAGGGCGGCCTCGGCTTCCTCGGCATCTCGGTCGCGCTGCTGGGCCGCAACAGCCCGATCGGCATGGCCTTCGCCGCCCTGCTGTTCGCCTTCCTGGACGCCACCGGCTCGCAGCTGCCGCTCCAGGGCGGTTTCCCGTTCGAGATCGTCCCGGTCATGCAGGGCACCATCGTCATCTGCGTCGTCGTCGCCTACGAGCTGGTGCGCCGCTACGGCCTGAAGCGCCAGCAGCAGAAGGTCGGCGCCCAGCTCGCCGCCCAGGCCGCGGCTGCCAACGAGAAGAAGGAGGTGTCCGCATGAGCACGGCCACCGCTGCCCGCGCGAAGGCGCCGGGCGCTCCCGCCAAGAAGCGCAAGATGTCCTGGCCGGTGGTGCTGCTGCTGATCGCGGGCGCCCTGGTCCTCTTCTCCGCCGTGGGCATGGCCACCGGCAACCACTCGCTGACCTCCTCCGGCCAGGTCACCGCCGCGCTCAGCGCCGCCGTGCCGATCGGCATGGCCGGTCTGGGCGGTCTCTGGTCCGAGCGGGCCGGCGTGGTCAACATCGGCCTCGAAGGCATGATGGTCGCCGGCACCTTCGCCGGTGCCTGGGGCGGCTACCTGGTCAGCCCCTGGTTCGGCCTGGTGGCCGGCATGCTCGGCGGTGCGCTCGGCGGTCTGCTGCACGCCGTGATCACGGTGACCTTCGGCGTCGACCACATCGTCTCCGGTGTCGGTGTCAACCTGCTGATCCCCGGTATCTGCGCGTACGTCAACCGGATCTACTACAAGGACTACATCTCCGTCGGTGCCGGGGCGAACCAGTCCCCGCCGGCCGATCCGCTGCCGTACATCACCATCCCCGGGCTCTCCTCCGGGCTGAAGGACATCGAGCTCCACCACTGGTTCCTGGTCTCCGACGTCGCGGGCGTGCTCGGCGGCCTGGTCACCAACATCTCGGTGGTCGTGCTGCTGGCCGGCGCGCTGATCGTGGTCAGCTACTTCGCCCTGTGGCGCACGGTGTTCGGCCTGCGTCTGCGCTCCTGCGGTGAGAACCCGACCGCGGCCGAGTCGCTGGGCGTCAACGTCTACAAGTACAAGTACCTCGCGGTCATCACCTCCGGCGCCTTCGCGGGCCTCGGCGGCGCGTACCTCTCGCTGGTCGCGGCGCACTTCTACAAGGACGGCCAGACCAACGGCCGGGGCTTCATCGGCCTCGCGGCGATGATCTTCGGCAACTGGATGCCGGGCGGCCTCGCGATGGGCGCCGGCCTGTTCGGCTTCACCGACAGCCTCCAGCTGCGTGACCCGGAGTCGGTGCACGTGCTGATCCTGGTGGTCGCCATCGCGATGTTCCTGCTGGCGCTCTGGAACCTCTACCGCCGCAAGATCCCGGCCGCGCTGATCACCTTCGTGGTGGCCGGCGGCCTGGCGACCTGGTACGCCACCACCGATGAGGTGCAGCGTCCGCTGATCGTGGCGACGCCGTACGTGATCACCCTGGTGGTGCTCTCGCTGGCCTCGCAGCGGCTGCGGCCGCCGAAGGCCGACGGTCAGATCTACCGCAAGGGCCAGGGCAAGTGACGGCCCCCGCGGCGGCGATCGACTGGGAGGCACTGCGCGCGGCGGCGCGGGAGGCGATGACCCACGCCTACGCCCCGTACAGCCGCTTCCGGGTCGGCGCGGCCGCGCTGGTGGACGACGGACGGGTGGTCACCGGCTGCAACGTGGAGAACGCCTCGTACGGGCTCGCGCTCTGCGCCGAGTGCGGCCTGGTCTCCGCGCTGTACGCGACCGGTGGCGGCCGGCTGACCGCGTTCACCTGTGTGGACGGGGACGGCGGTCTGCTGATGCCGTGCGGGCGCTGCCGCCAGCTGCTCTACGAGCACGGCGGGCCGGACCTGCTGGTCGAGCTGCCCTCCGGCGTGAAGCCGATGAGCGAGGTCCTGCCCGACGCGTTCGGGCCGGAGCGGCTCTAGTCTTTGTTTCTGTTACGCGCGTAGAGTGTCGCGAGTGGGGCCGCAATCCGGCCAGCTCGCGACACTCTTCGCATTTTGAACCCCTCTTGGAGCAGCCATGGACGCCATCTCCGTCATCAGGACCAAGCGCGACCGCGGAGAGCTGAGCGACGCTCAGATCGACTGGGTCATCGACGCCTACACCCGCGGCGACGTCGCCGACGAGCAGATGTCGGCCCTCGCCATGGCGATCCTGCTGAACGGCATGAACCTGCGCGAGATCAGCCGCTGGACCGACGCGATGATCCGCTCCGGCGTCCGGATGGACTTCTCCTCGCTCGCCCAGCCCACCAGCGACAAGCACTCCACCGGCGGCGTCGGCGACAAGATCACCCTGCCGCTCGCCCCGCTGGTCGCCGCCTGCGGCGCCTCCGTGCCGCAGCTGTCCGGCCGCGGCCTCGGCCACACCGGCGGCACCCTGGACAAGCTGGAGTCCATCCCCGGCTGGCGGGCCCTGCTCTCCAACGACGAGATGATGAAGGTGCTGCACGACGCCGGCGCCGTCATCTGTGCGGCCGGCGACGGCCTCGCCCCCGCCGACAAGAAGCTCTACGCGCTGCGCGACGTCACCGGCACCGTCGAGGCGATCCCGCTGATCGCCTCCTCGATCATGTCCAAGAAGATCGCCGAGGGCACCGGCGCCCTCGTCCTGGACGTGAAGGTCGGCTCCGGCGCCTTCATGAAGGACCTGGACAACGCCCGCGAGCTGGCCCGCACCATGGTCGGCCTGGGCACCTCGGCCGGCGTCAACACCGTCGCGCTGCTCACCGACATGTCCACCCCGCTCGGCCTCACCGCCGGCAACGCGCTGGAGGTCCGCGAGTCGATCGAGGTGCTGGCCGGCGGCGGCCCGGCCGATGTCGTCGAGCTGACCCTCGCGCTGGCCCGCGAGATGCTGGCTGCGGCCGGCGTGCACGGCAAGGACCCGGCCGACGCGCTGCGCGACGGCTCCGCGATGGACCACTGGCGCCGCATGATCAGCGCCCAGGGCGGCGACGTCGACGCCCCGCTGCCGGTCGCCCGCGAGCAGCACGTCATCGCGGCCCCGGCCTCGGGCGTGCTCACCTCGCTGGACGCGTACGCGGTGGGCGTCTGCGCCTGGCGCCTCGGTGCCGGCCGGGCCCGCAAGGAGGACCCGGTGCAGGCGGGCGCCGGCGTCGAGATGCACGCCAAGCCCGGCGACACCGTGGTGGCCGGCCAGCCCCTGCTGACCCTGCACACCGACACCCCCGAGCGCTACGACTACGCGATCGAGGCGCTGGCCGGCGGCATCGAGGTCGCCCCGGCGGGCACCGCGTTCACCCCGAACCCGATCGTGCTGGACCGCATCGCCTGATCACCGGTCCTGCGCACGGACGCCCGCTCAGGCGTACGTGCGCAGGACGCCGGTGTCGAGGGTCCACGGGCCGACGGTGATCGTGTCGCCGAAGGCGAACTCCTTGCGGGACGGGTAGCCGGGCTCGTCGTGCACGATCCCGGTGCCCTTGCGGGGGTCGACCAGCAGGTACAGCGGGATGCCCATGGCGGCGTAGTCGCGGACCTTGTCGTGGTAGTCGTTCTCGGGGTTCGACTTGGACACGATCTCCACCACGAGGAGGATTTCGTGAGGGAGTAGAGCTCGTTCCTCGTCATCCAGAGCGGCTTCGGGGAACACCATCAGGTCGGGATTGCGCAGCCGCCCCAATCCGACGTCCTCCAGATCCGCGCCACCGTGAGCGATGTAGCCGGGGTGGGTGTTCGGGAGTTGGGCGTTCAGTTGCCGGGCAAGGCGGATCACGGCCAGCTCGTGCCGTTTCACCGGCGACATCATCATGACGATCTCGCCGCCGGCGATCTCGATCTTCCCTATCCCCGGCACCTGCGGTAGCTGATCGGCGATCTCGCGCAACCGGGCGTACACAGCAGGATCGATGCTCATGGTCCGGAGTGTATCGGCGACCGCCGACGCCCGGACGGCGGTCAGGAGGCCGCGGTGAGCGCGATCTTCAGGAACTCCTCCGGGGCCTCGTGGATCAGGTCGTGGCCGACCGGGAGGGTGTGCACGGTCCACGCCGGGTCGTCGCGCAGGCGGTCGAAGGTCTCCAGGAGCGGGCTGTCCTCGAAGCGCTCGGCGTGGATGTAGACGCGGCGGCTGACGGCGTCGGCGGCGCCGGTGAGGCTGATCGGCTGGAGCAGGCTGGCCGTCGGGTGGACGGTGGCGCGCGGGTCGAGGGCGGGGTTCGAGCCGACCACGGTGGTGCCGCCGCCCGCGGCGGCGCCCGCCAGGTAGCGCTGCTTCCAGACCTCGTTGACGATCCGGTAGGCCGACTCGCCGTCACGGGGCACGAAGGCGTCGGCGTACACCAGCGCCCCGATCCGCTCCGGCGCCCGGTCGGCGACCCCGGAGAGGACCATCCCGCCGTAGCTGTGCCCGACCAGCACCACGTCGGTGAGCCGCTCGGCCTCCAGCAGCCCGATCACGTCCTGGATGTGGGTGTCCAGGTCGACCGCCCCGTTGTTCAGGTGCCCGCGCTCGGAGACCCCCGTCAGCGTCACCGGGTACACCTCGTGCCCGGCGGCGCGGAGCCCCTCGGTGAGCGGCCGGTACCACCAGGCGCCGTGCAGCATGCCGGGGATGAGAACGAAGGTGGCCATGACGTCTTCCTCTGGTCGCGCGGGCGGGACAGGAGGAAAGCTACGGCGGATACCTGACACCCTGCGTCAGGTATCCGCCGCAGGGGCCGGACCGGCCGGGTGCGGTCTGGGAGCAGGCGGCCCGCGCCCGGCTCCGCCGCATCGGTGCACCTGTGGCCACACACCTCCCGCCCGGACCGTGCCCGCCCGGGCAACGGCTCCCTCGGGCTGGGGGTGGCGGCGCTTGGGGTCGGCCGCGCGGAACCTACCGGGCGGAGAGTCCGCCCGGCAGGGGGTTGCCGGCGCGGCGGGCGGTGTGGGCCCGGCGGGTGGCGTAGAGGGTGACGCCGGCGGCGAGGGTCATGGCGGCGAGGCCGACGGTGGCCGCGCCGGGCCAGCCGGTGGAGTGGTAGGCGTCGGCGCCGATCGTGCCGCCGAGGCTGTTGCCCAGGTAGTAGGCGATCAGGTAGAGCGCGGAGGCCTGGGCGCGGCCCTCGGTGGCGGTGCGGCCGACGGCCGAGGAGGCGGTGGCGTGGCCGGCGAAGAACCCGGCGGTGATCAGCACCAGGCCGAGCAGGGCGCACAGCAGCGAGTCGGCGAGCGACAGCAGCAGACCGGCGGCGGTCACCCCGATCGACACGTACAGCGCGCCGCGCCGGCCGAGGCGGCCGGACAGGCGCCCGGCGGCGGCCGAGGTGCCGGTGCCGACCAGGTAGACCACGAAGATCGAGGCGGCCACCGACTCCGGCAGGTGGAACGGCGCGGCGATCAGCCGGTAGCCGACGGTGTTGTAGACGGCGCCGAACACGGCCATGAAGAGCAGTCCGAGCGCGTACAGCCGGACCAGCAGCGGGTTGCCCAGGTGGCGGCCGACGGTGCGGGCCAGGGCGCGGGCGTCCACCGGCGCGGGGGTGAAGTGGCGGGCGGCCGGGATCAGCAGCCGGAAGGCGAGGGCGGCCAGCAGGGCGAGGGCGGCGGAGGCGGCCAGGCCCCAGCGCCAGCCGAAGCCGGCGGCCGTCCAGCCGGAGATCAGCCGCCCGCCCATGCCGCCGATGCTGTTGCCGGCCACGTACAGGCCCATCGCGGAGGCCAGTGCGCTGGGGTGGACCTCCTCGGCGAGGTAGGCCATCGCGGTGGCGGGCAGTCCGGCGAGGGCGGCGCCCTGGAGGACGCGCAGCACGACCAGGGTGCTGAGGTCCGGGGCGAACGGCAGGGCCAGCGCGAGCGCGGAGGCGGCGAGCACGGAGGCCGTCATCACGGCGGTGCGCCCGTACCGGTCGGAGAGGGCGCTGGCCGGGAGCAGGGCGAGGGCCAGGCCGAGGGTGGCGGCGGAGGCCGTCCAGCTGGCCTGGCCGGGGGTGAGGTCGAGGTCGGCCGAGAGGACCGGCAGCAGGCCCTGGGTGGAGTAGAGGAGGACGAACGTCGCGATGCCGGCGGCGAAGAGGGCCAGGTTGGCGCGGCGGAAGGCGCGCTCTCCGGGGCGGTGGCGGGCGTCGTCGGTGGCGAGCGGGGACGGCTGGGTGAGGGCATCCGGCAGGGTCGCGGATGCCCCGGTACTGGCGGGCTGCATGACGTCGACGTTAGGGGCGGCCGCGCTGATGCGTCCAATGCATGATTGCCGGACAATCGATGTGTCAGGGTATGAGCCGAGGTCGAAGCGGTGAGGGTGGCACGGGAGTGGTGGACAGCACGGAGGACGTCGATCGCCCGCACCGGCCGGCCGAGCTGGGGCCGGAGCTGCCGGCCGTCCAACTGGCACCCCGGCTGGCGCAGTTCGCGGCGGTGGCCCGGCTGGAGCACATGACGCAGGCGGCCGTGCTGCTGGGCATGCCGCAGCCGACGCTGTCCCGGGCGGTGGCCCGGCTGGAGGCGGAGCTGGGGGTGGACCTGCTGGCCCGTCAGGGCCGGACCGTCCGGCTGACCAGGGCCGGCCGGCTGCTGCTGGCCTCGGTGGAGCGGGCGCTGGCCGAGGTCGAACGCGGCGCGGAGGCGGCCCGCGCGGAGGCGGACCCGGCGGCCGGGCGGGTGGTCTTCGGATTCCTCCACACCATGGGGACGGACGCGGTGCCGGCGCTGCTGCGGGGGTTCCGCGCGGCGCACCCGCAGGTGCGGTTCCAGCTGGTGCAGGACTACGTCGGCGCGATGCTGGAGCGGCTGCTGGCCGGGGAGCTGGACCTCTGCCTGGTCTCGCCGGTGCCGGACGACCCGGCGCTGGTGGCCCGCCCGCTGGACGAGCAGCGGCTGCACCTGGTGGTGCCGGCCGACCACCGGCTGGCCGGGCGGCGCCGGATCCGGCTGGCCGAGGTGGCCCGGGAGCCGTTCGTCGGGCTGGAGCGCGGGTACGGGCTGCGCGCGATCACCGACGGGTTCTGCGCGGAGGCCGGGTTCGTGCCGCGGATCGCCTTCGAGGGGGAGGACGCCGAGACGCTGCGCGGCCTGGTCGCGGCCGGGCTGGGCGTGGCGCTGCTGCCGCCCGCGCTGGTGCCCCGGCCGGGGGTGGTCGAGCTGGAGGTGACGGCGCCGCGCACCCGGCGGGCGATCGGTCTGGCCTGGGCGGCGGGCCGGCCGCCGACCCCGCCGGTGGCGGCGTTCCGGGACTTCGTGCTGGCCCGCCGGGGGCGGTTGTTGCAGCACGACTGACGGCGCGCGACCGGCGTCCGGGCGGTGCGCTCGGCCCTTCGGTGGAATTCCCGGTGCACATTGGCCGAACCGGCCGCGCGGGTGTGGCCTGTCTACGCGCGTAGGAGCTACACTCCCGCAATGGAGAACCAGATCCCTGTCACCACCGCGGGCAACGGCCCCCGGATCCCCACCCCCGACCAGATCGCCCGCGCCCCGAAGGTGCTCCTGCACGACCACCTCGACGGCGGGCTGCGGCCGGAGACCATCGTCGAGCTGGCCGCCGCGGTCGGCTACGAGGGCCTCCCCACCACCGACCCGAAGGAACTCGGCGAGTGGTTCCGCGAGGCCGCCGACTCCGGCTCGCTGGTCCGCTACCTGGAGACCTTCGCGCACACCTGCGCCGTGATGCAGACCCGCGAGGCCCTGATCAAGGTCGCCGCGGACTGCGCCGAGGACCTGGCCGCCGACGGCGTCGTGTACGCCGAGGTCCGCTACGCCCCGGAGCAGCACCTGGAGGCCGGCCTCACCCTCGACGAGGTCGTCGAGGCGGTCAACGAGGGCTTCCGCCTCGGCGAGGCGAACGCCCGCGCGGCCGGTCACCGGATCCGCGTCGGCACCCTGATCACCGCGATGCGGCACGCCGCCCGGTCCTCCGAGATCGCCGAGCTGGCCAACCGCCACCGCGACCGCGGCGTGGTCGGCTTCGACATCGCCGGCGCCGAGGCGGGTTACCCCCCCACCCGCCACCAGGCCGCCTTCGACTACCTCAAGGGCGAGAACAACCACTTCACCATCCACGCGGGCGAGGCCTTCGGCCTGCCGTCGATCTGGGAGGCCCTGCAGTGCTGCGGCGCCGACCGGCTCGGCCACGGCGTGCGGATCGTCGACGACATCACGGTGAACGAGGACGGCAGCGTCGAGCTCGGCCGGCTGGCCGCGTACGTGCGCGACAAGCGCGTCCCGCTGGAGATGTGCCCGACCTCCAACCTCCAGACCGCGGCGGCCACCTCGTACGCCGAGCACCCGATCGGGCTGCTCAGCCGGCTCAAGTTCCGGGTGACGGTGAACACCGACAACCGGCTGATGAGCGGCACCAGCATGAGCCGTGAGTTCGGGCACCTGGTGGAGGCGTTCGGCTACACGCTGGGCGACATGGAGTGGTTCACCGTGAACGCGATGAAGTCGGCGTTCCTGCCGTTCGACGAGCGGCTGGCGATGATCAACGACGTGATCAAGCCGGGCTACGCCGAGCTCAAGGCGGAGTGGCTGTTCAGCGCCAAGGCCTGAGTGCGGTGCGGACGGTCGGATGAACGCCCTTGTCACCCCTGGGTGTTGGCGTTCATCTGACTACCCACTCGTGTGGGTTAACGGCTTTTGATCCTCGTGGGATCCGATCACTACGGTGTGGCAGTCAACGCCGACCGGCGGAGGTGGCGGAACCCGTCGCCCCGCCGTGAATGTCGGCCACCGACGAGGATCCAAGGGGACGAACATGAAGCAGGCCACTCTCAAGGCCGCCGGCACCGCCGTGCTCGGCATCGCCATCGCGGCGGTCGGCGCCGGCAGCGCGTCCGCCGACCCGGCCGCCGCGGGTGGCCTCGGGCTTCCCACCGGCGCGGTGACCAACCCCGCCGTGACCGGCGCCGTCACCGACACCGCGAGCAAGCTGCCCGGCGGTGACAAGGTCGCCGGCACCCTCGGCACCCTGGCCCCGAGCGCCGGCCAGGCCGCGGCCCCGGCGGAGGACGCCGCCCCCCGCGCCGCCGTGCCGAGCATCCCCGGCCTGGACAAGACCCCGATCGGCGGTCTGACCGGCGCCCTGCCCGGTCTCGGCGGCTGACGCTCCCCGCCACGGCCGACGGGCCGCCCGCACCCCGGTGATCCCGGGGGCGCGGGCGGCCCGTTTCGGCGTTCGGGGCCCACGGCCCGCCGCTTCGCCGCTCAGCGGCTGTCGCTCAGGGGCAGCCGCTCGCCGCTCCGGGGTAGCCGCTCGCCGCTCCGGGCTCACGGCTCCTGCGGGAGCAGCAGCCAGAGCGCCAGGTAGATCAGGAACTGCGGGCCGGGGAGCAGGCAGGAGGCGAGGAAGATGATCCGGACGGTCCACGGGGTCAGGCCGAAGCGCTCGGCGATCCCGGCGCAGACGCCGGCGATGACGCGGTTGTGACGGGGGCGGGCGAGGCGGCTCATGGTGGTCTCCGTGATCCTGGCGCCCGGGCCGGGCTCTCCGGTGGGCGTACTTCCATGCTCCGTCCCGCCCGCCCCCGGATCCTCAGTCTCGGCGGCGATCCCGACCCCGGCCTTTCTCGTTGCCGAGGAGGACCCGACCTCGGGGTTCTCCTCGGGGGTGCCCCGGAGGTTCGCCTGCGCAGGAGCGGGAAGTCGGACCGGCCGACGTCCGGTGCGGCGGGCTCGGGACCGGGGTCAGGGCTTGCCCTTGGAGACGAAGAGGGTGACGACGGAGTCCGGGGCGAGCGCGGTGCCGGCGAGGGGCGCCACGGCGATGACGGATCCGCCCGGGACCTTCCAGTCGGTGAAGAGGTGGATCTCGACGCGGAAGCCGGCGGTGGTGAGGGTCTGCTCGGCGGCGGCCCGGGTGAGGCCGGTGACGTTCGGGACGATCGTGGTGGCCGTGCCCGGCGGCACGATCGGCGCGGCGGAGGGCTGGCCGAACCCGGTGACGGGTGTCGCGGTGCCGGTCGCGGCCGGGTCGGTGGCGGGTGTCGCGGTGCCGGTCGGCCGTGGCGGGGTCGGCTGGGGTGCGCTCGGTCGCGGTGCGGTCGGTGTACCGGTCGGTGCGGTCGGTCCGGGGGCGACCGAGGCGGGCGGTGCGGGCGCCGGGGAGGGGAGCAGGAGCGCGCCGGTGGCGATCGCCGCGACCGCCGCGGCGCAGGCCGCGCCGGCGAGCAGGCCGCGACGGCGGCGGGTGCGGCGCAGGATCGCGGGGGCGTCGAAGGCCGGGGCGGTGGCGGTGTCGGTGTAGCTGTCCATGGCGTGGCGCAGGGCCCTTCCGAGGTCGGGGTCGTCGGTGGTCATCGCGCACCTTCAGGGGTCGGCCGGGCGGTGGCGGTGCGGAGTTTGGCGAGTCCGCGGGCGAGTTGGGAGCGCACGGTGCCGGGGGAGATGTTCAGGATCTCGCCGATCTGGCGGTCGTCCAGGTCGTGCAGGTAGGAGAGGACGACCACGCTGCGCATCCCGATCGGGAGGGTGTGGAGCGCGCGGATCAGCTCGTCGCGCAGGTCGACCGCCCGGTAGGGGTCACCGCCCGGTGCGGCGAGTCCGTCGAGGTCCGCAGGGGCGCGCTCGCCGGCCCGGCCGCGCCGGCGCCACCGGTCGTTGGCGAGGTTGACGACCATCCGGCGGACGTACGCCTCCGGCGAGTCGGCGGCGGACACCCGCTTCCAGTGGCGGCAGGCCTTCTCCAGGGCCTCCTGGACGAGGTCCTCGGCGAGGTCGCGGTCGCCGGTCAGCAGGTGGGCGGTGCGGAAGAGCGCGGCGGAGCGCCGGTGCACGAAGTCGGTGAAGTCGATCGGTGGCGCGGCCGGGGCCGCGGCGCGCCTGCGGAGCCTCACCGGGCGGGGCCGGTCGGCGGGTTGACGGTCATGGGGCTTCTCTCCTCGGCGTGTTCCTGTCCTCATGACGGTGGGCGGGCGCCGGGTGCTGCACGGGGAGGGCGGAAGTGGTGGGGGTCACAGCGGGGCCGGGGCGGCCGCCGCGCCGCGCCGGAGGACCGGGGCCGACGAGGACGGGGGTCGGCCCCGGTCGTCCGGGCCGCTCCCCGGTCGTCGAGTGGGGTCGTCATGGTCGGAGTTGACGGCGCCTCATGGCCGAGGGCACTATTCCACTAGATAACTAGTGGAATGAGGGATCCCATCGTCGAGTACCTCATCGACCGTCGCGGCGGTCTCTCGCCGTACTTGCAGATCATCGAGCAGACGAAGCGGGCACTCCGGCTCGGCGTGCTCCAGCCCGGTGACCAACTCCCCACCGCCCGCGCGGTGGTGGAGGCGACGGCGATCAATCCGAACACCGTGCTCAAGGCCTACCGGGAGCTCGAACGCGAGGGCCTGGTCGAGAGCCGAAGAGGCGTCGGGACCTTCGTCCGGAAGTCCCTGGCGAAACCGCGGACCATCGAGGACCTGGCGCTCCAGGCCGACCTGACCGCGTGGATCGCCCGCGCCCAGGAGGCCGGGCTGGAACGCGAGGACGTCGCCGCGCTCGTCGACACCGCCCTGGACCGCGCCTACCCCACCAGCACCGAGGCCCCCGAGGAGTCCGGGTGAACCACCCCGCAGTGCAGCACCGACCGACCGACGACGCCCCCGCCCTGGAGGCGGTCGGGCTCGGCCTGAAGTACCGCCGGCGCTGGGCCCTGCGCGACTGCGAACTCCGGCTCCCGGCCGGCCGCGTCTGCGCGCTGGTCGGCCCGAACGGCGCCGGCAAGAGCACGCTGATGGCGCTCGCCGCCGGACTCCTCGAACCCACCGAGGGCGCGGTCACGGTCTTCGGGAACGGACCGCGCGAGACCGCCGCCCTCCGGCGCACGGCCTACCTGCGGCAGGACAAGCCCCTCTACCCGAGGTTCACCGTCGCGGAGACGCTGCGGACCGGCCGGGAGCTCAACCCGGGCTGGGACCAGGAGGTCGCGGAGCGGATCGTGCGGATGGGCGACCTCCCGCCGGACGCCAGGGTGGGCACGCTCACCGCCGGCCAGCGCACCCGCGTCGCCCTCGCGCTCGTCCTGGGCAAGCGCCCCGACCTGCTGATGCTCGACGAGCCGCTCGCCGACGTCGACCCGGTGGCCCGCCAGGAGCTCACCGGCATCCTGATGGCCGAGGCGGCCGAGCACGGGACGACCATCCTCATCTCCTCCCACGTCCTCGCCGAGCTGGACGGGGTCTGCGACCACGTCACCGTGCTGCGGGACGGGCGGATCCGGCTCACCGGCGACGTCGAGGACCTGCTGGACGACCACCGCCTGGTGGTCGGCAGCGCCGGCGACGGCGGTGACGGGCCGCCGGCGGAGCTGGCGCGCCACGAGATCGTCGAGCTGCGGCGCACCGGCCGCCAGGCGACGGCACTGCTCAAGCCCTTGGGCGCGATCGACCCGGGCTGGGACGTCAGCCGGCCGAACCTGGAGGACATTCTGATGGCCTATCTGCGCACTCCTGCCCCGCTGGACCGGTCCCTGGCCGGGCCGGGCGCGAGCACCACCGGGCGCGAGGAGGTGGCGGCCCGATGAGCGTCGCGGAGATGTCCGAACCGACCACCGTGTCGAGCTCCCGGCCGCCGAAGCGGCGCATCGCGCGCGGCGCCGTCTGGTTGAGCCTGCGCCAGGAGCGGACCCCGCTCCTGATAGCCGGCGCCGTCGTCCTGCTGCTCAGCGGCTGGATGCTCGTCCTGGGCAGCCGGCTCCAGGACTTCGTGGAGGCCCAGCACATCCAGGGCTGCAACGTCGTCTACTTCCCCCCGGAGTGCGAGGCGCTGAGCGGGCAGGCGATCGCCCTGGACGACCGGTGGGGCATCGCCGTCCTGGTCACCGGCTGGCTGCTGGCGGCCCTGCCGGTCGCCTTCGGCGTCTTCTTCGCCGCGCCCCTGCTGGCGCGCGAGTTCGAGACCGGGACGTACGCCCTGGCCTGGACGCAGTCCGTGTCGCGGCAGCGCTGGCTGGCCGCCCGGCTGGGGGTGCCGCTGCTCCTCACCCTGCTGGGGTCGTGCGTGCTCGCGGTCGTCTCCGGTTGGTGGGCCGGGGTGGTCCAGGGGCGCTTCGCCGTTCCCGGCTACTACCACTGGTTCACCTGGATGAGCCGTACCGCGTCGGGGCCGTCGCTGGTGGGGTTCTGCCTGCTCTCCGTCGCGCTGGGAGCGGCGGTCGGCCTGGTGGTGCGGCGGGTCGTCGCCTCGATCGTCGTCACGGCCGTCCTCACCCTCGCCGTGCGGTTCGCGGTGGACGCCGGGCGCTACCTGCTGGCGCCGGCCCGCGAGGCGTTCGCCGCCGTCAAGATGGCCGGGCCGCTGCCGGACGATCAGACGCGCATGGTCGCCACCGGGCACCTGCCGACGAACACCCCGCTCGAATCGGACGTGGTGGGGAACGGTCTGATCACCAACGACGGCCTGCGGATCCCGTTGGACAGCGACTGGACGAGTGTGACGGCGGACGGGGCGCGGGTGTGCCCGTCGTCCGAGTGCCTGGCCCACCACGACACCATCGTGCAGGCGTACACGACGTACCACCCGCCGGCCGACGAGTGGGTGATGCACTGGACCCAGACCGGTCTGAGCCTGGCGGTCACCGTCCTGCTGGTGGGCTTCTGCGTGCTCCGGGTCCGCCGGATGCGCTGAGCGCCGTCCGCGGGCGGCCGGGAACGCCGACGGGGCGGCGCAGGTCCGACGTGGTGTCGGAGTTGCGCCGCCCCGGGGACGGGTCGCGGGTCGTGGCCCGCGTGGTCATGGCGGTTACCTGGGGTCGTTGTTGAACGTCGAGGTCGACCAGACGTAGCCGAGGACGGTGAGGCCGAGGCACCAGGCGACGGCGAGCCAGCCGTTGTGGCCGATGCCGGTGCCGAGCAGCAGGCCGCGCAGGGTCTCGATGGCCGGGGTGAACGGCTGGTACTCGGCGATCGGCTGGAACCAGCCCGGCATGGAGTGGATCGGCGTGAAGGCGCTGGAGAGCAGCGGCAGCAGGATCAGCGGCATCGCGTTGTTGCCGGCCGCCTCGGCGTTCGGGCTGACCAGGCCCATCCCGACCGCGATCCAGGTGAGGGCCAGGGCGAAGAGCACGAGCAGTCCGAACGCCGCCAGCCACTCCAGGACGGTGGCGTCGGTGGACCGGAAGCCGATGGCCACGCCGACGGCGCCGACGAGGACGACGCTCGTGACCGACTGCAGCACGCTGCCGACGACGTGCCCGACGAGCACCGAGGGGCGGTGGATCGCCATGGTGCGGAAGCGGGCGATGATGCCCTCGGTCATGTCGTTGGAGACGGACACCGCCGTGCCGACCACGGTGCTGCCGATGGTCATCAGCAGCAGGCCCGGGACGACGTAGGCGATGTAGGCGGAGCGGTCCGGAGTGCCGCCGCCGATGCCGGCGCTCATCGTGTCGCCGAAGATGTAGACGAAGAGCAGCAGCAGCATGATCGGCGTGAGCAGCAGGTTGAGGGTGAGGGAGGGGTAGCGGCGGGCGTGCAGGAGATTGCGCCGCAGCATGGTGTTGGAGTCGCGCAGGGCGAGGGTGAGGGTGCTCATCGGACGGTCTCCTTGGTCTGGTGGGGGATGGTGCCGGCGTCTGTGAGGGCGAAGAACACGTCGTCGAGGTCGGGGGTGTGGACGGTGAGTTCGTCGGCCTCGATGCCGGCGGCGTCGAGCCGGTCGAGGACGGTGCGCAGGTCGCGCTGGCTGCCGTCGCTGGGGATCTGCAGGGTCAGGGCGTCGTCGTCGTGGGTGGCGTCGTGCAGTGCGGTGGTGGCGTTCCGGTAGGCGGCGGGGTCGGTGAAGCGCAGGCGTACGTGTCCGCCGGGGACGAGGCGCTTCAGTTCCTCGGCGGTGCCCTGGGCGGCGATCCGGCCGTTGTTGAGTACGGCGATGCGGTCGGCGAGTTCGTCGGCCTCGTCGAGGTACTGGGTGGTGAGGAAGACGGTGACGCCGTCGGCGACCAGTTCGCGGATGATCTGCCACATGTTGTGGCGGGAGCGGGGGTCGAGGCCGGTGGTCGGCTCGTCGAGGAAGATGATCCGCGGGCTGCCGACCAGGGTCATGGCGATGTCGAGTCGGCGCTTCATGCCGCCGGAGTAGGTGGAGGCGGGCTTCTTCGCGGCCTCGACGAGGTCGAAGCGCTCCAGCAGTTCGGCGGTGACCCGCTGCCCCTCGCGCCTGGACAGGTGGTGGAGGTCGGCCATGAGGAGCATGTTCTCCTCGCCGGTGATCAGCCCGTCGACGGCGGAGAACTGGCCGGTGACGCCGATCGCGGCGCGGACCGCCTGCGGGTCGGTGGCGAGGGTGTGACCGCCGATCCGGGCCTGCCCGCCGTCGGCGGTGATCAGGGTGGACAGGATCTTCACGACGGTGGTCTTGCCGGCGCCGTTCGGCCCGAGCAGGGAGAAGATCGTTCCTTCGGGGACGGCCAGGTCGATGCCGTCGAGAACGGTCTTGTCGCCGTAGGACTTGCGCAGCCCGTTCGCCGCGATGGCCAGGGTGGTCATGAGGAGTGCTCCTTTGCGGGGTTGGCCGGTCAGAGGGTGCGGGCGGTGATGTCGCCGTGGGCGGTGGTGGCGTGGATGGTGAGGGTGGTGGTGTCGTCGGTGTTCTTGAGGGCGTTGTGGATGCGGCCGTAGGTGGTGCCGGCGTCGAGGGTGGCGGAGGTGCCGCGGGCGGTGGTGATGGTGATGTCGCCGTGCTCGGTGCGCAGTTCGGCGGTGCCGTGGAGGGCTTCGGTGATGGTGAGGTCGCCCTGCTGGGTGGTGAGCAGGGCGGGGCCGGCGAGGCGGCCGACGGTGATGTCGCCGGCCTGGAGGGTGAGGTGGGCGGCGGCGGTCTCGTCGAGCTTGACGGTGCCCTGGGCGCCTTCGAAGGTGACGTCGCCGAGGCGGCCGACGCCGCGGAGGTCGGCGGCGGCGGTGCTGGCCTGGATGTGGGAGCCGGCGGGCAGTTGGACGGTGATCTCGACGGCGCCGGAGTTGCCGAGGATGCGGTTCTTGGCGGGTGCGGCCGTGATCCGCAGGACGCCGTCGGCGTAGTCGACGGTGATCTGCTCGGCGGCCTTGAGGTCGCGGTTCTTGGTGGCGTCGGCGGGGAGGACCTCGACGGTGGTGTCGGTGCGGTCGGCGGCGATGAGGCGGATGCGGCCGGCGGGGATGTCGAGGACGGTGGTGATCGGGGCGGTGGTGGCGAACTTCTGCATCGTGCTGTCCTTCGGCTCGTCGTTTCTGACGATGGAAAAGCTACGTTGCGTTCGCAAGTATGGCAACAGATTCGTTGCATGAGATCGGTGTTCATGCAGGCCAGAGGGCGAATATCGTTGCAACCGCTCTGGATTCAACGCAACGTCAGATGCTCTGATCGTTGCAATGCGTGGAGAGTGAACGCTATGCTGGCGGCGTCAGGGACCCACGGAGGGAGATCGCGATGCCGGGAGGCAGGCTCACCCAGCAGGAACGCCAGCAGATCGCGCTGGGGGTGGCCGACGGGCTCGCCTACGCGGAGATCGCCAGGCGTCTCGACCGCCCCACGTCGACGGTCACGCGTGAGGTGATGCGCAACGGCGGCCCCGGCGCCTACCGCGCAGATCTGGCCCACCGGGCGACCGAACACCGCACCAACCGGCCCAGGCAGGCCGCGCCCCGGGGGGCCGGGGCGCCCGCACCGGCCGACGGGCGCGACCCGGAGGCCGTGCGCCAGTACGAGGAGGTGTTCACCACCCTTCTCATGCAATCGGGCCTGCCCAAGATGACGTCCCGGGTGCTGGCCTGCCTCTACACCACCGACGCGGGCAGCCTCACGGCGTCCGAGCTCGTCCAGCGACTGCAGGTCAGCCCGGCGTCCATCTCCAAGGCGACCACGCTCCTCGAAGGGCAGGGCCTGATCCGCAGCGAACGCGACGAACGCCGGCGCGAGCGCTACATCGTCGACAACGACGTCTGGTACGACGGGATGATCGCCAGCGCCCGGTCCCACGCCCAACTCGCCGAGACCGCACGGCAGGGCGTCAGCATCCTCGGCCCCGACACCCCGGCGGCCGTCCGCCTGGAGGGCATCGCCCGCTTCGTGGACTTCGTCGGCGAGAACATGGCGCGCGCTGCGGAGCAGGCCCGCGAGATCCTCTCGGCGAAGCCCGCGGCGACCTCGGATGGTGCCGCCGAGCCGGGTTCGGATCGCGGGTAGTCGGCCGGTCGGTGGTGTCTGTGGGGCAGGGCTTTCCTCGGGGAGGCCCTGCCTTTCGCTTGCCCGGGTGGCCAGGGGCAAGTCTGCAATGCCGAGGTGGGTGGAGTGGGAAGTCGGACGGGCCGACTTCCTGTGCGGGGGTGCTGGGGGTGCTGGGGGTGCCGCTGGATCCGCGGCGGCTGGGGCGGCAGCCGCCGCGCGGGGGTGATCGGTGAGGCGATCAGCGGGGTATGCCGCCGCGGGTGGGGTCGTCGTCGCTGTGCCGGTTCACCTTGAGCGCGGTGATCACGCCGAGGACGACGGTGAGCAGCGCGAGGGCGAGGAGAAGGACGAAGGCGGTGGCGACGAGGAAGCCGGCGGAGCTGCCGAGGCTCATCGCTGCACCCCGATGACGCGGCGGCCCAGGCGGGCGGCGAGTTCGTGGAGCAGCTCGTCGGCCTGGTCGCGGGTGAGGGGGATGGCGAGGTGTTCGCCCGGGCCCGCGTGGACGTCGAGGTCGACGGCGAGGCGGAGTTGGAGGGCGGCGTCGGGGACGGTCTCCACGGCGAGGTAGGCGATGGTGGTGCGCTCGGTGTGGATGGCCTGGGTGAGGAGGGGGATCAGGACGCCCACGGGTCACCTCGCTCGGGGGCCTGTTCGGTGGGGTGGTCGGCCCTCCGCTCGGCGTCGAGGAGGAGGTTGAGGAGGTTCAGGAGGGTGGTGGAGGGCGCGGTGCCGAAGCGGACGAGAACGCGGCCGTCGATGGTCCGGTCGGTGCCGGAGCTCGGCCAGATGATGCCGAACTTGCGGCCGCGCTCGTGGAGTTCGGCGAGGAGTGTGGTGATCTGCGCCTCGGTGTAGGCGCGGACCCGGGGGTCGGTGGGTCGGATCGGCCGGCGCTCGGGGTTCACGCGGCGGCGTCCAGCTCGAACCAGACGGACTTGCCGCACTTGCGCGGGTCGGTGCCGAAGCGGTGGGTGAGCGAGCGGACCAAGTGGAGCCCGCGGCCGGAGAGTTCGTACGGATCGGCGGACGTTCTCTGCTCGGGGAGCTCGGGGCTGTCGTCGGTGACCGAGACCCGGAGGGTGCGGTTCAGGAGGACGACGACCACGAGGGGCGCCTGGCTGCCCGCGTGGCGCCAGGCGTTCGCCTGGTGCCTCTTCCCGTAGTAAGAGAGGCTGAATGAATGCCCCGCCCGAGATCGGCCCGGACGGGGCTATGAGGGGTCTAGCGGGTCTTCACCGGGGTGCAGGGAGTTCGGCACGCCCACTGGACGTATGCCGGGCCGCTCACACGATCTACCGTGCCCACAACCACCCCGTCGGCGGTCTTCCTCCCACATCGACAGCAGCGGTAAGCCTTCGGGTCGCCTGCCATCACGCAGTCACCCCTTCGAGCGTCCGCCGCTGGTTTTCGAGGATGGCCGCGACCCAGAGAGGGACGACCCGGACCGTGGCCGGTCGGGGCAAGGTCAGCTCCGGGGCTTCGGGGGTCGGCTCGGGCGCTGGCTCGACCGGGGTGGGCTCTTCGATGGCTTCGGGGATGGGCTCGTGGTGCGTCTCGTCCGACTCCGGGCCTTCGACCGCCTCGGGGGTGTAGGGGCGGACCGGGACGTGATCCTCGGCGTTCAGCGGCTGCATCCGCTGGATCACGTGTGCCGGAATGTCCCACAGGGCGGGCATCTCCGGCCAGGACGGGGCAGCGGGGACAGTGGGCTTGGGTTGGAACGCCGGGCCCGCTTCCACGGGCAGGTACAGCGCTATCAAGCCAGCCAACAGGATGCCGGCCCAGGCGAAGAACACCCAGGCGATAAAGTGAGTCATGTCGGAGCCCTTTCGCGGCTTCGTCCATCCCCCGGGACCGTTGGCGCGGTCGCCGGGGATTTCTGTTGTTGAGCCTCTGACGATATCTCAACTCCTCTAAGTCTCCTACCCTCCTACTGTCCTAAGTGGAGCGAATTGCGGCAGCTCTCTACGC